>JAGWZH010000111.1 GCA_018971945.1 Alphaproteobacteria bacterium | reverse complement strand
TTCGCCCAGGTCCTTGCGGCGGGCCAGATCGATCTTCTCATCGCGCTGTTTTATGTGTTTTTCTGCGGACTGATCGGGGCCCTGACCCTGATGGAAAGCCTGTCGACCATGCGGCGGGGCGCTGAGCCGCCGAAACCCCGGCCGCTCGGTCCGTCTTTGGCGGAACGGCTGCCGTTCCGCATGCATTTCAACAGAAGCGGCCTGCATATCAGCGTCATTCCGCCCCTGGCGATCGGGCTTTGCGTGGGCGTCTTGGCGGCGATCATGGGGATCGGGGGAGGGTTTCTCTTGACCCCGGCCTTGATCTATCTGCTGAGGGCGCCGACCAAGGTCGTTATCGGCACTTCCTTGTTGCAGATCCTGATCGTGACTGCGTTGATCACCGTATTGCAGGCGGTGACGACCCAGACGGTGGATTTGGTTTTGGCCCTGCTCCTCATGCTTGGCGGCGTGATCGGCGCACAATTGGGGGCCCGCGTCGGCGCCGGCATGCAAGCCGAACAATTGCGGGCTGTGCTGGGGTTTGTGGTCCTGGCGACGGGGCTCAAGCTGCTGACCGACCTCATCATCACGCCCGATCAGGCGTATTCCATCCAGGGTGGGTCATGAGAGGTCCGGCGGCGATGGCCGCCGTCGTGATCGCCTCCAGCCTCCTTGCCGCGTCCGCTTTCGCGCAGCGGCCGCCGCCAGAGCCGGAGCCGCTTCCGGTGGGGCTGTCGAGCCGGCAGGTGGCGGTGACGAGCGATTATCGCGGCGAGCAGATCACGGTGTTTGGGGTGAACCCGCCGGCCAATCGCGGGGGAGACATCGTCATCGTGATGCGCGGGCCGGACCGGCCCGTGACGCTGATGCGCAAGCGACGTGTGTTCGGACTTTGGGTGAACGGCGATCCCGTTTCATTCAGCGCCGCGCCAAGCTTCTTTGCGGTTTATTCCACAAGACCGCTGAACGAGATCATCGATGCTGCGGAGATTTGGCGGTATCGGCTAAATGCGGCGGCGCTGCCGGTCCTTGACGGCCGCACGCCAGCGGACGCCAATCCTGGGGACTATCGCCGGGCGCTCGTGTCCCTGCGGACGGAAAGCGGGTTGTACCGCGTCAATCCGGGCGGGGTGACGCTTGATGACGACCTGTTGTTCCAGGCCCATTTCGCCATTCCCGCAACCGCCCCGATCGGGGTTTATCAGTCCCAGGTGCTGGTGTTTCGGAACGGCGTCCTGATCTCTCGGAAAGACGACGAGGTGCTCGTTGACCGAAGCGGCTTTGAAAGGCGGATCTATGAGTTCGCCACCCAGAGCAGCTTTCTCTATGGCGTCGTCAGCGTGCTCCTGGCGCTGGCGGCGGGGCTCGCTGCGGCGATGGCGTTTCGACGGCGATGATCAGCGGCCGCGCAGATCGTCTCCGTGGGCTGGGCTTTGCCCGAGGGACGAGGACCCTG
The DNA here is from genome assembly GCA_018971945.1 of Alphaproteobacteria bacterium. Taxonomy (GTDB): domain Bacteria; phylum Pseudomonadota; class Alphaproteobacteria; order Caulobacterales; family Aquidulcibacteraceae; genus REEB509. The sequence goes on along the minus strand of JAGWZH010000111.1, from coordinate 8,665 downwards.
GGCGCGGGCGCTCCTCAAGGGCGGGCGTCGGCAGAGTGATCAGGCCGTCATAGGCCCGCGCAGCGCCGTGGGCGGGAATGTCCTCGAACGGAGCAAGCGAGAGCCGGGTCTGCGACCCAGGCGCCTGCATCGCCCGCAAGCTGATCGCGCCCTCTGGCGGCAAGAGCGCCCCCGCCGGCCGCCATGTTTGACCCGACAAGCCCAAAGGGCGCCGGGCGGCGCTGTCGGCGTCAAGCAGCGCAATGGTCCGCTCAGCGGCGGAGGCCGCGGCAAGAGCCTCCGCCAGCGCCTGCTGGGCCGCTTCGGGGGCGCTCGGATCCACAGCGGGAAGGGCGGCGACCCTCACCGCGGCGCCTTGCCGTCCCCAGCCGAGAAGCGTTGCGCGGAGCGCTTCGCCCTCTGGGCCTGCGGGGACGAACGCTGCGATGCTGTCGCCTCTGTTCAGGGCGGCGCAGGCTGTGAGCACGAGGGCCTGCGCCTCAGCGGGACTGGCGGCGCCCACCATGATCAGGCGGACGGCCTCTGAGCCCAACAGGGCTTCCGCCCCGGGCAGCGGCTCACAGGCCAAAGACGGCGAGGGGGCCGACGGCGGCGCGCCACACGCGGCAACGGCGCTGGCGAAGCCTGAGGCGAACAGAAGGACGAGGCGGCGCATCACAGCTCTCTAGCGCGTTTTTCCAAAGGAGGGAGATTGATTGGCGCAGGGCAGAATCTTAAATTTTTAACGTAACGTTAACCAGTATCGCTTCGACCGGAGCCATCTCGGTAGGCTTTGATGGCGATGGGATTTCTGAATCAGATGCGGGCGGTCCCCGATCATCGGGTGGCTGGGATGGTGACGTTTCCGCAGACACCAAGGCCGACATCAAGTGGGAATGCCAGGATGCGTGACCCGCTCTCAGCAAAATTTCCAGACCTCAGATTGCTCAAGCAGAACCGGCGCGAGGTAGGCCGCATGGGCGCCAAACGCCTCTCTTCCGACTTCGGGATAGTCGCGCCTTCGGTCTCAGAAGATGGGGCAGTCTCGCGGCTGCGCGTGCAGACAGCGCCAACTTCAACGAAGGCGGCGCGTGTGTGTTTGAGGTGTGCGTAACGCGCCGTCACTTCCGGTCGCGAGTGGCCAAGGGCCTTCTGCACAAAAGCCAAGCTGTGTCCGCCTTTGATGAGAAGCGACGCGACGGTACGGCGCAGGTCGTGAATGCGCAGATCGTCAAACTTCGCCCGAGCAATCACCGCCGCCCACGCCTTGCGCGGTGTTTCCACCGGTCCCTTGAACGGCGGCGGCTTGGCGAACACCCAGGCGGTCTCGTTGGCGCGGCGTTTCAGTATCTCGACGCCGGCGCTGTTGAGATTGATCACCTTGCGACCGTTCAGTCCGGCCTTGTAACGCTCTGGCTGAAGGATAATGGCTGGCCGCGAAAAATCGATCTCGGACCACGCCAGATCGCGCATCTCGGCGAGCCTGGCGCCCGTCAGGGCGATGATGCGGAAGAGGTCGGCATGGTCCTCCCGGATGTCGGCGCACACTTCCATGGCGTCGAGGACATCGAACAAGTGGACGACTTCCTTGTCCGTTAGAAAGCGCTCGCGCAGCTGGTCCTGCGGTTTGGCTGCGCGCGCGGCAGGGTTGTCCTTGATGAGCTCACGTTTGATGGCCCAGTTCAGCATGGCGCAAAGCGTGCGGCTTGCTCGTCCCACCACTTTGGGCCCGCCGAGGATGGTCGACTTCCGGCGAAAGTCTCGCTTCTGGGTTCGCGCGGTCTTGAAGTTGGCGACGTCCCGCTGCCAGCGTGAGATGTCTGGGGTCGTCAGCGCGTTAATGCTGTGGGCGCCCAGGAGCGGCTCCACATGGCAGCGGAGGTCGCGTTCGTCTGTCCGCCACGAGCTTTCGCGCTTCTCAGGCTTATCGATGCGTCCCTCTGTCAGATAGAGGTGAATCCATTCAGTGATTGTCGCTGCGTTGCGGCGCACTTCTTTTTCGTGCGGGGGATCGCCGCCGCGGCTTGCGTTGTGCTTGGCGTCTTCGGCTGCCTTGCGCGCCTTCTCAGCTGTGAAGGGGCCGTAGTCGCCGATCACGAAAAGGCGTTGACGACGATCGGCGCGGTACTTGAGCTCGAACGTCTTGCGGCCCCTTGGGCGTACTCGCAGACGGAAGCCTCTCACGTCGCTGTCCCAGATGCAGGATGCTTTTTCGGCGTCGGGTTGGGCGGCGTTGATGACCCTTTTCGTCAGCTTTTAAGATGCTTGCACAGGCAGTCCAGATTTTGGTCACCACCGGGGTCACCACGAGAGCGGAAATCAGCGGCCAGATGTGCTCATCAACGCCCACCGCAATTTGACTGTAACATATTGTAAATGCAAGGAAAATGATACGTCCGGCAACATCCGGCGAGGTGCGCAATTATGCTTCTGGAGGCTTAGCGGCGCTCCGGTCGGCTTTCAAAGCGCGCTCTGTCGCCTCTGCGGTCACACCGGTTGCGAAAGGCCTGTGCAAACGCGGAGGCAAAGCCGCCTATGGCCCGACTGTGACCACGAAGGCCTTTTCTTAAGCTTGACGTTTACGTCAAGCGACTTTAGGGAAAGTGGTGTTTTCCCAGGCGGGGCTCCCGCCTCTCCAAACGCGGGGTCGTCCCATGCCCGTCCGCTCTGAACGCACCTACGCCATATCGGAACTGGCCCGGGAATTCGGGGTGACCGCGCGAGCGCTTCGTTTTTACGAAGACAAAGGCTTGTTGACGCCCCTGCGGGACGGTCAGGCGCGCGTGTATCGTGGCCGGGACCGGGTTCGGTTGCAGCTTATTCTGCGCGGCAAACGCGTCGGGCTGTCGCTTCAGGAGATCAAAGACATCCTTGATCTTTACGATCTTGGCGACGGCCAGAGGGCGCAAATGCAGGTCGCGCTTAAGAAATTCAAAGCCCGGATCGTGGCGCTCGAGGCTCAGAAGCGTGACATTCTCCACGCCATCGAGAGCCTGAAGGAGGGCATCGCTTTCTTGGAGGGCCGGCTTGCGGCGCCGGCCTCCCCCGAAGGCGTCGCCGCTGCGCGGGCTTTCGAAAAAGAGGCGCGCCGTCGTTTGGGAGAAGGCGGCTAGGCGAGACCTGGTTTGAGGGAGGGGCCTCCTAGGAAGAGGGCGATCCGTTCACATCACGCGAAGGACTATGCTGGGAGAAGTCGATGCCTGTTTATCACGCGCCTTTGCGCGAGTTCAGATTTCTTTACAAGGATGTGCTTGGCGTAGAGCGCTACGCAAACATGCAGGGCTTCGAAAACGCGAGCCTTGACCTCATCGAGCAGATCTTGGCCGAAGGGGCTAAATTCGCCACCGAAACGCTGCTTCCGCTCAATCATGCGGGCGACGTGGAAGGGTGCCTGTGGAGCCCAGATGGGGTGAAGACGCCCTCAGGGTTCCGGGAGGCCTATAAGACGATGGTGGAGGGGGGCTGGCCGGCGCTGTCGTCGGATCCCGCTTTTGGCGGTCAAGGCCTTCCCCACGTGGTGAACGTGGCCTTCAACGAGATGGTCACCTCGACGAATATGGCTTTTGGCATGTATCCGGGCCTCACCCATGGGGCCTATTCCGCGATCCATGTGGGCGGGACCGAAGAGCAGAAGCGGACCTATCTGCCGAAGATGGTGAGCTTCGAATGGGCTGGGACCATGAATCTCACCGAGCCGCACTGCGGAACGGATCTGGGCCTTTTGCGGACCAAGGCCGTTCCGCAACCGGACGGTTCCTACAAGATCACCGGTCAGAAGATCTGGATCTCAGGCGGTGAGCAGGATCTGACCGAGAACATTATTCATCTTGTGTTGGCCCGCATCGAAGGGGCCCCAGCGGGCGTGAAGGGGATCAGCCTCTTCATAGTCCCAAAATATCTCGTCAATCCGGATGGGTCCTTAGGCGCCCGCAACAACGCCTTTTGCGTGGGCCTTGAGGAGAAAATGGGTATCCATGGCAACGCCACCTGCGTGATGCAGTATGAGGAAGCCACCGGTTATCTGATTGGAGAGGCCAATAAGGGTCTCAATCTGATGTTCGTGATGATGAACGAGGCGCGTTTGGGCGTCGGTCTGCAGGGCCTTGGGATGAGCGAGGTCGCGTATCAGAACGCCGTGGCTTTCGCCAAGGACCGTCGCCAGGGCAGGAGCCTGACAGGGCCCAAAGAGCCCGATCAGCCTGCCGACAGCATCATAGCTCACCCCGATGTGCGGCGCATGCTCATGGATGCGAAGTGCTTCAACGAAGGCGCAAGAGCGTTTTTGTTCTGGACGGCTCTTTACGGGGACCTTCTGCACAATTCTCCTGATGAAAAAGTGCGGGAAAAGGCCGGCGACTACATGGCCCTGATGACCCCGGTCCTCAAGGCGTTTCTCACCGGCGAGGGCTTCCGCCACATCTCCGACGCCATGCAAGTGCACGGCGGATCAGGGTTTACCGAACATTTTCCGGCCAGCCAGTTCCTGCGGGACAGCCGGATCGCCATGATTTACGAGGGCACCAACGGGGTGCAGGCTCTGGACCTCGTCGGTCGCAAACTCGCTGCGAATGGCGGTCGAGCGATCTTTTCTTTCTTCAACGAGATCGACGCCTTTATCGCTGACCATGAAGGCGAGGCGCAGATGGCGCCGTTTATCGAGGGGCTCAAGTCTGCGAAGGGCCAATTGCAGGAAGGCACGATGTGGCTGATGCAAAACGGCATGCAGAACTTCGACAACGCCGGGGCGGCCAGCCATGATTATTTGCAGCTGTTCGGTCTGACGGCGCTGAGCTATATGTGGGCGCTGATGGCCAAAGCGGCTCTCGCCAATAAAGGCGCCGACCCCTTCTACGACAACAAAATCGTCACGGGCCGGTATTTCCTGGATCGTCGCCTGCCTGAGGCGTCGGCGCACCTGGCCAAGCTCAAAACCGGCGCCGAGGCCATGATGGCCTTGCCGGTCGAAGCTTTTTGATCATTGAGCGGAGAGACCCTATGCAAGCGTTGAACGTCGCCCCCGCGGCATGGCGGAATTCCGAAGAGCTCAATATCTTCGACAAGTCCGTGCGGGATTTTTTCGCCCGGGAGGCGCCGCCCGAAAAGATCGCCAAATGGCGCGAAGCGGGCGTGGTCGACCGCGATATGTGGTTCAAGGCGGGGGAGGCTGGGCTTTTGTGCGTGGCGGCGCCTGAAGAATATGGCGGAGCCGGAGGGTCCTTCGCGCATGAAGCTGTCATCATGTACGCCATGGGCGAGATGGGCGTCGACGGGTTTGGACTGCCCCTGCACAACGCGATCGTGGCCCCCTATCTGTGGCACTACGGATCGGAAGAGCAAAAGAAGAAATGGTTGCCGCGAATGGCCTCGGGCGAACTCGTGGGCGCCATCGCCATGACCGAGCCTGGCGCTGGATCTGACCTGCAGGGAGTGAAAACCACCGCCAAAAAGGACGGGAACCATTATGTCCTTAATGGGTCGAAGACTTTCATCACCAACGGACAGACCGCCAATCTGATCATTGTCGTGGCGAAAACCGACCCCAGCCAGGGCGCGCGCGGCACCTCGCTGGTGATCGTGGAAACCGATGAGGTCGAGGGGTTCCGGCGTGGCCGCAATCTCGACAAGGTGGGCCAGGACGCGCAGGACACTTCGGAGCTCTTCTTTGAAGACGTTCGCGTTCCAACCGCTAATCTTCTTGGACCGGAGGAAGGGCAGGGCTTCATCCAGCTCATGCAGCAACTGGCCTCAGAGCGGCTGCAGATCGGCATCCAAGGGGTGGCGATGATGGAGCGGGCGCTCGCCCTGACCATCGATTATGTCAAGAACCGCAAAGCCTTCGGCAAGTCTGTGATCGACTTCCAGAACACCCAATTCAAGCTCGCGGAGTGCAAGACCAAGGCTACTGTCGCGAAGGTTTTCTGCGACTACTGCACCGATCGCTTGTTGGAGGGAAAACTCGACGCGGCCACCGCATCGATGGCCAAATATTGGGTGTCGGACGTGCAGTGCGAACTCGTCGACGAATGTCTCCAGCTGCATGGCGGCTGGGGCTATATGAACGAGATGGAGATCGGCAGGATGTTCCGCGACGCGCGCGTTCAGCGGATTTATGGCGGGGCCAATGAGGTGATGAAACTCCTGATAGCGAGGACCCTCTAAGATGGCCATGCACACAGCCATAATCGCCTGGGAGCGGGGTGATCAGGCTTTCACCGATGGGCAATATTCGCGACGTCATCGGGTCAGTTTTGATGGCGGGATCGGGATTGACGGCTCCTCAGCGCCGGGGGTCGTGCGGCCTCCCTTGAGCGCGGAGGACGCCGCTGATCCTGAGGAGATGCTCGTGGCGTCTTTGTCCATGTGTCACATGCTGTTTTTCCTCGATTTCGCGCGCCGCGGAGGGTTCGTGGTCGATTCCTACATGGATCAGGCCAAAGGCCTGCTCGCCAAAGACGAGCGGGGGCGCATTGCAGTCACGAAAGTGACCCTCAATCCAACCATCGCCTGGTCCGGCGACAAGCGGCCGACCGCCGAGGACATCGCCGCCATGCACCACAAAGCCCATGACGCCTGTTTCATCGCCAATTCTTTCAGGGGCGAAGTCGCCATCGAGGGGCATTGAGTTTGACCGCCCACGCCCGACCGCCCGGGGCGTGGGACAGCGGAAGGTAGTCTGGGGCGCCTCCGGCCCCTTCCGGGCGTTCTTTGGAATAGGAGAACCGATCATGGCTGACGCCTATATTTATGATGCGGTCCGCACCCCGCGGGGCCGCGGCAAGAACACCGGAACCTTGCATGAGGTCACCGCGCTCAGTCTCGCCACGCAGGTGCTTGAAAACATCCGCGACCGGAACAATCTCGACACCTCCTATGTCGACGACGTGGTGCTTGGCGTTGTCTCTCCCGTGGGCGAACAGGGTAGCGTCATCGCCCGCACGGCCGTCATGAATGCGGGCTACGCGGAGACGACCGGCGGCGTGCAGGTCAACCGGTTCTGCGCGTCCGGCCTGGAAGCGGTGAACATGGCCGCGGCTAAGGTGATGTCAGGGGAAGCGGGCCTCGCCATCGGCGGCGGGGTCGAGAGCATGAGCCGGGTTCCGATGGGTTCGGACGGCGGCGCCTGGCCAACCGATCCGCAATCGGCGATCAAGGCCTATTTCGTCCCGCAGGGCGTCTCCGCCGACGTCATCGCTACAAAATACGGCTTCAGCCGCGACGACGTCGACGCCTACGCGGTAGAGAGCCATCAGCGCGCCGCGCGAGCATGGGCCGAGGGGCGCTTCAAGAAGTCGGTGGTCGCTGTGAGAGACCAGCTGGGCGCGGTGCTGCTCGCGCACGACGAAACCGTGCGCCCGAAGACGGACATGCAAAGCCTCGCTTCGCTCGAGCCAAGCTTCAAGATGCAGGGCGAGATGATGCCTGGCTTCGACGCCGTCATCCAGCAGCGCTATCCTGAGATCGAAAAGGTCAACCATGTCCACCATGCGGGCAACTCATCGGGCATCGTGGACGGGTCCGCAGGCGTGCTGATCGGAACCAAGGAGATGGGCGAGCGGCTGGGGCTTAAGGCGCGGGCCCGGATCAGAGCCATGGCCTCGATCGGCTCAGAACCAGCGATCATGCTGACCGGCCCCGAATTCGTCACCGCCAAGGCGCTCAAAAAGGCTGGCATGGACGTCAAAGACATTGACCTCTATGAGCTGAACGAGGCTTTCGCCGCCGTGGTTCTGCGCATGATGCAGGCGCTGGACATTCCCCATGACAAGATGAACGTCAATGGCGGCGCCATCGCCATGGGACATCCGCTGGGAGCGACCGGGGCCATGATCCTCGGGACGGTGCTCGACGAACTTGAACGCAGCGGCAAAGCGACCGCGCTCGCCACGCTCTGCGTCGGCGCAGGGATGGGAACAGCCACAATCATTGAACGCGTTTGACCCAGCTTTGGAGCGTCCGGTGCAGATCGGCTTCGTCCTCTTTCCGCATGTGACGCAGCTCGATCTCACTGGGCCGCTCCAGGTTCTGCATCGTATGCCTGGAGCGCATGTCCATATTGTTGCGAAAACAATGGAGCTTGTTCCCTCCGATTGCGGGTTGTCGCTTGCGCCCACCACGACGTTTCTGGATTGTCCGCCGTTGGATATTCTTTGCGTTCCCGGGGGCTTTGGCGTCTCAGACGCGATCGCCGACCCCGCGCTTATGGCGTTCGTCAGAGCGCAGGCGGGCTCGGCCCGCTTTGTGACGAGCGTTTGCACGGGCGCCTTTGTGCTTGGCGCGGCAGGGCTTCTGGCGGGCAAGCGCGCGACCACGCACTGGGCTTATCATGCGCTTTTGAGCGAGACCGGCGCCGTCGCCACAAAAGCGCGGGTCGTCCAGGACGGCCGATTGGTCACCGGCGGCGGCGTCACCGCCGGGATAGATTTCGCGTTCGCGCTTGTGGAAATGGCCGCAGGGCCACAGGTCGCCCGGAGCATCCAGACAGCGCTTGAGTACGACCCAGCGCCGGCTGTCAGTTTTGAGGAGGCGGCCGTCTTGGCAGGCGAAGAGATTGTTCGCTTCTATGCGCGCCGCGCGGAAGAATTCGGGGCGCAGATGCGCGCCGCCATGCAAAAGCTTTAGTCCAAGAGGGAGATGGCGATGGAAAATTTCAAACTTGAGATCGACGGCGATGGCATCGCGCTCTTGA
>JAGWZH010000110.1 GCA_018971945.1 Alphaproteobacteria bacterium | reverse complement strand
AGACGATCGTTCCGGAAACGTCGATACCGAAACGGAAACGAGCGGGAAGCTCCAAGAGTGGCGCTTTTGGCCAGCAATCGCTATTCTAGCGCCATGAACGCTTTTGATCGCATCACACAGCGGCCAGGCCAAATGGGTGGCAAGGCATGCATTCGCGGCCTTCGGGTGACGGCGGCGATGCTGGTGAGCCAAATCGGCGCTGGGCGCACGATTGATGAGGTGCTGGCTGATTACCACTACCTCGAGCGAGACGATATCCTCCAAGCCCTGCAATACGCAGCTTGGCTGGCGGAAGGCCAAGACCTCGCCCTCACCGATGCGGGATGAAGTTGCTTTTGGATATGAACCTGTCGCCGCGCTTTGTGGCGATGCTGGCGGAAGTAGGATTTGAGACTGCACACTGGAGTGCGGGTGGGCCCGCGCCTGCCGACGACATCGATATTGTTGCTTACGCGCGCACGCATGACATCATGACATGGTGATCATCACCCACGACCTCGATTTCAGCGCCATTCTGGCTGCCATGAACGGAGCGAAACCAAGCGTCGTGCAGATCAGGGTGGCCGACATGACGCCAGCGTTCTTGGTGGGGCCAGTTGTTACCGGCCTTCGTCAGTGCGCCTCTGACTTGCAAGCGGGCGCGCTGCTCAGAATCGATATTGACCGTCAGCGCCTGCGGCTTCTGCCGGTGCGCCCGACGACGTAACCGCCCTACGCCGTCAGCCGCGCGTTTCCGCCAAGCTTTGGGGCCCAGTGAATCAGAGCTGCAAGCGGCGCGCCCTCAGTCAGCGCCATGTTTGCCGCTCTCAGATGACCTCTGCCGCGCCGCCTCGGCTTCCGCAGATTCCCGCGGGTCGCGGCAACGTGATGCGGCCACGTCGTCTCCGCCCACTCTTCTGTAGCCCCCTCCCCGCTGGCCCGCCAACTCGCGCCTGAGACCTGCAACGGGCTTGGACAACAATGAGCCGACAGCGCCCCTAAAGCAAACAGGGTCATAACCGGTCAAATGCGACCAAAACCGATCACCTTCGACCCTCAGCTGGAGCGCTGGCGGGGCGCGGGCTTTTCTGCAAATTTTCGCGCTGCCCGGAAGTCCTTGGTGGATATGGTCGGAGCGGTGGGATTCGAACTCACGACCCCCTGCTCCCAAAGCAGTCTATCAGTCTCAGTCTCAATCGGATTGAGTCGGCCCAGATCGGATTATTTTACTGTTTTTGAATGTCTTTTTCTCCAACCGGCACGGCAACCAGCACGACCAAAGCCGATTGAAACAGGCCAGAGCCGACGCCGAACTGGGGCACTGGCGGGGCACGCCGTGGTGGTGTAGACACGCTGTCCAATGATCAGCGCGCGTTGTCGAGGGATACCGTGGTGCCCCAAAGGAGACTTGCAGATGAGGCACAGGCCCATGACGACAGACAGGATTCAAGGCCCGCACGTGCCCCCGGCGCGGCGATAAATCGCCTCACCCAGAAACTGGTCAATGAGGCGGTTCCAGCGGCGACCAAGCTTCGCCTGCCTGACCATGATGTGAAAGGCTTGTTTTTGCGAGTCACCCCTGCGGGGGCGAAAAGCTATGTGCTGCGCTATTCGTCCAACGGCCGTCGGGGCGAGGCGGCCATCGGGGACGCCCGATCGATCACCCTAACGGCGGCCCGCGCGAAAGCGATTGCACTTTTGAACAAGCTCGCGGTGCAGGAGATCGACCCGGTGGCGGCCAAGCGCGACGCCATTGCGACGGAGCGACAGAAAAGGCAAGAGACGTTCGCTGCCCTCACCGAGGCCTATCGCAAGGACAGCGAGCGCCGAAAGCGGCCGAAAACGCTGAGCTTGGAAGCATGGCTTCTTGATCGCCACATTTTGCCGCGGCTGGGCGCGCGTCGCTACACAGAGCTGCGCCGGGGCGAGATCATCGCCTTCATTGAACAGGTGGGCGAAGCGGCCGGGGCCGTCACCGGCAACCGCGCACACGGCGTTGTCCGCCAGGTTCTGAACTTCGCACTGAAGCGCGATCTGATCGCTGCCAACCCGGCTTTGGGCATTGAGCGCGTCTTTCCGGAGGTCTCTCGCGAGCGGGTCTTGAACGAAGAAGAACTTCGCAAGCTCTGGGCGTTTTGGGACGCAGCGCGGACCAACCAAGGCCTGGGCCTTGGCCCCGGTCAACGACAAGGGGAGCGGGCCGTGAATGGCCTTTCCTGGCCCTCCGCCACCGCCCTGCAGCTTTGCCTGATCACGCTCCAACGGGCGGGCGAGGTGGTCGGCGCCCGGGCTGAGGAGTTTTCCTGGACCGACAGGCTCTGGATAATCCCGGCGAACCGGATGAAAGGGAAGCGCGCTCATGCGGTTCCGCTGACCGACCTGGCGACGGAGCGGTTTAAGGAGGCATTCGCCCGGTCGAAGAGCGTATTCGCCTTTCTGGACCGCAGCGGCGAAGCAAGCCTGGATCCCAAGCGACTGACCCGGGCCATGGCCCGCTGCTCTAAACTTTTGGAGATGACGCCGGCTGGGGCGCACGACCTCCGCCGCACAGGTCGCACCATGATTACCAGCGAACGGGTGGGCGTGAGCTATGAGACCGCCGAGCGCGTGATTGCGCACCTGGTCGGCTCGTCGGTAAGCCGAGTTTATGACCGGAATGAGTACTTGGCGGAGAAACGGGCGGCGTTGGAGTCGTGGGCGAGGGAAATCTTGAGGGTGACAAATAAGACCTGGTGAAGCTAATTCGGCTTCTCGCCCAGCTGGTCGCTCGACACGACGCGTCGTTTTCCGTCTGGGCCGGTCATGTGGAACTTGAACGCCTTGCCGTTGAAGACCTGGGTGGCGAGGTCCCGGAGAATTTCGTCTTGGCCACCGAAGGGGGCGATGAGTTCGATGAGCCAGGGCGTGTCCCCTCCCCGCCATTCGTCGATCCGCAGCTTGTGCGCGCCGGCCTCAAGCCGGGCCTCGGTCTCGGGTGAGACATAGGCCCAGAGGGCGACAGCGGCGGGGATGGGAGGGCCCCCTTGCGGATTCGGCCCATAGAACATCCGGAACTGCTCCATCAGGATCGCCGGCATGACGAACCACTCCAAGTCGCCCAGAAAGAGCTGCTTGTGGATGGGCGACTGGGTGAGAAGCCAGGTGACCTCACCCAAGGCCTGGGCGACGGTTTTGGCCTGGGGACCAGAGGCGGGGGGCGGGGCAAGCGTCATGGCGGCCATCAGCGTCACCGGAGAACAATTGTCAAACGGGGGCTCATGCAAACTCCCGCGGGGTCCGACGCCAGTGTTGCAGGCCGATCTGAGCCGGGTTCCGTAGCCGGCGCGCGGCTTCGCCATCGCTCAGCGCGGCTTCGCCACCCCGGCGGCCCCCCAAAGCGGCCATGGACTGCCGCAGCTGGTCGATGCTGCGGGTCAGATCGGTGAGGGGGGCTTCGGGACCTGGGGCGATGGAAGCGCCGCTGAGGGTCGCAGATTGCAGGCCGTCGATGAGGGCGGCAAGGCTTTGTCCTTGGACAGGCTGACCGTCCATCGGCAGGCCCGAGGCTCGCATCCACCAGCGAGCGGACCGTCCCCGGCCAGTGAGGTATGCCGGTTCAGCATCAACTGATGGACTGTCTGTGGGTGGGGCCCCTGCCGCCGCTGATGTTTGTTCAGCGGCGAGGGCCAGCCTGTCAGGCCGCGGCGCTTCGACGCGATCGCTTGAGACGGTTTCCCAAGGCGACCCGGCGTCATCCCAACCTTCGCCAAAAGCCAGCCTGTCAGGGGCGTCTGCTTCCGTCGGCGTCGGCGCGCCCGCAAGGATGGCTGAGCTATCGAAGTCTTCTCTATCGGCGTCCGGCCCTGCCGCGATAAACCGACGAAGATCGCGGCCCAGAGACCAGGGGGTCAGCCCACGGCCGGCGCGGGCGTCGTTTACAGCCTCTGCGCTGAGCGTAGCCGGATCAACAGGTCCGCCCGCGAGAGCAAGCGCAAGGCCTGATTGACTGCCTAAAGCGACATCGTGGGCAACCAAATTGCGCCCATCGGCAAAGTGCGCCGCGGTGCTGCGCAGGATGAGATTGTCCAAGGGATCCGTCGGCAGCGCTGCTCCCGGCTGAAGCGTCAGGTCCAAAGAGACGAGGCCGGCTTCCGCCAGGGTTTGCAGCTCTTCCGCCTGGCTAAACCCATCTTGGTTGAGGTCCCGCCATAGGACGAAGTCGCCGAACCGGGCGTCGGAGGCGCTCAAGACCCCATCGGCGTCGCTGTCGAAGGCTGAGAGGCCATCAAGGTCGCTGATCGCTCCCGGCTTATCGCCAAGGAAGCTGATTTCGTCCAAGACCTCGATCCGGCCATTGCCGTTGCGGTCGAGGGCGAGGATCGCTTCGCCCGCGCCAACCCATCCGATCCGGTCGCTCCATCCATCAGCGTTGAGATCGTACCAGACCGCCGACTGGCCGGGCGTCACGAGGTCAAGCCCATCACTGCCGAGATCGATGACGATGGGCGCGCCGGGCCCAGCGGAGGGCCCCGCTACGGTTCCTTTCTTCTGCTCCTCAGCGACGTCGGACAAGCTGCCCTTTTTCGGGGTGATCTTTTTCGGCGCATCCTTGCCGTCATTGGCGTCGTTCTTGTCGATCCGGATTCTCTGCTCCGGCGCGGTCGCACCCTTGCTGACGCCGGCGAGGGACAAGGCCTTGCCGTTCTGGGCCTTGAGGACCCCGAACTCACCGTCGGTCAATCCCCTCTTCCACTCAGACCGCTTCTCGCCGGTGCCAAGCCCTTTGACGTGGGCCAAGCGGGTCGCGAGCGCCACATCGTGTGCCGTGCCTTGGGTCCCGTCGGAGCGGGTGAAGACCGCGGTGTTGAGGGAGAGATTGTCGGTCATGCCCTCCCGGGTGAAGCCCGTCGGCGTCAAGCTGAGGGACAGGCTTGTGATGCCGGCTTCAGCAAGGGTCATCAGCTCCTTGCCAGCCCCGCGGCCATTGCCATTGGCGTCCCGCCAGATCCTGAACTCGCCCCAGCGGGCGTCCTTGGCGTCGAGGACGCCGTCGCCATTGCTGTCATAGGCCTGGAGGCCCTCCATGTCCGTCTTGGCGCCGACCTTGTCGCCAATGAACGAGATCTCGGACAGCCGCGTGATCTTTCCATCGCCGTCGCGATCGAGAGCCAGAAGACCATCCTGCTCGCCCACCCACCCCAGGCGCAGCGACGCGCTCTCCGGCCCTCCATCGATAGCGACGGTTGACTGCTCGACGCTGATGAGATCAAGGCCGTCATTGCCCAGATCAAAAACGACCGGGAACAGATAGGTCCCGCCGCCGCCGCCGCCTCCGCCGCCTCCGCCGCCAGCCCAGGTGGTTTCGCGGTTCCAGGCTATGTCGAGCTTTCGCAAGTCGATCTCGGCGCCGCCGGCTCGGATGAATTCGATCGTGTTGTGGGTTTCCCACCCGCTCCACCCATCGACGAAGATCGTCCCGCCATCGACGATACGGATGCGGTCCGCGACCTGGCTGGCTTTCAAGGTCGGGTTGGCCAAATCTCGCACGCCGATGAAGAGGTCGCGCCCAACCACCTCGGTGATCACGTCTTCGGCCGCGACCGTCGGCCCGAAGATGATCATATCCTCGCCGCCGGTGTCGGTGATCGTGTCGATCCCGGCGCCGCGCTCAAACACGAACTGGTCATCGCCATTAGAGGTGATGATCGTGTCATTGCCCCGACCGCCGGCGATGACGTTGCCGTTCTGCTCCCAACCGCCGCCGTTGGCCCCGTAGAGGGTGTCGTTGCCGTTGTAGCCGAAGATGAGGTCTCGACCCCAGCTCATCCCAAAGATCGTGTTGTTGGCGTCGTTCGCCCCGCTCGGGGCGAAATTGATGTGGTTGATATCAATTGCGCCCGCGCCGCCCATATCGACGCGTTTGAGCTTGTTGTTCTGGTTGCTGTCCCAGTTGTTGATCGAGATGACTTTGTCCGCGGTCCCGATAATCCCCCACTCCAGATTGCCTGGCGGGGTCGAGAACCAGACATCATTCCAGGTCAGATCGCCGCTCAAGGTCAGGGTGTTGGAACCGTCCCACGTCTCGGTGATCGTATCGATCCCATCGCCGCGCTCAAAGACATAGGTGTCGGACCCAGAGCGGCCCTGGAAGACGTCATTGCCCTTGCCGCCGGTGAAGACCTCATCGCCTGCGGTCCCGAAGAACGTATCGCCAGCCTGGCTCCCGACGAGGTGCTCAATGGCTGTGAACGTATGCCCGAGGGCGCCGCCGCTCGCGGTGTTGCTCTGCAGGTCGATCGTGACCCCGGTCGTCAAGTCGCCGTAGTCGACCGTGTCGAACCCGTCGCCCCCCTCGTGGATGTCGGCGCCGGCCGTCGCGATGAACCAGTCATCGCCTTTGAGCCCTATCAAACGATTGGCGCCGGTCGTTCCCTTGAACGTGTCGGCGCCGTCGGAGCCGGACAGGTTTTCGATCCCGACGAAGGTATCCCCTTCCGCGTCGCCGCCGAAGCCTTCATTGGCCGTCAGGTCCGCCCAGACGCCGGCGGAAGACCGATGATACGACGCGATGTCGATCCCATCACCGCCGTTGAGAAGGTCGGCGCCGCCGCCCCCAACGAGCAAGTCGTCGCCTTGCCGCCCTTCGAGCGTGTCGTCTCCCGAAAGCCCGGTCAACGTATTGCGGCCATCATCACCTTTGAGCACGTCGTTGAAGGCAGAGCCGGTCAGGTTCTCGATCTCGTAAACGTGAAGTGCAAAACCGGGGCCGCTCAGCAAACGGGACTCTGGGTTTGGATCCCAAGGCGTTGGGGTCGCCAGATCGGCGGTCACGCCTGCTTCAAAGCGCTCAAAGGATACGGTGTCACCAAAAGGCTTACCATCCGTGGGGCGAGCTGCCCCTGCGGTTTCACTGTCAGCTCCCCCGCCCAAGAAGTCCCAAGTCGTACCGGGATCCACGATCAAAGTGTCGTTGCCGGCTTCGCCAAACAGCGTGTCGACGCCACTACCGCCAACCATGGTGTCATCGCCGTCGCCGCCAAAAAGCCCGGACTGGCCATGGCCTGAGGCTGCCCACCAATTGTCGTCGCCATCGCCTCCGGCGAGGTAGTCGTCGCCCGCCCCGCCATAAAGCAAATCCGCCCCGGCCCGTCCGAGAAGGACATCATTGTTCTCGTCACCCTCAAGGCGATCATTCCCGCCGCCGCCATCAAGCCAATCATGACCGCCACGTCCGCGGAGGGCATCATTGTGGGACGACCCAATCAGGATATCATCTCCGCCGCTGTAGGTGCGGATGACCTGCTCTACGTCTGGCTCCACCCAATACTGCCAGCCCCAGCCGCTATCGTGCCAATAGCCGCCGGTCTGAATCCACTCCTCTTCCTCGTGATAGTCGTCGTAGGTGATCGGTCCAGCGCTAGCAGACCAATCGCGATAATTGTTCCGGGCGCGCTCTCGCGGCGCAGAATCAGTCGTGTAGTTCGCGTCCGCGAGGAAATTGGCGGAATGAAAGTCCTCAAAGGGTGAGACTGCGTAACCTGACGAAGGCCCACGCTTCAATTGAACGTTCTTTATGGCTACGCCTTGCGCTACGCTTGAGTTTCCATCTGACCGCCGTGGCCAAATTTCGACGGTCATGTACGCGGCCTCATTTGGGGCCACATGGCTGCCGGATACCGCGCTCCACAAGTTCAACTGTTTGGTCACCCATCCCGCATGGGACTGGAGCAAAGAACCGTCCGCCCGCCAAAAATGAAACGCGGCGTCAACGTGGGTCGTTCCGTCAAGCGCCTTCGCGTCGAACCGAAAAGAAACCGTCTCGCCGCCTTGGACCGCGAACCAACCATTCTGTTGTTCGCCGCGAAGGATCATCGATCCCGAATACGCGCCAGCCCCGTTGACAAAACTCGCGTTTGGTTTCCTCGCAACGAGCGCTTGATGCTTTGGGACCATCTTTCCCGCGGCATCAACATATTCACCCAAAGCCGGATCCCAAATGAACACATCCGAGTGGCCCAGGACGCTTTCAACCGTCACGGTCCATGGTGCCCCCGTCCCGCCATCCCACCACGGGACCAAACTAGCGACCGGAACATCACTACCGACCACCAGGTTATCGCTCGCCTTCGTCCCGGCGGGTGCGTAGCGCGTGACGAGCGCATTTCCGTCCATCCGGAACCGGACCAGTTCATAGTCCACTCCCCCGCCGGTCATGGTGAGGCCGAGGCTATCTACAAAGCCCTTGGCGCCGCCGTAGAAGTCGCTCACCGCCGTGCGGTTGAGCTCCAGCTCCGCCGCCCGCTGCAGTGTGATGATCCAGGCCGCCGCGAACTGGGTGAGGTTCAGATCATTGATGATCGAATTGACCATCGTTTGATTATCAGCAAACCATTCGGCATCAGTTCGTGTTTCCCCATTTGGCCGCAGTGTTGGATTGTTTGTAGCGAGCGGTACGCTTTCTTTCGCCAGCGCCCGGGTCATGAACGCTTTGTTCGCGTTGTAAAAATCCTTCTGCGCCTGGGACATAGACGTCCACGGCTCGGCGATCATCGCGTCGATGATCTCCCGGTTCTGCAGGTAGAACGCGTAATCCTCCGCGATCTGAAGATCGCCGGCGAGCTGCGCCACGCTTTTCACCTGCCCCGGATTGCGCACCATGTTGTAGAGCGCGCGCTTCAAGAACAGATCGCCGCCGATGATCTGCGTGGCCGGCAGGGCGTAAAGCACGCCCTTGTCCACGGCTTCATCCGCCGACTGAACATTTTGGTTCGCCGCGTTCTGCGCCCCCAGCCGCACCCACAGCTGCCCGCCGGTGTGGCCATACCACTGACTGGGGGAGAAGGTGTTGGAGACCTTGGCGTCGGGATCGCCCCGGGTGATCGTCTCGATCAGGCCGTTGAGCGTGTCCCGCGCCGCCATGCCCATGGAGCGCACGAGATCGAGATTGCCGCCCTCGTTGCCCGTGACCGCCCCCAAGGCATAGACCGCATTGGGGATCTGCAGCGCCACCTCCGCATTCGCCGTCGGCACCCGGGGCTTCTTGCGGCCAAAGAGATTGCCGATAAACGCGCCGAGGACGAAACCGATAAAGGCGCCGATGCCGGTTGTTGCAAATATACCCCAAATGCCATTGCCAAAACCAAAGAGGCTTCCGCCCCACCCGAGTCCGCTGGACATCGTGCCAAAAGCCCACGAGCCTGTTGCCGATCCAAGAGATGACAACGTCACTGCTGCTTGGGTTTGCGGAGCAACCACTAGCGAACCGAGTTTTGCACCGAAGAACGAGCCAAATGCGCTGGCAAACGCTCCGAGTCCTGCGTCAGTTAGTCGGCCTGCATCAAACCAATCTTGCGGCTGAGGAACAAACCGTCCGAACACCGGAAGACCCTGCGCCAAATTCTGCAAGGTGTGATTGAGCAATGTTCCGACGCCAGTCGAAAACATCTCCGCACCGAAGCCCTCAAGCCCAAGGGCCTCGCCTAGGGACATTGTCATCCAGCTCGACACTGCACCGATAGCAGCATTAGCCGTGAACTGGCCAAGTTCATTTCCAAAGTCTAGCCAGACACGATCCGACTGATTGCGAGTAAGCTCGACCAGGTCGCCGTTCGCATTGAATTGCCAGTAGGAACCATTTAATTGCAGCGCATCTATTTGCTGACCGATGTTTAACCCAATTGTGCCCAAAAGAGCACCGGCGCCAATCGCAAGAACGGCGTCTTCCCCAGCTATAACTCGACCTAAGGCCGAACCGAACATTGAACCCAATGTCGCAGCCACATCGCTCAGGCGCTCAATAGGCCTTGTCGCCATCGCACCTTCAGCGACATCTCGCGCAATCTCCCTCATCAATAGCCTGCGCTCTTCGGCAGAAAGGTTTTCCCAGTGCGCGCCTGTCATCTTGTCCGCCCAGATGCGCTCTAGGCTTGCTTCATACTGCGCGAGACTGCCATTTGGGTCGGCAACGACCCCATCCTCCTCAAATCGAATTCCCAACTGAAAAAGAACTACAGCATGGGATTGCACCACCACATCTTCTTGTGCCGCCGCAAGGGATCCATTCCGCCCCAATTCCCTAGCGGACGCCGAAGCCATCTCGTGAGTATATTCAAGAGCCTCGTGTAGAATTTCATGCGCGAGAATCGAAGCAATGGTCGCGACCTCACGTG
>JAGWZH010000014.1 GCA_018971945.1 Alphaproteobacteria bacterium | reverse complement strand
GGGAACTCCATCCGCTCCAGGATCACGGCTTTGTTCGGATCGCACAAGGTATCCCCCGTGCGCACATCCTTGAGCCCCGCAAGCGCGACGATATCCCCAGCATAGGCTTCCTTGATGTCTTCGCGATTATTCGCGTGCATCAGAAGCATCCGCCCCACGCGTTCTTTCTTATCACGGGTCGAGTTGAGGAGACCGTCGCCCGCCTCGAGCTTGCCTGAATAAATGCGGCAGAAAGTGATCGTGCCCACGAAGGGGTCGTCCATGATCTTGAAGGCCAGCATTGAGAAGGGCTCCTCGTCGCTGGCGGTGCGCACCGTCTCAGCTTCCGTACGGAAGTCGATCGCCTTGATCGCAGGCCGGTCGAGGGGGCTCGGAAGATAGTCGACGACAGCGTCAAGAAGCGGCTGCACGCCTTTGTTTTTGAAGGCCGACCCGCAAAGGATCGGGTACCATTTCCGGTCAACCACGGCTTTGCGGATCAGCCGCTTCAAGGTGGGAACGTCCGGCTCGGTCCCATCGAGATAGGCCTCCATGGCCTCATCATCGAGTTCGACGGCGGCTTCGATGAGCTGGCTGCGGTAGTCCTTCGCCTGGTCGAGCAAATCGGCTGGAATGTCATCAGCGCGGTACTTCGCCCCGAGAGTGTCCTCGTCCCAGATGATTGCTTTCATTTCAACAAGGTCAATGACGCCTTTGAACGTGCTTTCGATCCCAATCGGCAGCTGAATCGGCACAGGCCGCGCGCCCAGGCGCGTTTTGATGTCTGAGACGCAGCGAAAGAAGTCCGCCCCAAGCTTGTCCATCTTGTTTGCGAAAACGATGCGGGGAACATCGTACTTGTCGCCTTGACGCCACACCGTCTCGGTCTGGGGCTCCACGCCTTGATTGCCGTCGAGCACGCACACCGCGCCGTCAAGCACCCGCAGCGAACGTTCGACTTCGATCGTGAAGTCGACATGGCCGGGGGTATCGATGATGTTCAAACGCTTGCCGTTCCAGAACGTGGTGGTGGCCGCGGAGGTGATCGTGATGCCCCGCTCCTGCTCTTGCTCCATCCAGTCCATGGTGGCGGCCCCATCATGGACTTCGCCGATTTTATGGCTCTTGCCGGAGTAGAACAGCACGCGTTCGGTCGTTGTGGTCTTGCCGGCGTCGATGTGCGCCATAATCCCAAAGTTGCGGTAGTCTTCGATTTTGTACTGGCGCGGCATGACGGCTTCGTCCCCGGGTTGCGGCGAAAGCCGCCCGGGTCAATCCGGACGGCCCCCTCCTGAGATGGTTCAAAAGCGCTGGATTACCAGCGATAATGCGAGAAGGCTCGGTTGGCTTCCGCCATCCGGTGGGTGTCTTCGCGCTTCTTCACGGCCGAGCCGCGATTATTCGCAGCGTCCACCAGTTCCGCTGCCAGGCGGTCCTGCATGGCGTGTTCATTGCGGCCGCGGGCCGCGTTCACGAGCCACCGGATCGCCAAAGCCTGACGCCGTTCCGGCCGCACCTCGACGGGCACCTGGTAGGTTGCGCCGCCGACCCGGCGAGAGCGGACCTCGATGGCGGGGGCGACATTCGCCAGCGCATCATGGAAGACTTCGATCGCGGGGCGCTTCAGGCGGCGCTCCACCGCCTCGAGAGCCCCATAGACGATGTTTTCCGCAACCGATTTCTTCCCTTCGTACATGATATAATTCATGAATTTGGTAAGAACCAAATCGCCATGGACGGGATCGGGCAGAACCTCGCGCGGTTCGGCGCGGTGACGACGAGACATCGGATTGTCCTCTTATTTCGGGCGCTTGGCGCCGTAAAGCGAACGCCGCTTCTTGCGATTTTTGACCCCTTGGGTGTCCAGCACGCCTCGCAGAATGTGGTAGCGAACGCCAGGCAAGTCTTTGACGCGGCCGCCTCGAATGAGCACGACGGAGTGCTCTTGCAGATTATGCCCTTCGCCGGGAATGTAGCACACCGCCTCGATGCCGGTGGTGAGGCGCACTTTGGCCACCTTCCGCATGGCCGAGTTCGGCTTTTTCGGTGTCGTGGTGTAAACGCGGGTACATACGCCGCGCCGTTGCGGACACGCCAGCAGAGCGGGCGCTTTATTGCGGACGGGCTTGTCTTCCCGGCCTTTGCGAATAAGCTGATTGATTGTCGGCATGAGGGGGTTTTCGTTTCGTCCTTTGGCGTTGCGGCCGGTTTCTGCTTCTCACTTCAGCGCCGGCGAGCGATCCCAAACCCGGGATCGCCGCGCCCAACGAATTCGGGCGCGCCGACCCCTCAGTAGGGATTAGGCCAGGAAAACCTGGACCGCCGGCCGCGCCGCCTGGGGCTGATTGCTCCATCCCGCCAAGCCCCTCGCCCAGTTTAGGGTATAGGCCCAGCAAGAACCGTCCGGTCTTTAGTCGCGGGCGCAAGCCGCGTCAAGCGACGCAACGCTTGTTGTCGGCGCCACGCGATATGTCTGGTTTTTGTCGCAAGCGATTTGTCCGGTGTTGGCCGGAAGGATCGCAGGGCTTCAGGAGATACTCATGGCCAGGATCATTGAGGCGATTGGTCCCTTTCAGGTGGGCGCTCTGACCTGTGTGGAGGCGGCGTCTTTGCTGAGGATGAGCGAGCGGCATTCTCGCCGGCTTCGGGATGCCTGCGCTGGTGGTGGGTCGGAAGCGAATATTGATCGCCGCCGGGGCAACATGCCGTCCAACAACCCGAGGAGCAGATCAAAGACTGGGTCGTGGAGAAAAATGTCACGCACTATTTTGACTTCACGCCCAAGCCTTTTCATGAGGCGCTGAAGAAGGGGGGTTTCGATTACAAGTATAAGAGTAAAAAAGCGGTTGGCCGGCGTTGACGACATCGAGGCCGCCAATCGCTGGCTACGGGAGGTCTATATCGGCGAACACAACGCGCGCTTCGCCGTGACGTCGGGCGAGGACGGTTCAGCCTTCATCGCATTCGTCGGCCACCTCGACAATGTCTTGGAGGTAAAGGCCGAGCGCGTCGTCTCCAACGACAATGCCGTGCGCTTATGAGGGGCTTGTGCTGCTGATCCCCGAACAAAAGGCGCCAGAGCCACTCCGTCAAAGCCCATGGGCGGATCCACGAATATCCAGACAGACGCCTCGCTGTCTTTCAGAGGGCCGCGTGACCTTGCCCGCTTCGAGGCCTGCGGCGCACGCATCGAGGAGACCCAAAAATCGGTCGCCTGAGCCCGCCCGGCGACCGAACCCGGCAGACCGGTCAAAGCCAAGAGGCGGACACTTGCCTTGCTATGAAAACCGGACATCTTCGCGCGCTATCGACACTACCTGGCAAATATAACGCCTGCGGATTTGTCGGGACGAGCCGAGGCGCAAAGGGAAACCTGCCGTTCCGCTGGCCGCTGTGCGTTGCCAACCAAATCACCTCGGTGGGGCGCCACCCCTATGCAAAGCGGCGCGAAGGCAGAAAGCCTTTTGATAACAGATGGTTACAATACTCCAGCAGCGGGCGCTTCGTCCACCACTCGCGCTATGAGCAGAACTGAACCTTAAAACCCCAATAAAATCAATGTGGCGCATGTCTGGCGGGACAGCCGATAGGGCATACGATGTCAGCCTTCGGAAATCGCCTTTGAAGCCAACCGCTTGCTTTAGAATTGGCGGAGACGGAGGGATTCGAACCCTCGATACCCGGTTAGAGTATAACGCCTTAGCAAGGCGCCGCCTTCAGCCGCTCGGCCACGTCTCCGGTCAGCCCCTCCTACACGCCAAGGGACGCAACAATCAAGGCGCCTTCCCCTCCCCCTACGACAGGCGACGCCTGTCGGGACCCCGTGAAACGCCCCTCAAGCGGCACGCTTCTTGCGAGAGCCATTGAGCGAAAGGTCCCGTCTGAGGAGAATTGTCCCGTGAAGCCCACCTCGATTTCCGAAGCCCGCGCGAGACGTCAGGGGCTGGCGGCCGGAGAGGCAGGACCGCGGCCGGCGCATCATGCCGAAGCGCTTCAACGCGGAGACGCCCGCGCGCAGCGCGCCGACGAGCCTAAAACGCCCTTTTCCGCAGCCGCCGTCGGCCAGCTTGCCAGCCTCGGGCGTCGACGGCTCCGGCTCGACGCCTGGTTTCTCGGGCGTCTGCTTGCCTGCGCTGACTGGCTACTGGTGACCGCTGTCGCCGCAGCCGTGGTGACGCTTGGCTATCAGGTCGATGTCGGCGCCCTCACCTTGTCTCAGGCTGTCGTTCTTGCCGGCGTTGCGGCGTTGATGAAAGCTGGCCTTTGGATGACGAACGCCTACGCCGATTTGGCGCAAGGCGAAGGCCGCAGCGAGCGGGCTGTGGGAGGGATCGCAATGGGCGTTCTCGCCGCTATCGGTTTCGCCTCCGCGACGGCCCCCTCCGCGCCTGTGCTTCTCGCAATCGCCGTCACCGCGCCCATCGGGGGCCTGAGCATCGCCGGTCTCCATGCGCTGTGCGGGCTTTGGGTTCGTCACGCCTTGGCGTCAGGCGCGCTGAGTGAAAACATTGTGGTCGTCGGGGCCACTGACGCGGCCCAGCGTTTGATCGAGAAGAGCAACGCTTCAAAGCATCTGCGGGTGATCGCTGTCTTCGACGACAGAGCCGACCGCAACCCGCTCATAGTCGCGGGCGCCCCCGTTCTCGGCACCATCGAGGACCTGTTGTCCTGGCCGCTTCTGCCGGAGATGGACCGCATTGTCGTCTGCGTGAGCCAGAAGGCGGAAGTTCGGGTGAGGGCGCTGCTGCAGCGCCTCCGGATCACGCCTAATCGCGTCGACCTCGTGCTTGACCTCGACGGCGTCTCCATCGGCGAGCCTGTCCAACTCGAAACCATTGCGGATACCCCGACCGCTCGCATGTCCGGCGGTGGTCTCTCTCGCCGCCGCGCAAGCGTCAAACGCATGCAGGACCTTGTGGTCGCGAGCGCGCTTTTGCTCGTGTTCTCCCCTGTCATGGCCCTCATCGCAGCGCTCATCAGGCGGGACAGTCCGGGTCCTATTCTGTTCAAGCAAGAGCGCGAAGGCTTCAATAACCGCATCATCACGGTCTTCAAATTCCGAACGATGCGCCACGATCCGCAGAGCGCGCAGGGCCCGGTTCTGCAAGTCCAAGCCAAAGACCCCCGGGTCACCAAGCTCGGCGCTTTCCTCCGCCGAACGAGCCTCGACGAACTTCCACAGCTCTTCAACGTGATCAAGGGCGACATGTCCCTTGTCGGTCCGCGGCCGCACGCCGTGGGCATGAAAACCGGCGATGTCTACACCGCCTCGATCGTTTCTGAGTACGCCCACCGCCACCGGATCAAGCCTGGCCTGACAGGCTGGGCGCAAATCAACGGCTCCCGGGGTCCCATTGACCGCGCCGAGGATGTGCGCGAGCGCATTCGCTACGACATGGAATATGTCGCCCGCGCCTCGTTCTGGTTTGACCTGTGGATCATGATCCGCACGGTTCCAGCCCTGCTTGGCGACGAATTGCGCACGCGCTAAACCCTCCCATGATCGCCAAGCGACTCATGGGACATTTGCCGGTCAACATCGCCCAAGCCGTGGCTGGTTTTGGCGCGGTAGCGGCCTTTACGCGTCTGCTGCCCCCTGAAGATTACGGCCGCTACGCGCTTGTCCTTGTCGCTTCTCAGCTCGTCCATACTCTGACGCTCACATGGGCCGAGGCGGCAGCCTTTCGCTTTCATGCAAAAGCCAAAGCGGAAGGAACCCTTTCCCATCATTTCGCCACCCTGAATGGGATCCTTCTGGCCGCGGCGGTTTTCGCCGCGGCCCTGATCGCCATCGTACAGATCGCGTTCCGCGCCGACCCCGCTATGGCCGCCGCCGCCAGCCTTGCGATCGGCGCGAGCCTGGTTCGTTTCTTGACGCGCGTCGCGCGGGAGACCGACCGGGCCGATCATAAGGTCGTCCGTTACAGCGTTGGCGAAACCGTTTTCACGATGGCGGGTCTGGGTTTCGGCATCGCCTTTGCGGCCACAACGACCCTGGGAGCGGCGGCGCCGTTCCTGGGGCTGCTGGTCGGCGCCTTGGTCATCGCCCTGCCCGATGCGCTTCGGCTCCTAGGGCAGGGTCGGGGCGGGCGGCTGGAGCTGAAGGCGGCGGCGGCGTTTGCCGGTTATGGGATGCCGCTCGCGATGGCCTTGTCTCTTGAGCTTGCGGTGCAGGCAGGCGCTCGCTTCGCAATCGCCGGTGTTCTGGGGGAGGCCGCCGTCGGCGCCTATGCGGCAGCTTTTGGTCTTGTCCGCACCCTGGATCTCCTTTTCATCTGGGCCGGCATGTCCGCAGCGCCGCTGACGCTCTCCGCTTACGAAAACGGCGACCGCACCGCTGCGCTTCGCCTCGCGCACGGGATGATCCGCACGCTCTACGCTTTAACCATCCCCGCCGCCCTTGGGCTCATCCTGGTCGCGCAGCCTTTGGCGACGACCATGGTGGGCGAAGCCTTGGCCGGCGAGGCCGCGGCCCTGATCCCGCCCTTGGCGGCGGCAGGTCTGTTTGCGGGCTTATCCACCTATTATTTCTCCGAGGCGTTTCAGTTGACGCGCCGCACCGGGCTGCGGGCCATGGTGATGCTTTTTCCCGCCGCTCTGACTGTGCTCCTCGCGGGCCTCGGCGCCCATGCCTATGGCCTCTATGGAGCCGCCTGGGCCGTGGCTGTGGCGACCGCATGCGGAGCGGGCCTCCTGGCGTTGGTAGGCAAGCGCCTTTTCCCCTTGCCGTGGGCATTGGGCGACCTCGCCCGCTCCCTCCTCGCGGCGGCGGCGATGGCCCCCGTCGTGCTGGCGATCCCTCCAACGGGCGGCTTGCCGGAGCTCGTCGCAAAGACCTTGGCCGGCGCCGCGACCTACGCGACGGCGGCCCTGCTTCTGAATGTCGCCGGCTGCCGCCCGATCGCGGAAGCGGTTTGGCAACGCCTCTGCGCTAGGGTGACCGCCTGGCTGAAATAAGAATCCGACCCGAGCCGATGTCACCTGCGACCACAATCTCGATCCTCACCCCGGTTTTCCGGCATGATCCGACACCCATCGGGCAAAACTTCGCCTCCGCGTCGGATGAAGCTAGGGCGCGGCTGGAGTGGGTGATCCTCGACGATGGGTCCGGCGATCCGAGCTTGACGAAAAAGCTCAAGGCCCTGGCGAGCAGCGGCTCCCACAAGGTTCGCCTGATCGTTCTGCCTAGCAACGGCGGCCGCGCCGCCGCCCGCAACCGGCTCATCGCGGAGGCTCAGGGCCGCCATGTCTTGTTTCTGGACGCCGACATGATCCCCGACCAGCCGGCTTTTCTCGATCGCTGGCTAGCACTGATCGACGCGGACGATCCGCCAGTGGCCTTCGGCGGGTTTTCAGTGGTCCAGGCCAAGAGCTTGAAAGCCACAGCGCTGCATAAATTCATGAGCGCTCGGTCCGACTGCCGCAGCGCGGCGGATCGCGCCCTCGACCCAGCGCAGTTCACCGCCACCAGCAATCTCTTGGTGCGCCGAGACGTTTTGGCCGAAACGCCTTTTGACGAAGCTTTCGTCGGTTGGGGCTGGGAGGACGTCGACTGGGCCCTGAGGGCGAGCCGGTTCGGCGCGATCCGCCATCTTGACAATACCGCCACCCATGCGGGGCTCGACAGCGTCGAGACCCTGTTGCGCAAATTCAGGGAGGCCGGACCAAACTACGGACGGCTCGCCACCAAGCACCCGGAGGCTGTTTCCCGGTTCGCCAGTTGGCGTGCGGCCCAAGCGCTCAAGCGCGTCCCGGTTCATCGAGCAGCCCGACCCGCCCTCTCTTTTCTCGCCCGCGACCCGTGGGGCTGTACGCCCATGCTGGCCCGTCACGCCGCACTAAAGCTCTACCGCACCTCAATCTATGCCGAGCACGCCCCGTGACCTCGGTTTATGAGCCCTCCCGCGCGCTCTCAGCCAAGATCGGCCGACGCCTGACCCAATGGCGCGCGGCCCAGCCCGTTAAGATCGCGCCGAACCAGCCGATCCTATCCATCACTTTCGACGACTTTCCCGCCAGCGTGGTCCGTCATGGGCTCCCCGTGCTGGCGGCGGCGGAGGTTCGCGCCACGGTCTATGCGTGCGCAGGACTTCAAGACGCCGATAGTCTTTATGGCCCGATGTTCAGCAAATCCGATCTCGCCGCGGTCCAAAACGAAGGCCATGAAATCGGCTGCCACAGCCATAGCCATCTCGACTGCGCCAAGGCGGCGCCCGCCATGGTTCTGAACGATTGCGCCCGCAACGCCGAAAGCCTTGGGGCCCTCGGGCTCAAGGCGCCGCCCCGGAACATGGCCTATCCCTATGGCGAAACAAGCTTCGCCCTCAAGCAGGCCCTGGCTTCTCGCTTCACCACCGCCAGAGGAATCTTGCCTGGTCTAAATATCGGTTGGTCAGACAGGCTGCAGCTCCGCGCTGTGAGCCTTTACGGCGAACACGCCCACCGGCTGGTCAGTCCCTGGCTTGCCAGGGCCGCTGCGCGCCAAGCCTGGTTGATCCTTTTCACCCACGACGTGGCGCCGAAGCCGAGCCGGTTCGGCACAACGCCCAAGGCGCTCGCAGACACAATCCAAAACGCCAAGGATCTCGGCTTCGCTGTCCTTCCTGTTGGCGAAGCCGCTGATCATGTCTTGAAGGCGCTCCCATGAGCGGCCTCAGCGTCATGATCCCAACTTTCCGCCGGCCCGAAAGCTTCTTGCGGGCGGCGCGCAGTGTTCTGCGCCAAGTGGGCTTGGCCAATCCGCCTCAACTTGTGGCGATTGACAACAGCCCTGAGGGCTCTGCTGCTCAGGCTTTTGCAGCCTTGAGGCAGGAAACCACAGCGCCTCTGGTCCTGCTTCACGAGTCGCGCCCTGGTGTGGCCAACGCCCGCAATGCCGGCATGAGCGCGACCCATGACGCGCTCGTCGCCTTTCTCGACGACGACGAGGAAGCGCCCCCGCATTGGCTCGCGGCGCTCCTTGCCGTGCAACGCCAAACGGGCGCCGACGCGGTCTTTGGTCCGGTGCAGGCGCGATTGGCGAATGACGCCATCCCCCACAAAGCCTATGTCGAACGGCTCTATACGCGTGCGGGCCCACAGCAGAGCGGCCCCAGTCATCGCTATTACGGCATCGGCAATTCCTTGTTGCGGCGGGAGACGATGCTGGCCGCGTCCGCCCCGTTCTCCCTGGAGGCCAACGAAAAGGGCGGCGAAGATGATATGCTTTTTTCGTGGGCCCACGCTGCCGGTCGGCGCTTCGCCTGGGCGGCGGAAGCGGTGGTGATCGAGCACATCCCTCCCGAACGGGCGAGCCTCGCCTATGCGATGAAGCGGGCCTTCGCCTTCGGCCAAGGCCCTTGCGAAGCCGCCTTCGCGGCGGAGCCTAAACAATGGGGCGCGATCGCTGCGCACATGGCTTTGGGCGGGGCCCAAGCGACCCTCTGCGGCGCGGTCGCTGGGGCGGCCTTTCTGGCGGGCAGTCCGGCTCGCTACTGGTTTCTTGACAAGGCCGTTCGCGGAGCCGGCAAACTCGTCTGGTGGAGGCCCCGCCTGTTTTACGGAGAGGCTTTGGCCCGCGAGAGCGCCCTTGCAAGTCCGCCCGCATCCATGAACGGCGGGAGCCCTTTGTCTCAGGCGAATGCGGGCAGACTGCCATCAAAGACGATGACGGACCGTCTGATGCATCGCAGCGGGGCTGCAGACCGTGGGCGGTCTTGACGCCTAGGGTCGCCGCCAAGGACCGCTTCCAAGCTTGAACGTCGCCCTGTCCATAGAAAGGCCGGGAGCACATCCCCGCGCAGAGCTCTCCCTGGCGGCCAAGCGGCTTTGAAAGAATAGCGATCCGCATTGGACCGCGCCCGGCTGCAAACCCTGGGCGGAGAGCAACCCAGGGCCGACACAATTGTCGGGATTGTCAGGGTTGCGGAGGGTGACAGGGCCTTCAGGACTGTCCGGGCCTTCAGGACTGTCCAGGCTTTCAGGACTCTCCGGGCTTTAAGGGCTGATCGGGTTTTAAGGGCTGACCGGGCTATGCTCGCCAGCCGCGTCCGCGCCAGCCGAGCCACCCCGAGACGCGGCAGGACGCCCTCGTCGCCCCAGCCGGTGCGATCCGGCCCGCGTCTGTTCGGAGGGTTAAGGAAAAGCGCCCCCGCCTCCGGCCTCCGGCCTGGGGAAGATTTGATGGAGAGAATTCAAAGAGTGAAACAATGAGGTTTTAGTGTCTCTGCCAATTCCACAAGCCCGCGAAACGCGCTAGCCCAAGCTTAGCCGCTCCAAAGTCAGCGCTCCGCTGTCCGCGCGGGTGTAAACGACACCCATCACGAAAGCGCCCGCAGCCTCCAACTCGGTCTTTAGTCCCACAGAAGCCGTGACTGACCCGGTTGCGCCGCAGGCCACGAGCACGACGCCATCCATATGAGCGGCCACGCTGAGCCCGACCCGGGAATCCTCCAACGCGGGAGCGTCCACCACGCACAACTCGCAGGATTGGCGCACCGCCGTCCAGTATGAAGGGCCCGTGAGGACTTGCAGCCTGTCGCCTTCCTGCAGGGCCGCGCCCGCATCGAATCCCGAGACAAAAAGCTTGGATCGTCCAACCCGGAAATAGGCCATCCCGCCCCGCGTATCAGGGCGGAGCCGGCCTTCCGCATCAACGATCCGATAAAGCCTCTGCCCCTTGAGGCGCGCATCAATGCCTTCTGACAGCGGGGGGCCCGCTTGCGCATAGGCGAGCCGATGCTCCGATCGGATAAGGTCCAAATCGAGAAGCAAAGTCACACCCGAGGAGGCGCTCTCCGCAATGGTTCGGGCGATGGTGGACGCGCCCTCCCCTCGGCGCGCCGCAACGATCATGACCGCTCTGCCTCGGCCTTTGCGAGGCAGTGCGGCCAGAGCCCGCAAAACGCCGGTCATGGAGCCGGGCGCGGTCATCCTGAGCCCCGGGCTGTCGCCTCGTCCAATGTGACGCCGAGAAGCGGCAGATTGAGGGTCCGAGCGGCGCTTGTGGCGGTGGGGAAGCGGTTGCGCAGATAGCCGCGTGCGAGGCCTGCCGCCAGTGCGGCGAGCCCGGCGAGACAAAGAGCGGCCAACGCGATGGGCATCCGAAGACTGGCGCCGCGACGAGGTGGGGTCGGGCGTTCCACCACGCTGATATTGTCGGTACTTTGCCCGGCGATTTGGCGAAATGCACGGGCCTCTTCGGCCCGCGCGGAGAAGGAGCGGGCGTTCTCCTCCAGCACCGCCCGCTCTCGCACGAGATCACGATATTGCGGCTCCAGGGCCTGCAGACTTCGAAGCCGTTGCGCGGCCTGCCCCGCTTGAGCCTGCAGCGCCGCCACCCGATCCTGCTGCGCGCGCGCCTCAGCCTCCAAAGTGATCAGCTCGCCCTCCGCCGCCTGCCGCACGGGGTTCGGTCCTGTTCGCGAAACGCCGTTGATCTCCGCATTGTCAACGAAGGCCTGGACCTGAGCGATCCGGCGCTCAATCTCGCGCACTGGGGCGGCGTTCTCATTATAACGGGCCAATAATTGCTCCCGCTCCAATTGCAGCGCGGTGAGCTGCCCCGCCGCTGTCGTTTCGGATTGAAGCTCAATCACCGGGGCCATGGCCTCGACAGCAGCGCGCACGCTCCGGGCGCGGGCGAGGGTTTCCTGCAGGCGGGCGCGCGTGGCGAACAGCTCGGTTTCTGTCGCGGTGACGAGGCCCCCAAGGCTTTCAAGCTCTCGCTCGAAATCACCGATTCCATTGACAGACAGGAAGGAGGCGAGATCCGCGCTGACAGCCCCAAGCCTGCCCTCGAACTCGTCGCGCTGATTGTCGAACGCCCCGCTTTCGGCCCCCACGAGCACTTCGCGGCGGAACGCAAGATAACCGTCGAGCTGCACCTCAAGCACCCGTGCAGCCATGGCGCGGTCTTCCGAACGAAAAGTCATCGCGATGGTGGGTGTTTCAGGCGCGATGATCAGCTGAAAATCCTTCACCAGCATTTCCACCGCGAGCCGTTGCAAAAGGGCGGGCTCGCGCTCGTCGCTCTTGGCGAGATCGGGATAAATCGCAATCGGACCGATCGCCTCCACCGTTCGCCGCGCCACCTCCTTGCTCCCTGCCAGCTGCACCTCGGAATTGATCACCTCGCTCAGCTTAGGGGCCGCCCCAGCGCCTGCGCCGCCCACTTGCGGCTGAAAAACATATTCCTGACCAAGCCGCACCAGCACCTCGGCGCGCGCGGTGTAGTAGCGAGGCTGCATCATCGCCAGGGCGAGGCCCGCCAACCCAAGGGCGCAACCGACCGCGAGCACGACCGCGCGTTCGCGCCAGAGCATCGCAGCGAGGTCAAGCAGGCGGAGCCTGGGGGCTGCGGCCCACCCTGGCGATGCGCGAGAGCGGATTGCTGACGCTGAATGATTGTGCCGCCCAGCCATGATCGGCGTCCCGAACCCTCTATCAATAAGCCACTTCGCCTGGACGGAGACTTCGATTCGGTAAACATCCATTCACCAGATGCGGAGAGGGTCGTTCCCGGCGCTGGCATGGCCTTTGATGGAATGGCTCGGCGCCGCTCAAAAGGGCGCATCGGGCGCTTCAGCCTGAAACGAGGGACAAAAGACAATGGCGCGGAATGCGACAGCGGCTTTAGCCTTGATAGTGGCGGTGGGCTTTGCGGGCTGTGCGGCCATGAGCCAAGCGCCCGCGCAGGGGCAGGCGGCGCAACCCGCAGCCTATAGCGCGACAGACGGTCCGAGCGCCTTTGGGCCGACCGCCGAGCCATACCGCTTTTATCCGGGAGACCAGGTCGAGGTGACGGTGTTCTCGGCGCCGGAACTCTCGCGGACCGCGACCATCGCCCCCGACGGCCGTATCGATTTGCCGCTGATCGAGCCAATCATGGCGGCGGACTTGTCGGCAAGGGAGCTGCGGGACGCCCTCCTGACCGCCTATGCTCGCGATTTGCGTACGCCGGAGATTGAGGTGGCCGCAGCGGGCTTCGGATCAAACCTTGTTTATGTCGCGGGCGAAGTGAGCCGGCCTGGCGTCTATGATTTTCGAGGTCCGATCGATCCTGTGCAGGCGATCGCCTTGGCTGGAGGTTTCCTCAATTCCGCGCGTCGACAGGAAGTGGTGGTCATTTCGCGGATCCCCGGGGGCTCAAGACAGATATCCTTGGTCGACCTGCGCGGCTCCGCCGTCAGAGACGGCCTGCCGCAGGGGCCGACCCTGCGCCGGTTTGACGTGGTTTATGTGCCGCGCACACGGGTCAGCGACTGGAACCTGTGGGTACAGCAATATGTCCGCGACGCGCTGCCGATCCACTTCAGCTTGTTCTATGATTTGGCCGGGCAACGCCCTTAACCATCAGAACCGGCGAGGTCGCAGCCCTAATGGCGACGATCGACCAAGATCTCGGGGCCGGTCTTGTCGGCCATCCATTCCCGCGCGGCTTTCTGGGCGGTCGCGATTTCACAAGGGCTCATCAAAGAGGAGAGCTCTTTGCGGCTTTCCTTGGCTTCCTTGCTGCCCCGCATCGCGGCAAGATTGAACCACATGTGAGCCTGGACATAATCGATCGGCCCTCCCTGGCCGGTCGCGTAGATCAAGCCCAGCTTGTAAAGATCCTCGCTGCCGGCGCGGCTGGCTGCAGCGGCGTGAGCTTCTTGAATTTCAATTTCTGTGAACGCCATTCTGGTCGCTCCCTTGAAGACACCCGGAGCAACGCCTGCGGTTTTCCGCATCACGCGCTCCATTCCACACGTCAGCCTTCTGACCGCCGCGAGCCCAAGATTGATCGCGTTGTTTTGAAATACAGTTAAAGCAGAAAAATACTGAACCGATAAACATGATGTTTTTCGTGAATACTGCTTTTACACTGTTTTGCATCGGGTAAAGATTGGCGGACACGCCCGATCGACCGCTGCGGGTTCGGTTTTAAAGACCACGCAGGACAAAGCGCACAGCGGAGATCGTAATCGCACGAGCAGAGGCAAACAGCCGGGTCAAGCGATCATCCTGGCCAGCCCCCACAGGCCCGCCCAGCGACAGGCGTCGACGATCAAGACGCCCGATCCGGCATGGGGCCGGCTGCACCGGCGAGAGTTTCAAACAGGCCGATCAAAAGGCGATCCAAGCGCACCCAGGCCGACCCCTCGCTCTGCGGCGCCCGAAGCGGGCCATAACCCCTCCAGGGTCAATCGCGCCCAATGCAGACAAAGCCTTCTAACACGCACGCTCGGGAGCCTGCATGAAGACTGACCGCAGGACCCCCACCCCACGATTCGCAAGCGAAGGATGCTCCCCACGCTTGCGCGAGGCCACGGAGTTGAGGGCCTTCCTTGTCCAGCCGCCTGGTTGCAGCCTCAGAGAAAGCGGCGGCGGAGGGGCGAGGTCAGCGAGAGGCCTTTCCGGCCGAAAGCGTCACAGCGATCGGGCCAGTCTGAACCCAATGAAGTTGAACCGCCGCTCTGGATGCAGCCGGAAACGATAGGCTGAACGGAGATCTTGAGGCATATAGTCCCAAGACCCGCCCCGCAGCACGCGGCTTGTGCAAGCCCCGCCCACATAGGCAGCGCCGTCGGAGGGCTGCTGGCCGAGATTGGCCCGATAGCAGTCCTCCACCCATTCCATCACATTGCCATGCATGTCGTGGAGGCCCCAGGGGTTCGCAGGAAACGACCCCACCGGCGCGGTGAACATCCAATCGTCTCTCCCCTCGGCGTGCGCCGCGCAACACTCGTCCGCGCCATAATTGGCGTGCTCCCGGCCGATGGCGTCGCCCCAAGGAAAAGGCGTGCTTGTTCCAGCCTTCGCAGCGTATTCCCATTCGGCTTCCGTCGGCAGACGATAGGGCCCGCCTGTCAGCTCCGAAACCCATCGGGCGAAGCTCGACGGCTCCTGGTCGCCATTGACCTCAATCATCGGTCGGCGGCCCCACCCCCAGCCGTTATCTGCCCCAGCTTCGACGATCGCCGCGTTGTCGCACACCCCCGCTGCGACACAGGCGCGCCATTCTTCCCAGGTCGTCTCATACCGGGCGATGGCGAAACGCGGCAAGCTAACCCGGACTTGCGCGCCCCCTGGTCCGGCCTGGTCATCCTCGTCTTCGCCCCGCCCGACCTCGTTTGCGGGACTGCCCATGAGGAAAGACCCAGCCGGCAGAACGACCATCTCAGGGCATGCCTCGCATTCCCGAAAGACAGAAAAGTCGGGAAGACGCGACGGCACGCGCACGACTGGAGCGGGCGCATCCCGCCGGACGCTGCGCACGTCGAGAATGATCAGCGGGCCTGCATTGGCGAGCTCTTCCGGCGTCGGAGGCGGCGCGGCGCGGCTTGCTGGGACGCGCCCATGCCTGACTTGTCCGTGCATCACGACGGCCTGGGCAGCGCCTCCATCCCCCCCGAAGCCGTTCGTCGTCTCGCCTGCGCCACCCGGAGCGAAAGACCCGAAACCAGTCACCATCTCATCCCAGATCTGGCGAACCTGGGACACAACGGCGCCGCCCGCGCCTCTATTGGCTTCCCTCGCCATCGGGGACTCTTCGGGAGCGGCCGCCGCCGGAAGCGGCCCGAAGCCCGACCATTCGAGTTCACCCGCAAACCAGACCGCCCCGGCCATGAGCGCAAAAGCGCCGACCATCCCGGCCGCTGGCTTGGCCAAATCCTGGATCCGCAGCCGGCGTTTGCCGAGAACGCGAGACGAAGGCGCATCGTCCTCCTCGTAGACACCGCGCGCGCTGCTTGATGCAAAGATCACCGACGTCTTGGCTAGGACCTCCTGCGCCAAGGGGTCGGCCGGGTGTCGGCGCGCCCATTGGTCCAAAGCCACAAGCCCGCGTTCCGCAGCGCTCCCATAATCGGCCAGGCCGGGCCGGCCGATGGCGGAGCCCAAAGCTTTCAAGACTGATCGCCACTCCTCCGCCGCTTCAGCCCCTTGTCCTTTGGCCTGCGCCCAGGCGATGAGCGATTTGGGCGGCATCTGGTTCCAAGGCTGATCAAGCGCCGTTGGCTCCATTAAGACGGGCAACAACACGCCCCGCTTGCGGCCAATGGCGGCGCAACGCCGCACGGCGCCGCTAATGTCCCCGCCATGAGCGAAACAATCGTCGCTCCAGCCCACGAGGATGACGCGCGCCTCTCGGGCCGCAGCGTCTCGGGCAAGGAGGTCGGGGAGGTCAGCGTCAAACGCGACACTGACGCGCAAATTGATGAGCGTCCCTCCGACATGCTCCAATGCAGCCGCATAGCGTGGGCTGGCGCACAGAAGAACATCGACTGCCAAAACCGCTCCTTTCGAAGGCTGAGCTGGCTTGGCTTAGTTGGTTTTCGTTTCAATTCAGTGTAGGAGGCGATCGGGCCTCAGCCTTCAGGTTCAGCGTCCGGCGCCACGGCTTGGGGGGTAGAGAAATCCACCCCGACGCCCCCTTCAAAATAGCGGGCGACCCGGCCAATCTGCCGGCCGACTTTGATCCAGGAGCCGATCAACGGCCTCTCGGCGGTCTTAAGAGCCGCGCCAACGAGCGACACATCGATCAGGTCCGCCTGAAACCGGCGGCCGTCCTCAAGCACGCACTCTACAGGAGCTCGCTCCGATCTCCGGGCTGCGCGCCGCGACCCCAACCCTTCGTCGTCGCCGCCATTGATCTTCCAAATCAAGACCTCGGCGAGCTTCTCGCGTTTGAGCGGCGTGACGTCGAGCGCGACGCCGAAACTGCCGTCCTCCGCCAACCGGGACACATGCCCCTTCAAACGGCCAAGCTCCTCGCAATAGACCACAATCTGGTCTCCGGGCGAAAGCGGCGCAGCGGTCGCTAGCCGCAGCGACCCCGGCGAGGCGTCGAGCGTATGGCATGGATAGTCCCGGCCGTCGGTCGCCATAAGCCGCCCGTTCAGCGACACGGCGACACGAAAAAATCGTCGGCGGTCGCGAAAGCCCTGCCGCATCGGCGCCATCTCTGAGGCGCCGCGACGGATGACGGTTTCGCTTCTATGACCGCTCATGATGATGTCATCACCGGGTGAGGATGAACAAATCCTTTCACAAAGGAGCGAGCAGCGGTCTTGCCTTGGGATGAAGGGGGCGGCACATGTCCCATCAAGACACGAACGCGCAGGAGGAGTGAAGCTTGGCCAAAGCAACGGAGTGGGCCGATTTCGTCATTATCGGAGCCGGCAGCGCCGGCTGCGCCCTCGCGGCCCGGCTAAGCGAAGACCCCAGGGTGCGGGTAGCGCTTTTGGAGGCCGGCGGCCGCGACGTCAGCCCCCTTGTGCGGATGCCTGCAGGGGTCGGCAATTTGATCCGTGCGAAGAGCGCTTATAATTGGGGCTTTGAGACCGTCGCTCAAACAAACATGAATGGCCGCCGGCTTTGGTGGCCCAGGGGCAAGGGGTGGGGTGGGTCGTCCTCGATCAACGGAATGATCTACATACGCGGCCACGCCCGAGATTATGACCAGTGGCGGCAGATGGGGCTCGCCGAATGGGGCTTTCGCGACGTACTGCCCTATTTCAAGCGATCCGAGCACAACGAACGCGGAGGCGACGCTTTTCGCGGTGAGGGCGGCCCGCTATGGGTCAGCCTCGCTCCCGTCGGCAACCCGCTTTACAAAGCCTTTATCCAAGCTGGCCGTCAGGCGGGATATCCCCTCACCAAGGATTTCAACGGCGCCCAACAAGAGGGCATGGGACTATACCATCTTACGATCAAGGACGGAGAGCGCTGGAGCGCCGCAGCGGCCTATCTCAGGCCGGTGATGGCGGAGCGAACCAATCTCAAGGTGATTTCCGGAGCGCTCGCCTCACAGATCTTGATCGAAAAAGGCCGGGCGGTGGGCGTCGCTTATTCTGCGGGTGCAGGAAAACAAGTGCTCTCCATTCGCGCGGAGCGGGAAGTATTGCTCTGCGCTGGCGCAGTACAAAGTCCGCAAATTCTGATGCTTTCAGGGATAGGACCAGCCGAGCACTTGAAACAGCATGGCGTCGCCGTCAAGATAGACGCGCCTGACGTGGGTGAAAATCTGCAAGACCATCTCGACGTAACCGGCGTCTATGAGTGCACGAAACCGATCACGGCCTACACCATGACCAAGGGCCTCAAGCAGTTCGCGGTCGCCGCTCAGTACTTCGCCACCAAGCAGGGAGCAGGCCGCACCAACCACCTGCATGCCGGGGCTTTCCTGAAAACGAGGGGTGAGCTCGACAGGCCCGACGTCCAACTCCATTTCGTGAACGCGATCATGATGGACCATGCGCGCCACAAACCTGACCGGGACGGGTTCACCATCCATGCCTGCCAGCTTCGACCTGAAAGCCGCGGGACGGTGCGTCTCGACAGCGCTGATCCCTTTGACGATCCCGCCATCGACCCGAATTATCTGGCTTCCGAAACCGACCGCCGCACGATGCGCGACAGCGTCCGCATGATCAGGGACATTATCAGGCAAACCGCGCTGACGCCCTATCGGGGTGCTGAAATCATGCCGGGCGCGCAGGTGCAGACCGACAGCGAAATCGACTTCTTTATCCGGGCGAAGGGCGAGACCATCTATCATCCCGTAGGAACATGCCGGATGGGGAGAGACGAGCGCAGCGTCGTCGACGAACGATTGAGCGTGCGCGGCGTGGAGGCGCTGCGGGTCGTGGACGCCTCCGTCATGCCGACGCTTGTTGGCGGCAACACCAATGCGCCCACAATCATGATCGCGGAGAAGGCCGCCGACATGATCCTAGGCCGCCCGCCCCTGCCCCCTGAAGATGTCACGATTGCGGAGGACAGAGCGCCGGGGCGGATTTAAGCCGCTTGTGCGTCGGCCGGCCGCGGCTGGGCGGCGGACATGATCAGCGGGCGGAAAAAGTCAGAAACTAGGCCGACTTGAGCCGGTCTGGGACCAAGCCCTCTGCGACGCCTGCAGAATGGGGACTGGCCTCTGCGCCTCGCTCTTCAGCGCCTTGGTCAAGCTGCGATTGCGCCCGATGAGCGGGTTTGGCGCTGCGCCAAGGCGTGTGGCTGCGCATCATGAAGACCCAATCCGAACAGGCAAGGAGCGAGGGACAAAGACCGCTGTCTGGCGCTGCAGCGCAAGGCTTTTGCGGCGGGCTGGCGCATCAACTTCCGACAGAGTGGAAAAACCACAGCCGGGCGCGATCGATAAGACAAGGTGGCGCGCCGCGCGCCCAAAGCGCTCAAAGCCCTGACGCCGAAGGCCGCTCCCAGCGGGGCGGCGTCAAAGCCCTGCCCCTGCCGATGGGTCAGGCGTTGTGCACCACAACCTGGATCCGAGGCGGGGCGTTGGCCGCGGGCGGATGGAGCGAGACAGGTCGCAGACGTACCAAAGGCCGCCCGTCCAGAAAAGCCTGCCCCCCCAAAGGCTGCATGAGGCACAAGAAGCGCTCGCCGATTGGGGTTTCAAGCCGCAACGGCATAACCACGAGTTCAAACCCCAAGGCGACCCCAGAGGCTGTCTCGGCCTTTAGCCGGGCCACGCCGGGCTCGCCGGCCTCTGCAGCCGATCCGATCAGCGCGGCCATCAATCGCCAGTCTGGCTCCAAAAACAGCTCGGCAAAGTCTTGTTCCTTCCAGTCCCGACCGAACAACTCAACGAGTTCGGCCCCAAAACTGCGCAATGGAAACCGTCCGTCCCCGCAGCGTTCCAAAATCGCCAGACGATCAAGCACATGAGGGGCTTTCGCGGGCGTCGCCGGCGCGCGCCGCCCGGCCAATGTCCGGCCATAAGCGAGAAGGAGCCGCGTATCGGGATGAAAGAGATGATCCTGCTGCATGGCGTTGGGCCTCTGTGTCGCTCCGCGGGCGGGCGTTTCCCCTCGCGGAGCCTATTGCGCGGATCGGGCCAGCCCCAACCGCGCGAGAAGCGGCTCAGCGCGGCGCGATTTCACCGGGCGCGGGAGATGCGGCGCCGGACTTGCATCACTGGCGGCAAGAGTGAGGAGGACAGCGCCATGGGCGTCTCAGCGCGATACATAATGGCCGCGGCGGCCTTGGCGTTTGCTCCCGGGGCAGCCTTCGCCGATTGTTTGGCATGCCAAGGCGGCAGCCCGACGCCCTCAAGTCCAACGGTGAGCGCGCCCTCGCCGCTCATCGTCGCTCCTGGCTTCACCTCCGGCGCCACATCTGAGGGCCATCACGGAGGCTGCGGCCCTCGCTGCGGCCCTGGCCTGCCGGGCGGTCCCATTGTGGTGGCGCCGACCCCCTATGTCCCCGCCCCGCACGTGGTCATCACCCACGGCGGATTTAGCCATGAGTCCACGACGCTCAACATCAACGCCTCGATCGATGCCCGCACCTTCAGCTATCGCGGCGGCGGCGGGCTTTACGCGAGCGCTTCCCCCGTCGGCGTTGATGGTGGAGCGGGCCTTGCGGTCGGCGCGACCATGACCCGCACCCGCGTCGAAACCCGTGTCTCCGAACAGATGAGGGCGATCCAGGCGATCTGCGTTGACGACCGCGGCGCGCCCCATCCGGCTTCTCAAACATTCGGCGAAGAGGAGGTGGCCGAAGGCTTTGAGGGAGAGATTTTCCGCTGCATCGCGGGAACAAAGATGCGCGTCACGCTTGGCCGCTATGAGGAGGGGACCGCGCATTTTGAGAATGGCGCGAGCTTCGACTGCGAAAAGGGCCAAGCGCTTGTGTACCGGGACCGCGAGATTGTGTGCCGCACCCAGCAACCCCAGCGCCAATGCAATGAACGCTCTTTGCTGCGCCGCTATGGGCCAGGCCTCAAGATTGTGCGCATCAGGTTCGAAGAACAGGTGAGCATCGAAGAAGAAGTTCGCCACGGGATGCAGACCACCGCTCCGACCCAGATGTTCGACGGAGGGGTCGGGTTAAGCGTCTGGTGAGAGGTCTCATCGGAGGCCGAAGGGAACAGGGCGCATAGGCGTTCGCCGCCGCCACCCCCTTGAAGCGCTCATCCTTGACGACAAGGGCGCGCTTCACCGGCGCCGCCACTGAACCCAACGGCCTCCCCGACCCGAGCCATGCGTTTGTCTTGGCCGATCATGCGGGGTGGGCGCGCGGTGACGCGGTGAGGTTTGAGAAGACGTCCAACGGCGTCGAGGGGGCCATACCCATACCGGGATCTATCGCGGGGCGGCCGGCCAAGACGGACGCCGGATCATCGGGACCTGAAACCTTGATGGCGCGAGCGATCGATTTGAAATGACGCGGCAAGAGTGAAGCCCCGGCATGCGCAAGATGATGTCGAGAGGTCAATTGGGCCGCCGATGCGCCGCGCGTGAAGCTCGGCCCCCGGCCTTTATCACGGGTCTGGCGAGCGTCATGGGTCAGGTCCATGTCAGGGAACGCGTCCACGAGCCTGGATAAAGGCTCCTCAAGGGCGCCATGGCCCTCCGAGAGACATCGCCGAACGGGCTTGCAAACCGGCCTGTTCCTCGTGCGACTACGCCCAGCAAAACGCGCGCCTCGCCCGTCTGCGGCGGAGGCGCCGCCTCCTGCCCCGCCTCCGGGCGCACCTCAAGATCAGCCGCGCGGCCCATGATCAGGATCGAAAGGCCTCTCAGCGGCGGATGATGTCCTGCCAGCCCCTAAACCGTCGCCAGAGCGCAGCAAAAAAGCCAAGCGCGCCGGGGGCCCCACGGAGCCTCAACACAACACCGCGACCAAACCGCCCTGCGCTCCAACATATTTGGAACAAGCAACACCCTCAGACGGGGACGGACAGGCCCCCCAAAAACAAACGCCTACAAACGAGCGGCGAATAAAGCGAAACCATAGTTTCCAAAAAAAATCCAAACGAGTCTTAAGAGAAAAATCTTCATAAACCATCGCCATGCGAACATCCGGGCATTGATCGAACGCTGGATTCGGAATGTAATTGTGAAACTTCCTGGTTTTGTTCGCCGGTTTTTCTGCGACCGTAAGGCGCAAGTCGCCATTCAGTTGGCGGTCGTAGCGGCTCCTTTTCTGGCGCTCAATGGCGCGGCGGTAGACTTCGCCCACGGCCTGATGCGCAAGACTGAATTGCAAAATGCGGTGGACGCGGCCGCGCTGGCGGCGGCCAGGATTGGGCCGCAAGAGCGCGCGCGCGCAGAACAAGAGGCCTCCGCCTTGCTTCACGCCAGCCTCGACGGACGCCTGGAGCTGTCCGGCCCACCAAGCTTCGCCTGGACCGGGGACGCTGTCACTGTGGAGGCCGAGGGACACCTGGATTCCTTGTTTGGCGACCTGGTTGGTGATGGAAGCCTGGCCGTAGCCGCGGACGCCACCGCCACCGCGTCCAGCGCGCGCCCGACCGAAATCGCCTTCGCCATTGACGTCACCAATTCAATGGCGTCAGGCAACAACGACGTCGCCGCCCTCAACGCGATCCGCGACACCCTGGAGCGGCTCGACAATGGCCAAACCGGTGGATTGCGGGCATCGGTCGTGCCATTCACCGATCGGGTAAACATAGGGACCCACCGCTCCGCGTGGCTCTCGGTCGCCGCGCCCTCGGGATGGAATGGTTGTGTTGAGCCACGGGAGGTGAGCCACGCCGGTTGGCTTCATTGGCTGAGGGACACAAGACCGAGTTCCAGCGCGACACGGTTCTTGCCGACAGCGCCTGGGCGCGTGATCTCCACGCTGAACGCACCGGGCCTGCCGGCTTGCTCCAATTCACAAATTCTGGGCCCCTTTGACAGCCCCTCGGCGCTCCGGAGTGCTCTTAATGGAGGGCTAAATCGCACGGGCACAGGCCGGATGGACGATGGCATGGCCTGGGCATGGCGGCTTCTCTCAACAGAATGGACAGGACTTTGGGGGGCGACCAACTACCCCCGGCCCGCAAGCGAGGTACGTAAGATTGCGGTGCTGATCACCGATGGACATACCACAGCCTATCAATTTGAGGTGCTCAATGGCCTTCCGGCCGATACGAGCTACGGCTGGAACAACGGCGCGCCCAATGGTTTCGCCAACCTGGTGCGCGTCTGCGATCAGATGAAGGACGACGAAATCGAAATCTTCGCGATCTTTCTGCGCGGCAATGCGCGCATCGCGTCTTTCATGTAGCAATGCGCTTCGGGCCCGGAGTACTATTTTGACGTTGATACGATCGGGGAGTTCGTCGAGGCTCTCGGCTCGGTCAGCACTATCGGCGTCGATGATCAATTGAGGCTCATCGAATAAAGTCCGCCAGAACGGCGCTTTGGATTGACGCAGCGGCGCGAGACAGTATGCCAGGGATGTTTGGCATTCGCCCGGGAAAATGGGTCATGACAGTCCTTGACGTCCGCACAGCCCGTCCTGATCAGCGCATCGCTGGCGAGACCGGAGATTGGGAGGTCATCATCGGCCTCGAGGTCCACGCCCAGGTCACCAGCAAGTCAAAACTGTTTTCCGGCGCTAGCGCCGCCTATGGCGGCGAGCCCAACGCCCATGTCAGCCTTGTCGATGCGGCCATGCCAGGCATGCTGCCGGTGCTCAACAAATATTGTGTAGAACAAGCGGTTCGCGCAGGCCTTGGCCTGAACGCGCAAATCAATCTGTGGTCGCGCTTCGACAGGAAGAATTATTTCTATCCCGATCTGCCGCAGGGCTATCAGATAAGCCAATACAAGCACCCGATCGTGGGCGAGGGAGAGGTCGAAGTCGAGGTGGACGGCGACCCCGAACCTCTCGTGGTGCGCATTGAGCGCCTGCATTTGGAGCAGGACGCCGGCAAATCCATCCATGATCTTTCGCCCAAAGAGACCTTTATCGACCTGAACCGCGCTGGCGTGGCCCTCATGGAGATCGTCTCGCGTCCCGATATCCGTTCGGGCAAAGAGGCTGCGGCCTATTTCGCGAAGCTGCGCAGCATTTTGCGGGCGCTGGGCGTCTGCGACGGCAACATGGAGGAAGGCTCGATGCGCGCCGACGTGAACGTGTCGGTGCGCCGCCCCGGAGAGAAATTCGGCACGCGTTGCGAAATTAAAAATGTCAATTCTCTCAAGTTTATCGTGCAAGCGGTCGAGTATGAGGCGAGACGGCAGATAGAAATACTCGAAAACGGCGGCGTTATAGACCAGGAAACACGCCTATTTAATGCGGCCACAGGGGAAACGCGTACCATGCGCTCCAAGGAAGACGCGCACGATTACCGTTATTTTCCAGACCCCGATCTCTTGCCTTTGGAGATTGACCCAGCCTGGGTTGAAGCGATCAAAGCCAATCTGCCTGAATTGCCGGATGCGAAGAAGAAGCGCTTCATCAGCGACTATGGGCTCTCGGCTTATGACGCGCGGGTTCTTTCAGCCGAGAGCGAGGCGGCGGCGTTTTTTGAGACCGTCGCGCGTGGCCGAGACGCAAAGCTGGCCGCCAACTGGGTCAGCCAGGAACTGTTCGGCGTTTTGAACAAGGCGGGGCTCGAGCTGTCCGCCTCTCCGGTATCGGCCGATCAGCTCGGCGGGCTTTTGGACCTGATGGCCGACGGCACGATCAACGGCAAGATCGCCAAAGAGGTATTCGCCAAGATGGTCGACACAGGCGAGTCCGCCGGAGTGATTGTCGAGCGCGAGGGCTTGCGGCAGGTGACCGACCTCGGCGCCATTGAGGCGGCCATCGATTCCCTGATCGCAGCGAACCCGGACAAAGCAGCAGAGGTCAAAGAGAAACCCAAGGCTTTTGGCTGGTGGGTGGGCCAAGTGATGAAGGCCATGGATGGCAAAGCGAACCCCGCTGCGGTGAACGCGTTGTTGAAGGCGAGGCTGGGTCTGGAGTGAAGGCCGAAGAGTGATCCCTTAAGGCGCTTTGCGCCGTGGACCGAAAGGAACGCGAGGGACGCTTTCCGCCGGAG
Source organism: Alphaproteobacteria bacterium (assembly GCA_018971945.1). Classification (GTDB taxonomy): domain Bacteria; phylum Pseudomonadota; class Alphaproteobacteria; order Caulobacterales; family Aquidulcibacteraceae; genus REEB509. The sequence goes on along the minus strand of JAGWZH010000014.1, from coordinate 22,038 downwards.
ACGAAGGGTCTTTTCGCCGTGCCTGTGAAGAGGGGTCTGCATCCAGTCCAGGCGTCCCCTCACCCGTCATAAAAAAACGGCGCGTGGAGCCCGATCAGAGCCCGCTCCCGGTCGGTCTGAGCCCGAGCGGCGGCGTCCGGACTGACATGGTTTGATTCTGCGGTCGTCAGGACCCGCTGCGCGATGTCTCTGCGGCCATAATGCGCTTGCAAGAAGAAACGGCGCACGCCGGTCTTGGCGGGGCTGCCCCGGTGCCAAGCATCCGAGACAAACAGCGCCACGTCTCCGGCCTGAGCGGTCAGAAAGACCGGTCCCCGTCCCTCATAGGTGACATCCATCGCTGTGTGCCCAAGAAAGGGCGGCGGCCGGCCGCTCTTGTGGCTGCCGGGAAGGACAGCGGTGGGTCCCGCCTCCAAGGGGCAGTCCTCCAAAAAGAGATGCGCGCCGATCACAAAGACGGGATAAGGGATCGCTTCTGGCCAAGACGCGCCCTCCGGCCGCGGCACGTGCGGTCCGGCGTCGATATGCCAAGGCCCACCCTGGTGTCCCGCCGCATTCCGCCACGCCGTATTGGCGATGACATGGCAGTCCTCCCCCAACAAAGGCTCGATCACCTCCAGGATCCGAGGGTGGCCGATGGCCTTTTGGCTGAGGGGCGACCGGTTGAACATGGCGTGGCGCCACTCGTTCGCCTTGTCGTGCGGCCGATCGGGCGTGGTGGTCTCGAAGACCGTTTCGATCTCTTGGGCGAGCGCTGCGATCTCCTCGGGACTGAAAACGCCGGCGAGGACGGCGCATCCCTCTTCCTGCAGCGCCAGGCTCTCCTGACGAACTGGGCGGTCGGAAATGGACAAGACCCCATGCTTGCGACGAATCATGCGCCTTTCCAGTCCGGCTTGCGCTTCTGGGCGAAGGCCATAGGCCCTTCGATGAAATCGGCGCTTTTGAACATCGCCCGCACCGCCTCGTTGCTCATTTGAGCCGCGTAGGCGGCTTCGACGCTTGCGTGTTCCAGCCCTTTGCGCACGGTTTCCTTCGAGGCCCGGATCGACATGGGGCTGCATTCCATGATCTGCAGGGCCCAGCGTTTTGCGCCTTCCAACGCCTGTCCTGCTGGAACCACCTCGTTGACAAAGCCCAGAGCCTGCCCTTCCGAAGCGGGAACCCGGCGGCCCGTGAGGATCATGCCCATGGCCTGCTTCTGCCCGATCATCCGCGGAAGACGGTGCAGCCCGCCGGCGAGAGCAGCAAGACCCACACGGGGTTCAGGCAGAGCGAACAGCGCGTTTTCCGAGGCGACGATCAGATCGCAGGCCAGGGCGATCTCAAAACCGCCCCCCATGGCCATGCCGTTGACTGCGGCGATCACCGGTTTGTTCAAATCCCAACGATTGGTGAGGCCCGCGAAACCGGAGGCCGGGACGCTCATGGCCCCGCCCGAGGCCTGATATTTGAGGTCGTTGCCGGCGCTGAAAGCCTTCTCCCCTGCGCCGGTTATGATGGCAGCCCATTGTGAGGGGTCTGCTGCGAAGGCGTCGAAAATCGCGGCCAACTCATGGTTTGCGGGCGGATGCAGGCTATTCATCACCTCAGGCCTATTGATCGTGACGATGGTCAGCGGCCCCTCCCGCTCGACCTTGGCGAATTCATAGACAGCCATCCATTTCTCCTCGAGCCTGGTCACCTTTCGTTTTCAGGGGCGAGTGTAGACTGCGAGGATCGTTGCGCCCATCCCCGGCCCGCAGCGTTCGGATAGAATGTGGATGCAAACCAGAGCGCACGACGACCCTGACGTGAGAAACTTGGTGGATAAAGGCGCGGGGTCAGATTTACGGCCCATACGCCCCTGCCCAGCTTGCCGCGCTTGTGGCTGAGGGCCGCGTGACGGCGCGGACCCTTGTCTCCATCGATCAGAACGGCGGATGGCGCAGCGCAGCCGCAGCCGGGTTCGTGAAAGCCGAGCCCAAACAAGCCAATGCTCTCGCGTCGGCACGCGATCACCGCCGCCTCGCCAATATGGCGATCTGGGCCGACCTTCCCTCCGGCGGCGAGGACCATGTGGAAACAATCCTTAAGGCGTTTGGCGAGAGCGGACGGATTGCGCGGGACCTCTGGGTGCTGCGCACGCTGCACCCAGCAGCCGCGGTGCGCGCCGCCATCGCGGCGGGTCTGAGCACTGGCGAGCGATCTCTCATCATCGACGCCAATCGCGGCCGGCTGGCGTGGTCCAATCTCGGCCTTGATGCGGAAACCAAGCTTCGCCGGATTTGGGACGGGGGACACAAACCAGCGCCCTAAAGCCTGAGGCGTTCTGTCCAGCCTGCAAAAGGCTGGCGCCGCCCAAAGCGGCGAGAGCCAGTCGCCATGCGCCAGAGGGCCAAAACGCCAGTCTCCAGTCGCCAGTCGCCAGTCGCCAGTCTCAAGAACGCATGGCGCGACAAAGAATATCCTTCTGGGGCAGGGATCCGGAGCGGCCGCGCGGAGGCCCGCTTCCTCACGCCACCGCCACGCGCCTCTCCTGTAAAGCTCCGCGATACCGCTTCCAGTTCTCCACATAGTGGTGAGCCGACCCCGTGATCATCGCCTTTGCGCCATCGCCGAGAGGCTTGGTCGCCGCCGCTGGCGCGCCCAGGATCATGAGCCCCTCATCGAAGACCTTCCGCTCGGTCACAAGCGCATGGGCCCCGACCAGGCAATGCGATCCGATGACCGCATGATTGAGGACCGTCGCCTTAATGCCTATGAGACTATTGTCGCCGATGGCGCACCCATGCAGCATAACCTGGTGGCCAATCGTCACATTCTGACCGATCACCAGCGGCGCGCCGATATCGGTATGCAGGACCGAGCCATCCTGAACATTGCTGTTTTGTCCCACAATAATGGGTTCATTGTCTCCGCGCAGCACCGCGCCGAACCAAACCGAGGCGTTTCGCTTCAACACGACCCGTCCGATAATCACAGCGGTCGGGGCGATCCAGAATGCGGTCTCATCCTCAATCTCCAGGTCGGCATCGGCAAGAGCGTACACAGGCATGAGGCGCAGTCCTTTTGTTGCAAGCGCGAGCGGGATTCAGGGGTCGTTAACAAGGATCAGTGAGCCTCGTTGAAAGCGAAACGCAAGCCCCAGACGACGGAGGTTTGAGATCGGTGGCCGCCAAGCGCAGACCCCATGCCCGCCAAGAGAGCCCGCCTGGTCAGCCTCGCCCACCGCTGGTTCTTTCGTCCGAAACGATTCGCCAGTTCTTCGACCAAACCGCCGCCGGCTTGAAGCCTGCGGCTTTTTTTTCGCCCATCTCTCAGCTTTCACCCGCCGCTTTCGGCAAGGAGGGGACCATGGCCAAACGCTCGACCCGGCGCGCGACACGCGACACAAGCGCGACAGTGCACGCCCTGCCGCCACTTGAGGAGACAGGCCGACCCCAACGGCGGCAGAAGCGTTTCAACGTCGTCGAAGGGGGCTTTGACCCCGCCTTTGACGCGGCCGGTGCGAGCTGGCGGAGGACTGTGAAGCCGAAGTCTGAAGGCCAAAAGGCGCTGATGGCGGCCATGGAGGCCTATCCCCTCGTCCTCGCCCTGGGTCCGGCGGGCACCGGCAAAACCTATCTCGCCATCACCAAAGCCGTGGAGGCCCTCGAAAGCGGCCAAGTCAGCCGGATCGTCTTGTCCCGGCCCGCGGTGGAGGCGGGAGAAAGCCTTGGTTATCTTCCCGGTGCGATGGAAGACAAGCTCGCTCCCTATCTCCGCCCTCTCTACGACGCCCTGACCGATCGTTTATCTTCCAAGCGTCTGAAAACACTCATGGCGGAGGGCCTGATCGAGATCGCGCCCGTGGGCTTCATGCGCGGACGCACGCTCAACAACGCGTTTGTGGTGATCGACGAGGCCCAAAACTGCACCTATGGCCAGATCAAGATGCTTCTGACACGGCTTGGCTGGTCCTCCACCATGGTGGTCACTGGCGACCCAGCCCAAACCGATTTGCTCCCAGAATTGAGCGGGCTCGGCGCCGCCGCGGAAAAGCTTGAGCAACTCGGCGACAAGGTGGGGGTCGTTCGCCTGACCGACAGCGACATCGTCCGCCATCCCCTGGTGGCGAGCATGCTGACCGTCCTCTAGGGAGGTCCGCGTTTAATCTTTTTTCAGACATCAAGGCGCGCTATGGAAGGAGAGATTCAACAGCAGGAAAGGAGGTGATCCAGTGTCTCATTGTCATCCGCTTCAGGTGGTCACGGGCGACTGGCTCCTTCTTCCGGAGTTTGCGCGCAACGCGCGCGCCCCCCACGACGTCTGAAATAAGGCGACGGCAATGGAAGCCCCGCTGCGGCGCCGCAGCGGGGCTTCGTGCGTCTTGGGAGAAGCGCACAAAAGCAGCGACGCTAAGGTCTCAGGACGCGGTCGACCGAACGGGGTGATCGCGCCGAACCGCTGCATAAGCCGCGCCGCGGGAAACGGCCTGCAGCCAAGGCGCGCGCGGCGCCCCCATGCGCATCCGCTAACGCAGCAAGTGCGCTAGGCAGAGCAGAAGGCCTGAGCCAAGAGCCGGGAACAGCCAAAACACGGTCCAAAGCGCGTGTCACGCAGCGTCGAAAAAGGCAGGCTTTGGCGCCACAAGCCAGGAACCAAAGAGACAAGGCCGAGAGGCCCTTAGAATGGGCCGCCAAGATTGGGCGCAGCCTTCAAATGCGATCGCTCCACCACCGGTAAGAACACCAAGTCGTGTCAGGAAAGATCTTTGCAGCGCACCGCTCATGCGCTGAATACGGACGAAAGCGGTGGCGCGCCAGCGATGGCGACCGTGGGGAGGGGGCAGCGGCTCCGGACCGCTGCGGCGAGCAAGCCCGGATGTCGGGCTGACGCGCAGCCTGTCTCGGCGCCGCGGCCTTCCCACTGCCGCAAGCGGCCGAAGACGCTGCTCAGCCTTTGCCGCCCTTTTTGGACGGAGCCGGCTTTCCGGCAGGCTTGGCGGCGGATGGTTTTTTGGCCGCAGGCGTGGACTTCGCGGCGGGTTTCTTGTCGGGCATGACGTTCTCCTCTTGGGCCGGACAACGTCGCGGAGAGTTCCAGAGTTCGAAGCCGCCGTCTACTCCCCCATCAACTCTCGGCCGATGAGGAAGCGGCGTATTTCGCTCGTCCCGGCGCCGATTTCGTAAAGCTTGGCGTCGCGGAGAAGGCGCCCTGTGGGATAGTCATTGACGTATCCGTTGCCGCCCAAGGCCTGGATCGCCTCCAGCGCCACTTTCGTCGCCTGTTCCGCAGCATAGAGAATGGCGCCGGCGGCGTCCTTGCGCGTCGTGCGACCTGCGTCGCAGGCCTTGGCGACGGCGTAGACATAGGCGCGGGCGGTGTTCATCGCGACATACATGTCCGCAAGCTTGCCCTGCATGAGCTGGAAATCCCCTATGGGCCGGCCGAATTGTTGGCGTTCCTTCACATAGGGCAACACGATATCCAGCGCGGCCTGCATGATCCCCAAGGGACCTGCAGCCAGCACCACGCGTTCATAATCAAGCCCGCTCATCAGAACCCGCACGCCCTCATGAAGGGGGCCCATGATGTTTTCCTCGGGCACCTCGCAATCCTCAAAGACAAGTTCTGCGGTGTCGGAACCGCGCATGCCGAGCTTGTCCAGTTTGGGCGACACGCTGAACCCCGCCATCCCCTTCTCGACCAGGAAAGCAGTGATGCCGCGCGCGCCGGCCGTGGGATCGGTCTTGGCGTAGACCACGAGGGTGTCGGCTTCTGTGGAGTTGGTGATCCAGAATTTGGCGCCGTTCAGGATATAGCGATCGCCCTTCTTCTCCGCTCTGAGCGTCATGGACACCACATCGGAGCCCGCCCCGGCTTCAGACATGGCGAGCGAGCCCACATGTTCGCCCGAGAGGAGGCGGGGAAGATATCTTGTCTTCTGAGCCTCTGAACCCCACCGCCGGATCTGGTTGACGCAGAGATTGGAGTGCGCCCCATAAGACAGACCCACCGAGGCCGACGCCCGAGACACCTCCTCCATCGCGACGCAGTGCTCCAGATAACCGAGCCCAGCCCCGCCCCACTCCTCCTCAACGGTGACGCCGTGGAGGCCCAGATCGCCCATTTTCGGCCAGAGGTGGCGAGGGAAGCTGTTCGCCTTGTCGACATGATCGGCGATCGGCGCGATTTCTTTGTCGCTGAAGCGACGGGTGAGGTCGCGGATATGATCGGCGTTCTCGCCGAGATTGAAGTCGAAGACGGTCGCATTGGTGAGCATGAGCAAGGCTTAAACCGCTGCGGCCCGAGGCTCAAGGAGCCCGCAATCAGCGATCGTCCTGCCCCTTCGCGAGATAAAAGGCCGCCATAGCCACGGCGAGAGCGCCCGGCGCTCCGAGGATCGCCGCCGTCAAGGGCCCGCCGCCGGCGTCCCCATGAGTGAAAGCAAGAGCCGCAAGGGCAAGGAGCGCAAGACCGAAAATCAGAAGACCGATGAGAGCGATGATATCCATCGCCATATGGAATGTCTTGGAACGGCGGGACGGCGGGGGCGCCGCCCTGCCCCTTTCGGCAACCGCCGCCGGAGCCGCAGCGCTGACCACGATCTTGTCCGAAGGCAGGGAAGGCGGGGGCAGATCATCGGGCCCCTCAGGGTCAAAGGGCTCATCATGAGCTGCGCCAGAGGCCGGAGCGGCCAATGCCATCGCGGTGGCGGGCTGTTGCGCCAAAATCGTGGCGATCCGTTCGGCGACCGCGTCCTGCGGCGCGGGGTTCGTCGACTGATCCTCCGGGACGGCGGCGGCCAGCATCGTTTCCTCGAGCAAAGCCATCCGGGCAAGCCCGACCGGCGCGCCAAGAATCGCCGCGGCATGGTCGATCTGCGGCCGCACAAGCACAGAGGGAGCGACGGGATCCTCCTCGCTTTCCAAAAGCATCGCCCGCTCCAGCGCACGCCGGCGAACGAGCGCGTCCAGAACCACGGCTTGACCGCCAATGCGTGTCTTGCGCCATGCGTCGATCGCGACGGCGGCGGCGATCACATCGCCTGCGTTCAGCCGACGCAGCACGTCGCTGCGTTCAAACGCGGCGAGACCGATCGAGAAGGAGAACGACGCCAACGCGTCGAATTGCGTCTGCGTCAATGGAACCCGTACGCGCGCATGGATCATCTCTTCATAAGGCTTGAGGTCCTTAAGGAGGTCATGATGCGCCTGCTCCCGGGTCATGGATTGGGAAAGCGGCGCCATACTCAGGCGGCCATGGCCGATCAGCCACTGCCCATCCGGCAGAGCCAAGCCGCGCTCACGGAACCCCTCAAAGCGCTTCAGCATTTGCAGACCGGCGTCCGATATGGTCATGCGGCTCATGGCCAACCTCTTAAAGTCCCTCGCGGCGCGGTTCGGTCCAACAGGAGACAGGCGCCTCCCTTTGACACGCATGGCGCGCCCTTTGGGCCCAAGCAGGCAAGTTCGGCGCCGATCAGACCAAGACAATCAGCGAGGCGAGCCCAAGGAATGAAAAAAAGCCGACCAAATCGGTCACGAAGGTGACAAAGACCGACGACGAGACCGCGGGGTCGGCGCCCGCCCGCTGCAGGGTCAAGGGCACCAAGATCCCTGTCAGGCCCGCACAGGTGAAATTGATCAGCACCGCGAGCCCAGCCGCAGCGGCGAGGTCGGCCATGCCGAACCAGGCGAAAGCTAACCCGCCCAATAAAAGGGCGAACAACAACCCGTTCGAGAGTCCTGTGAGGCCTTCCCGAGCGATCATGCGCGCGGCGTTGACCCCTGTGAGCTCTCGGGCGGCGATAGCGCGGACCGCCACTGCGAGCGCCTGAGTGCCGGCATTGCCTCCCATCGAAGCGATGACGGGCATGAGCACAGCCAGCGCCACCAAAGCCTTGATCTCATCGGCGAAGACCGCAATCACCGATGAGCTGACCAGTGCGGTGGCGAGGTTCACCCCGATCCAGGGCGCGCGCGTCAGCATCGACCGGAGCACGCCGGCGTTCTGGCCTGCATCGCTGACGCCGGAGAGCTTCAGCAAATCCTCTTGGCTCTCCTCGGTGACGACGTCGACGATGTCGTCCACGGTCACCATCCCTGTCAGACGTCCGGCGTCATCGACAACCGGAGCGGACGTGAGGTGGTATTTTTGGAAGAGCACCGCCACCTCTTCTCGATCCATCTGGGGACGGATAAGCGTTTGGGGAACGCTCATGATCGCGCGGACGGGGGTCTCCCGCGGCGTCCTCAAAAAGCGCGAGACGGGGACCGCGCCGACCGGCCGCATGGCGAGGTCCACCACATAGATTTCGAAGAACACCTCTGGGATGTCGTCGGCGGACGCGCGCAGCTTATCGATCACCTGCCCCACGTTCCAAAAATCCGGAGCCGCGACGAACTCCCGCTGCATGAGGCGGCCAGCGGTCTCCTCTTCGAAAGAGAGGGCTTCTTGCACGGCAAGGCGCGTGTCCTGATCGGCGGCGGCGAGCACCTGATCGAGCCGGTCTTCGGCGATGTCGGCGGCGACCGCGGCGGCGTCGTCAGTGTCGAGTTGCCCAAGAGCGCGCGCGACAACCTCCGGCGGCAGCAGCGCCAGCACCTCCTCCCGCAGATCCCAGGATAGAAACGCGAGGATTTCTGGAGGCAGATCGGCCCCCAAGAGCTTCACCACGGTCCGCGCCGACTCCAGGGGCGCCTGCTCCAGCGCTTCAGCGACGTCCGGCGCGGAAAGGCCCAGAAGCAAGCGTCGCAAGAGCGGCGCATCCCGATCCCCCGCCGCGCCCACAAGGCTTGCGATGAAATGGGGGTCCCGTGCGAGACCTTCTGGACGCCTGATCGTTTGCTCTTCGCCGGCCATCGGACCGCCTCCGCGTGCGCGCAGGAGACGCCCTCGCCCCCGAACGCTGTCCATGAGCGAGGCGCGCTCCGGGACCCGGAGCGCGCCTCACGCCCTTGCCTCAGTGTCTATGGGATTCGCCGGCAATGGTGCGCTCGAGAGGACTCGAACCTCCACGGTGTTACCCGCCAGCACCTCAAGCTGGTGCGTCTACCAATTCCGCCACGAGCGCATTGCGAGCGAAGAGCGCTCGCCTAGCAGGTTCGTCATGGGTTTGGAAGAGGGTCCTCTGCGCTGGCTGCGATCGCTGCGAAACCGCCCTGGGGCGAAACCGCCGCCGGGGTGATCGGCCGGTCAGGCTGAGCGGGGGCGAGCGCCACCGGCGCCGGCGCGGCCGCCTGCGGCGCGAAGGCCAAAAGATGGGTCCAACGGCTGCTCCCCAGCGCGGCGCCGGCGCCATCCAAAGCCACGATGCGGAAAAGATGCGTGGAGGTTTCCGGCGCCGCGAGGCGCACACGCAGGGCGTACGCGCCATTGGCCCCGGCCTGCGGCAAGGCGGTTATGATAGCGTAGGCCTCGCCACGGCTTCTCAAACCCCCATTCTGCGACGCCGGCGTGCGATAGACCGCCGCCGCCGTCAGCGGGCCCGGAGGCTCCAGCGGCACCAGCGCCGACACGACAGAGACGAACGGCCGCTGCGGATCGGCCGCGTTGGGGCTCGTCAGGCGCGCGTCCAGCCGCAGCCGCCAAATCGCGTCCGCCTGAGGATCGCAGAATCCCGCCGCGGCAAGCGTCTGGTTCCTCTCCATGAAAGCGCTCAGCGATTCGCACTCGGGGCCGACGCAGGCCCGCCAGGCCGCCATCGCCGCCGCTTCAGGCACTTCCGCGAGGCCTTCCGACAAATCAAACAAGCGTCGCCGCGGATCGGTCAGCGGAGCGGACAGGCCTTCCCCTGCGGCGTCAGCATCATAGGCGAAACGTGCAAACCGCGGCGGCGCGCCGGCTCCTCCCAGACGCTCGCACCGGGATGGGGCAAGGCGGCCCATGACGCGGACATCGGAGACCGCAAGCACGCCGTGATCCAACAGCCAAACAGCGCCGAAGGGCTCCATGGCCGGCAAGGCTTCGACATAGGGGCTCGGGTCTGGCGCCGAGCGCGCCACATCGATCCGAAGCCTGACGGGCGACGCTTCAGGGCTGGTCAACCGCACCGCGACGTCCAACTCGACGGGGCCCATCGCCCAGCGGCTTGCGGGAAAAGCCGGGCTCGACCGCCGCGCTGGCGTTTCAACGACCTGTTCGGGTCGGCCGGTTTCGAGGCACGTGGCGAAATAATCGAGATCGGGGATCAGCGTATCGGTGGCCTCCCCAGAGACCAATCGATAACCCACAAGATCGCGCCGCGCCGGCCGCGGCGCGAGGCTGACTGCAACCGCCGCCGCCCCAAGGCCGGGCGGCGTCGCCTGGTCCAGATCGAAGGCGGCGCAGCCCCAGGGGGAGTGGAGGTTGCGGGCCTTGACGGGGTAAACGGCACGCCCGGCGGCGGAGAGCTCCGAGCCCGGCAAAGCCACCTCTTCCAAAGCCGCCACAGGCGGGGGTCCAGCGTTCTGCAGCGCCTCAGCGACAAGCCGCTCCTGGCTGAGGACCAGAAGCGCAAGTTGCGCCATGCCGGAGAGCGCAATCAGAGCGCCGAGCAGCCACAGGGCTGTCCCCCAAGCCCGCTGCAAGCCTGTCGGTCTGACCCGCCGAGCCACCGCGATCCCCATGCTGCGTCCGCTGTCCGGGTCGGATGGTTAACACGCCCGCGGCGTCGACGCCAACGGGGTGGCGCACAGGAGCGGTCGCAGCCTCAGGCAGCGGCGAAAAACGCGTTCACGTCGGCCGGGCGGGTGATCACGATGCAGAGCCGGTCATCCCGGATAGTGATCTCGCCCCGCGCGATCGGGTGATTATTGGCGAGGATCCACAGCTCCTCGCCCTCGCGGGTGTCGAGAGCGATCTCGGCGCCCCGGCCCAGCCGCAAGAGTTGCCGCATCGGCAACGAGGAGCGCCCCAAAAGGACCGAAAGCTCCACCTTCACCGCGTGAACTTGGCTTCTTTCCATGGAAGTCTGGCCTACATTCCGACTCAAAGACGCAGTGATGATCGCTGCGCCGCCCTCATCAGGGACGTCAAAGGGTTGACCAGTGGTGAACGCGTCCGCTTCCTCAACGCCGATCGGGTGGGCCATGAGCGTCGGCCGCACGCCCTACCCCGCAGCAATCGCCGCAATGCAGGCGCGGGCGGCGGCGATCGCGGACGGCCGCGCTGGCGAGCTTGTGTGGCTCTTGGAGCATCCCCCGCTCTACACCGCCGGGGTGAGCGCCAAGGACGCGGACCTTTTGAACCCCGAGCGGTTTCCTGTCTTTCGCACAGAGCGCGGCGGCCAGTTCACCTATCACGGCCCCGGACAGCGCGTGGGTTATGTCATGCTCGACCTGACGCGCCGTGGTCGCGACGTGCGGGCTTTCGTCCAAGGCCTGGAAGCCTGGCTCATCGACGCTTTGGCCCTGTTGGGTGTGGAAGCTGGGGCCGTCGAAGGGCGTGTCGGAGTTTGGGTGAAGCGTGCCGGCGGCCGCGCGGACAAGATCGCCGCCATTGGGGTGCGCCTGAAGCGGTGGGTGAGCTATCACGGGGTAGCGCTGAATGTGAGGCCCGATCTCAGCCATTTTGGCGGCATCATCCCATGCGGCGTCTCAGATCCGCACTTCGGCGTGACGAGCCTTTGGGATTTGGGGGTCGAGGCGAGCCGGGAAGAGGTGGACAAGGCGCTGCGCGACGCTTTTGAAAGGCGGTTCGCCCCCGTTGTCGTTTCCCCAGCGCCCTTTATTCCGGATCGGGAGGGCGAAGACGCCTTCGGCTTTGACGAGCTGATGACGGCCCAACCCGACGCAACCCAGGCTTATCTGCGCAGAAGGCTTGCGGCGGGACTGCCTGAATAACGACCGCCTGCCGCGGCGTCAGGCTTTCGCCCCACCCCAAGACCGGGTTATCTGTCTCTGCGAAAAGACACCGCTTGCGACAAGGTCGGCCCATGAACTTCGATTTTTCCGACGACCAGAAGAGCCTCAAAGATCAGGCTCGGAAATTTCTAGCCGACAAGGCCTCCATGAAAGCCGTCCGGGCGATTTTGGACGACGCTGGCGCATCCTTCGACGCCAATCTGTGGGCCGCCATCGCCGAGATGGGCTGGCTCGGCGCGGCGATTCCCGAGGAGCATGGGGGTCTAGGTCTGGGGCGCTTGGAGCTCTGCGTCCTGGCCGAGGAATTGGGCCGATCCCTCGCGCCCACGCCCTTTGCTTCCAGCGTCTATCATTTCGCCGAAGGTTTGATGTTGGCGGGGTCTGAGGCCCAGAAGGCGGCCCTCCTGCCCAACATAGCCAGTGGATCAGCCATTGGCTGCCTGGCTGTTTCAGAAGGCCCCGGCGCGCCGACGCCACAGAGCCTGCAATGCAGCTTTGACGGCCAATCCCTCTCGGGATTGAAGATCCCTGTCATCGACGGTGATGTGGCCACCCACGCGTTGGTCGCGGCCAAGGAGAGCGGGGGCGTGTCTCTCGTGCTTGTCGACCTCGCTGTCCCCGGCGTGACGCGATCCCGCATCAAAACTCTGGACCCGACCCGCAGCCACGCCCGTATCGTTTTTGACAAGGCCAAGGCCGAGCGCGTTGGCGCTGTCGGCGATGGCTGGGCTCTGACCGAAGACCTGCTTGACAGGGCCGCGGTGCTTTTGGCCTTCGAACAGATCGGGGGGGCTCAGGCTTGTCTTGATATGGCGGTGGACTACGCCAAGAACCGCTTTGCGTTTTCCCGTCAGATCGGTTCGTTCCAGGCGGTCAAGCACAAGCTCGCGGACATGTACGTGGCCATCGAAGTGGCCCGCTCCAACGCCTATTACGGCGCCTGGGCGCTCTCGGCGGACGCTCCCGAACTGCCGCTCGCCGCGGCGCAAGCACGGGTCGCGGCGACCGAGGCCTATCACCTCGCGGCGAAGGAGAACATCCAGGTGCACGGCGGCATGGGGTTCACCTGGGACGTCGACTGCCATCTTTATTACCGTCGGGCGAAGCTTCTTGCCGTGCAAGCGGGCGCGCCAGGCGTTTGGAAGGAGAAGCTTGTCAGTCGGCTTGAAAAGAGGAACGCGGCGTAGGCAGGGTCTTCGCCGACGCGCCCGGCCCAACAGAAATCTCTTCCGCTGAAGACGAGTGCTGCGGCTTGGGAGCGCCTCTCGAGGCAGGATGGGCCCTCGACAAGCAGAACTAGCGCCCCACACGCGGGCTATGATCGGGCGCGTTGGACCGCCGCCGCGCCAGGGCCTCCGCCTCTGAGCGCCGGCTGCAAGGAACGCTTAGAAACCCCAGCTGGCGGGGTTCTCGATCGGTTCGTTGCGAGCGAGGGCTTGCAGCCCCTTCACCACACGGACGATATACCAAATCAGGGCGGCCAGCAGGATCAACCCGCCGATCAGCACCAAGGTCAGCACAAGGCCGACCAAGGCGAAGACAACAGCCTTCCAAAAAATATTGATCTGGTTGTTGTAATGGCTGAGCAGCCAGGGCTCGGCCCGATCCTTTCCCAAATACGCCATGACGACGCCGACCAGGGAGGTGATCCCGGCGACGATGCCGATAAGATAGAGGATATAGACAAGATTGACGTTGCCTTTGGAGCCAGCGTCCATCGAGATCGGAGCCTGAGACATGTCTGGGCCAGTCCTCTCTGGGAGCGAATCACGTACCGTCGTTCCAACGACCACCCCTCGATAGCACGTCAGCCTCACGAGCCCAATCCGAGAGCCGTTCGCACGCCGGGGATCCACGCCTGCCGGCTTTGGTCATAGACCGCGAACGCCACCGCGAAGTCCCAGACGCACCAGGCGATCCCTTGGGTCTCCATCGCCTCCCGCATTGTTTGCAGCCATGCAAGCCTCTCCGAGGCGGGCGCCTCAGTGATGACGCCGAACTCCCCCAACTGGATCGGCAATCCCGCCGCGTGGGAAAGCGCCGCAGCCCGTTGCGCGTCCGCGTGGCTCAAGGCCTGATCCGCAGCCGTGCCCCAGGCCCGGTTCCAGCTTGGAGCATCCGCCCCGAGCCAGTCCGCGCCTTGGTGGGTGAAAGCGTAAGGGGCGTAGGAATGAAAAGTGAGGGCCGTGTTGGGATCGGGAGGCGGCCGATAACCGCGTTTGCCGTCATAGCCTTCAAGTCCCTCGAGGCTGTTCCAGCGGATGGCGCCCAGGATCACCAGCCGGTCAGGATTGGTGGGCCGGATGACGGTCAAGGCAGCGGCGTGGATCTGCTCGAGGCGTTCGTTGCTCCAGCCTTCGCCGAATGGCTCGTTGAGGAGTTCGAACATGAGCCGGTCGTCATAGCCCTGGAACCGCTCGGCGATCTGCCGCCAGATCGAGACGAACCGGGCCGCTTCGCGTGCGCTGTCGGGCGCAGCGATCAGCCCTTCGAAATGATGGACGTTAAGCTGAACCATGAGCCCAGCCGCGAGGGCCTGATCGACCACCGTCTGCACCCGCGCCATCCAGACCGGATCAATGGCGTGCGTCGGCCCCAGATGGGGGTCCCAACGGACAGGGATGCGCACGCCGTCAAAACCCGCCGCGGCGATGCGGCGAAGGTCTTCCTCGCGGACCGCGTAGCCCCAGCTGCCTTCGATCTCGGCCTCCAGCGCATTTCCCAAATTGACGCAAGTTTGCATAGGAAAGCCGGCGACCGCTCTTCGCGGATCGGCCTGGGCCGAAGCTGGCGGATCGCAGCCCGCCGCCAGACAGCAAAGCGCCACGGCAAGGGCGGTCGCCTGCTTGATCCCGCGCATGATCTCCTCCCAGGGCGTTAAGACGCCTCAAAAGCCGGAACGACCTGTTCCCGTGATGGGCGGAACGGGTTTGCAGGCGCGGGGCAAGGCCGCTATGGCGGAGAGCCATGCTTGAATCATGCCGCGCCGTCTGCGGGTTGAGCCGGGATAGCCGTTATCGAACGGCGGACAAATGAGGGACTGATGTTCGACAAGATCTTGATCGCCAACCGGGGCGAAGTGGCCGTACGGATCATCAAAACGGCCCGAAGAATGGGCATCAAGACCGCGATTGTCTTTTCTGAAGCGGACAGGGACTCGATGGCGGTGGAAATGGCTGACGAAGCCGTGTTCATCGGCCCTGCTCCGGCCGCGCAATCTTATCTGGTGATCGACAAGATCGTGGATGCGGCGCGTCAGACTGGCGCCCAGGCCGTCCATCCGGGTTTCGGCTTTCTGTCGGAAAAGGCCGAGTTCGCCCAGCGGCTTCTCGATGAGACCATCGTCTTCATCGGCCCGAACCCGCACGCGATCACGGCGATGGGCGACAAGATCGAGAGCAAGAAGACCGCCGCCAAAGCCAATATTTCCACCGTACCCGGCTTTATCGGCGAGATCGCAAGCGTCAAACACGCCGTGGAGATCGCCGAGGGCATCGGCTATCCCGTCATGATCAAGGCGAGCGCTGGCGGCGGCGGCAAAGGCATTCGGGTTGCGGAAAACCGCAAGGACGTCGAGGAAGGGTTTCCCGCCGTGCGCGCCGAGGCGAAGAACGCCTTCGGCGACGACCGGATTTTCATAGAAAAATTCGTGGTCGCCCCGCGTCACATCGAAATCCAGGTGATGGGCGATCGGCACGGCAATGTCATCCATCTGTTTGAGCGGGAATGCTCGATCCAACGCCGCAACCAGAAGGTGATCGAAGAAGCGCCCTCCCCGCTTCTCGACAAGAAGACGCGGGACGCCATGGGCGCACAGGCCGTCGCTCTTGCCCAGGCTGTCGGCTATGACAGCGCCGGTACGGTCGAGTTCGTTGTCTCAGGCGCCGACAAAAGCTTCTATTTTCTGGAGATGAACACCCGCCTGCAGGTGGAGCACCCAGTGACCGAGCTGATCACAGGGGTGGATCTTGTCGAGCTGATGATCAGGGTCGCAGCCGGCGAGAAGCTGCCGATCGCCCAGAAGGATGTGAAGATCAACGGCTGGGCCATCGAGAGTCGAATCTATGCTGAAGACCCCTATCGCAATTTTCTGCCATCCATTGGCCGGTTGAAACGCTACCAGGCTCCGGAGGAAGGCCGGTTCGGGCCTGTGACCGTGCGCAACGACGCTGGCGTCCGGGCGGGCGACGAGATCTCGATGTTTTATGATCCGATGATCTCCAAGCTCGTGACGCATGCGCCGACCAGGCTTGAGGCCATCGATGCGCAAGCCCATGCCCTGGATCGGTTTTTGATCGACGGCATCCAAGACAATATCCCCTTCCTCGGGGCGGTGATGGAAGAAGAGACCTTCCGCTCCGGCGGCTTCACCACCGGCTATATCAAGCAGCAATTCCCGGACGGCTTTAAGGGCGTGTCGCCGCGACCGGAGCAAACACGGCTTTTGGCGGCGTGCGCAGGCTTCGCCCAGAGCGTACAGGCGGCGCGCGCCCGCCGGATTTCCGGCGCGGTTAACGCTGGGGAAGCGCGCGCGGAATGGTCAGTCATTTTGGACGGCCAAATTCAAACCGTGACCGTCGCCCCGGACGCGCAAGGCGTTCGGGTGAGCGTCAACGGCGCGCCCTCGGCGCAGCTTGTTTCCGCTTGGACCCCGGGTCGCCCAGTGATGGAAGGAACGATTGACGCCAAACCCTTCGCCGTGAAGATCGCCGCCCGCACCGAAGGCTATCGTCTTCGCCTCCGGGGGATCAGCGTCAACGCCATCGTCACCACGCCCAGAGGCGCAGCTCTCCACAAATTGATCCCAGAGAAGATCCCGGCCGACACCTCCAGGACGATCATGAGCCCCATGCCTGGGCTTGTTGTGTCCGTCGACGTCAAACCAGGCCAGGAAGTCAAGACGGGGGAAGGCGTGGCGGTGGTCGAAGCCATGAAGATGCAGAACATTATCCGCGTCGAGCGCGACGGCGTCGTGGCGAAGGTCCATGTCGCCGCGGGCGCCAGCGTCGCGGCGGATGAGGTTCTGGTGGAGCTGGCTTAACCCGTCACTCCGCCGCCTGCGTCATGGCTTCTTCCTCGCCGCTCGCGATGTGTCCGCCGAACGCCTTTGGCAGGTGGATTGCGACCATCGTGCCGCGGCCGAGTTGGCTTTCGATCTCAAGCCGACCGCCGTGCATCTCCACGAGCGACTTCGTGAGGGCGAGCCCGAGACCCGTGCCTGAGGTGTTTCGAATGAGCTCGGTTTCCACCTGCTCAAAGGGGCGCGCAAGGCGCGGCAGGGCCTCCGGTGGAATGCCGCGTCCAGTATCAACGACCCGTATTTCGATCCCCCAATCACTGGCGCGCGCGTGAACCATGACCGCGCCCTGATCGGTGAACTTCACGGCGTTCGATAAAAGATTGAGCAGCATCTGCTTCACGGCCCGATGGTCGGCCTCGATCTCGGGCAGTTCGTCACATTCAGAAAGGAGCTGAAGCCCTTTTTCGTCCGCTTTACGCCGCATCAGGCGTAGAGCCTGGTCGATCGCGACTTGCGGATCGAGGGACTTCGGGGTCAGTTGATACCGTCCCGCCTCGATTTTGGCCATGTCAAGGACGTCAGTGATGAGCTCCAAAAGCAAATTGCCGCTGTTGTGGATATCCTGACTATAGCTTTTGTACTGGTCCGACCCTAACGGCCCGAAAAGCTCCTTCATCATGATTTCAGAGAAGCCGATAATGGCGTTGAGAGGGGTTCTGAGCTCGTGGCTCATATTGGCGAGGAAAGCGCTTTTGGCCGCGCTGGCGTCTTCCGCCTTTCTTCGCTCTTCTTCCGCCTGACGCGCCAGGATTTTGTTGCGTTGTTCGGATTTTTCAAGGCGCGCCACGGTTTCCAGCAGATGCCGCTCATTGTCGGTCATCGCCTCTTCCTGACGCTTCATGTCGGTGACATCGATGCCCACGGTCACCAACCCGCCCTCGGCTGTGCGCCGCTCGACCATCCGGTACCATTGCCCCTCCGAGACGAGCATCTCGCGGCTCATGGGGTCGTTGGGATCGATCCGTTCTCGAACAATGTGGGCCGCCGCAGCCATCATCACAGTTTCATAGCTGGCCGACGGACGCAAAATGTCGGGTCCCAACCCTAAAACGGACTGGAAGCTTTTATTCCACAACACGATCCGACGATTTCTGTTCCAAAGGGCGAAGGGTCCTGAATAGGAGGATATGGCTTCTCGCAGCCGCTGCTCGAGGGCCGAGGCTCGTTCTTCGGCCTCCCATCTTTGGGTGACGTCCACCAACGTGCCTATGATCTTCTCAGCCCCGGCCCCGGGCGAGGTCTCGAGCCCCAAACCATGCGCCTCGATCCAGGCCGTCTCAGGCCCGAAGCCAACGCGGAACCTGGCGTCCAGGGCGCCCGTGCGCCGCGCCTGACGGAACGCCTCCTCCGCAGCGGCGCGATCCTCAGGCGCCGCCCGAGACAGGAATTCAGAAAGCGTCACATTCTCTTTCAATGCCCCGAGCATGGTCATCGCGTATTCCGACAGATGCAGCTCTCCTTCCGCAAGCGACCACTCAAAAAACCCTGCCCTTGCGCCGTCTGCGGTCAGCCGCGCCTTGGCCTCGGCGCGTTCGACCTCAACCTCTGCTGCGACAGCCCGCTTTGCGTTCTGGCGCAGCATCAATAGGAGCGCCGCCACCGACAAAGCAGGCCCCAAGAGCAACAGCAGGAATTGCGAGAGCGCTGGCAACATCTGGCGCAGGGCCCGATCGACGGGCCTTACGCTCACGACGGTGAACTCTCCCACTTGGGTTCGCGCAGCGCCCAGTGCGAGACGCCCTCCGTCAGTGGCGGGAAGCACCTGCGCTGCGCCCACAAGATCTGAAGGCGTCTCGGCCAAGCCGATCGCGCCAGCAATGCTCCCCCGCGCTCTCTCCCCGTTCATCACGGTCCCGTCGGGCGCGACGAGGAGAAGCCTGCCTCCCTCCGAGGCCTGCCATGCGTACAAATCCTGGTCCGCAACGATGACCATCACGCCGGCATGCACCCGTCGCGCCATCGCGATGCGCGGCGCTGCGCCGGCTTGGGTGACGACCGGTCCGACCCAGGAATTCGCTTCCCCCGCCGCGGCCAGCGCAGCGCGTCCGGCAGCTCCCGCCTGGTCTCCAGAAACAGCGATGACGCTCCCGTCAGCCCTCATGAGGGCGGCCGCGGACACCCCGCGCGCCCGCGAGGCGGCCTGCACCAAAGCCGCGGGATCAGCAGGACCAAACCGGCTGACTTCGCCCGCCGCCGCCCCGGCGCCCCATGCGTGCGCCAAAACGCTGTCGAGCTGCGCCGCCGCCCGCTGCGCCAAAGCCGCCTGCTCCAGCCCCGCCTCCCGATCCATCGCCGTCAACCGCGAGGCGACGAAAAGGCCGCCAGCAAGGGCCAAGCTTGCGATGAGAAGAAGCGTCAAGAGGCCGACAGACCCTTGGGAAGGCCCCGGTTTCGCCAACTCTCCTTGGACCCGGGCGGCGGGGAATGGCCTGCGTTGGGACAAAGGACGCCTCAAGCTGGATGAGCCCGACCGGCGTTGTGCGGTCGGAGTCCGAATCGATAGTCAGGGGCAAAAATGTAACCAGATGCTTAATACCAAGCCAGCGTCCGCTCCGCCCTTGTCCCCAGCGGCGCGGTGTAATCCACAGACTGCGCCGACTTGTCTCTGATGGCGCGGCGGGCGTGGCTCAGTCGGAGAGGCAAGACGCGCGCGCAAGGGCGGTCAGGCAAGGCCGCCGCGCCATCGCGCAAAGCGCGCCGATAAGCCGGCCAGACGGCCCCCCTTGTCACGGCCCGAAGGATTTCCCAGACGACGCCCATGCCGCGCTGCGCGCCCAGACGAGATGGGCGACGCTGGCGTTCAGTGCTTCAGTACCCCGTCTTCATCGCGGTTTGTTCTCGCGCCGGCGGCCCGCTTCTGTTAAGCGGCGTCGTGTCCGAGGGTGCGTTGGAGCACCTCGGAAAGCTGCGGGGAGACCGTGTCGCTGGCGGCGAGCGCCTCGAGAGCGGCGCGGGCATGCTGCTGACGACCGGGATCGAAGCGCCGCCAGCTTTCAAAAGAACCGGCGAGCCGGCTCGCCAGCATTGGATTGGCGCCGTCCACTGCAGCGATGGCGTCCGCCACAAACCGGTAGCCTGCCCCGTCCGCCGCGTGGAAGGCGCGCGGATTGCGCAAGGCGAAGACGCTGATCAAGGCGCGCACGCGGTTCGGGTTGCGCAGGGTGAAGTCGGGATGCCGCCTGAGGGCAAGCGTATAAGCGTGGCCCTTGTGGGGGGCCGCGGCCTGCACGCCGAACCACTTATCGATGATCAAGGGCCTGTTTCTCCAACGCTCGAAGAACAGCGCGCAAAGCCGCTCAAAGGCCTCAGACGCGTCCTTCGACCCCGCCAGCGCCTCCAAGGCGGCCATGGATTCCGTCATGGTCTTGGCTTTGTCGAAGACTTGCTCGATCACCGCCGCCCCCTCTTCCCCGGCTGCGCTCAGAAGATCAAGCGCAACCGCCAAAAGGCTCCGACGCCCAGAAGCTGCGGCGTCCACCGCCCTCTGGTCCGGCAGGGGCCGCGCCGCCGTTTCCAAAAGCCTGCCCTTGAGATGGTCGGCCAGCGCCTTGCGGAAGCTTTCCCGCGCCGCGAACAGGGCTTCCGGATCCGGGCTGGCTGCGGTCTGCACAAGCTCGGCGAGATCAGGCAGCCGCAGCGCGAGAGCGGCGAAAGCGGGATCAGCCTCCGCCCGATCAAGCTCGGCGCCGAGAGCGGCGGCGAAGGCCTGCTCCGACGCCGTCCGCGCAGCGCCCTGCGCGCGCGCCAGCAACAGCGCGCGCGCCAGGGCTTGTCCCGCTTCCCAGCGGGTGAAGGCGTCCGGCTCATGCGCCATCTGGATCAAGCGCTGCTCTTCGGTGAGGTCCGCATGCAAGATCACGGGCGCGGAGAAGCCCCGCATGGAGGCGGCGATCGGGGTCTCTGCCACGCCTTCGAACAGAAAGCTCTGCTCGGCGCGCTCCAGAACCAGATGGTGGCTTTCCCGCGCGACCGAGTCTCCCGGGAGGCGCGCCGCCAGATGCGCCCCCGAGGGCCCGACAAAGCCGACATGCAGCGGGATTGGGACCGGCGCCTTCTGCGGCTGGCCAGGCGTCGACGGGTTGAATTGTCGAAGCGTGAGGGTGAAAGCGCGGGCGACCGGATCATAAATCCCGGTCTGGGTCACGGTCGGCGTGCCGGCCTGAGCATACCAGCGGGCGAAATCCTGCAACGATCGACCCGAGCTCTCCTCAAAGCAGGCGAGCCACTGTTCAACCGTGCAGGCCTGCCCGTCATGCCGGGAGAAATAGAGTTGGATCCCCTCATCGAAGGCCTTCGCCCCGATCAGGGCCTTCATCATGCGGATGAGCTCCGCCCCCTTCTCATAGACTGTGGCCGTGTAGAAATTATCGATCTTCTGATAGCTCTCGGGGCGGACCGGATGGGCGAGCGGCCCGGCGTCTTCAGGAAATTGCCGCCCCCGCAAACGCTTGACGTCCTTGATCCGCTGCACCGGCCGCGACCGTTGATCAGCGCTGAATTCCTGGTCCCGAAAGACTGTGAGGCCCTCTTTCAGCGACAGCTGGAACCAATCGCGGCAGGTGATGCGGTTGCCGGTCCAGTTGTGGAAATATTCATGGGCGATCACCGACTCAATGCCCGCATAATCGCCGTCGGTTGCGGTCTCAGGACTTGCCAGCACATATTTGTCGTTGAAAATATTGAGCCCTTTGTTTTCCATGGCGCCCATATTGAAATCGGACACCGCCACGATATTGAACACATCGAGATCATATTCGCAGCCGAAGGTTTGCTCGTCCCAGATCATCGAGCGCACCAGCGCATCCATCGCATAGCGGGCGCGCTCGCTCTTGCCCGGTTCGACATAGATCGCGAGTTCAACCGCTTTGCCGGACCGTGTTGTGAAGGTCTGGGCGATATGATCGAGACGACCCCCCACCAGTGCAAACAGATAGGCCGGTTTGGGATGGGGATCATGCCAGACCGCATAATGAAATCCGTCCGCCATCAGGCCCTTGTCTTGCGGATTGCCATTGCCCAGCAAGATCGGCGCCTCGTCAAGCCGCGCCTCGATGCGGGTGGTGTAAACCGACATCACATCGGGGCGGTCGATGAAATAGGTGATCCGGCGAAACCCTTCGGCCTCGCATTGGGTGCAATAGGTGCCGG
>JAGWZH010000230.1 GCA_018971945.1 Alphaproteobacteria bacterium | reverse complement strand
ATGGGCAAGAAAAAGCCCGAAGAAATGGCCAAGCAGAAAACCCGCTTTTTAGAGGGTGCCGCCGCCCGGGGGGTCGAGGAGGCCAAGGCTTCCCATATTTTCGATCTTGTAGCGCAATTCGCGGGCTATGGTTTCAACAAGAGCCATGCGGCGGCTTATGCGGTGATCGCCTACCACACGGCCTATCTCAAGGCGCATCATCCGGTCGAGTTCATCGCCGCCTCAATGAGTCTCGACATCGCCAACAGCGAAAAGCTCGCGAGTTTCAATCAAGACGCTCGCCGGATGGGGGTTACGGTCTTGCCTCCGGACGTCAACGCGTCTGAGGCGGACTTTTCCGTTGAAAACGGGGCCATTCGTTACGCACTCGGCGCGGTCCGGAATGTTGGCCTTGCAGCGATGCAGAGCTTGGCTTCTGAGCGCCGCAAGGGCGGTCGCTTCGCCTCGCTCTATGACCTCGCTGAACGGTTGGACACAAGCGTGGTGAATCGGCGGCAGCTTGAAAGCCTCGCCAAGGCAGGCGCCTTGGACGCTTTGGAGATCGATCGTGCGAAAGCCCACGCCGCCTGCGAGACGCTGGCCGCCTACGCCGCGGCGAGAACCCAGGACAGAGCCAGCCCCCAAGCCAGCCTGTTCGGCGCTGCGGAGGAGAAATCGCTGCGGCCGCCTCTGCCGAAAACCCATGCCTGGTCTGGCCAACAGCGCCTCGACGCCGAAAGGGAGGCGGTGGGGTTTTACCTGACCGGACATCCGATGGCGGATTATTTCGCCGAAGCCCGGGAAGGGAGCCTTTATTCCTTTCTCGACGTCCTCGAGGAAGGGGAGACGGAGCCGCGCACTGTGGCGATGGCGGGGGTCCTGCGCCGGATCATCCCGCGGCCGGCGCGGGACGGCTCGGGCGTCTTTGCTTATGTGGGGCTGTCGGATCCCTCAGGGGATTACGAAGTCATGGTCAACCCGGAGTCCTTCGCGATCGAGCGCAGCCGCTTGGAGGTCGGGCGCGCGATGGTTTTCCGGGCGCGTATCCGTTGGAGGGAGGGCGATCTCAAAATTTCAGGAGACAGTTTCGAGGTGTTGGAGGCGGCGGAGGCCCGGGCGACCCAGGTGTTGCGATTGGATGTGCGGGAGGGCGCGTCCATGAGAGAGATCGCGCAGCTTTTGAAAGGCCTTCCCGAGGGCGCCGCGACCGAAAAGCGTCCCCTTGTCTTGCTGCTGCGATTGGCCGACGGCCGGGAAGTGGAGCTGGCGGTGGGGGGAGGCTTTCCCGCCGGGGCCGCCGCGCGGGCCGCCTTGAAGGCGGCCCGAGGGGTGGAACGGGTTGCTTAAAACGGATCGCCCGATCACCGATCGCGCAAGACGGAGGGCAAGGAGCAAGAGCGCGTTGCGCTCAATGGGGCGCAGCCGAAGGCGCCGCTGCGCCTTTATCGGATCCGGCTCGGGCGCCATCCGCTTCCCAGAGCGGTTCTGCGGGGGCGGAAAAGCGCCAGGGCCAAATCCTAAATCGTTAACCCGCCATAACGGCGGCTCGAAATTCGGGGTTCATGCAGGCTTTCGCGCGTTTGCGACCGATTGATAGCTTTGAGGGCTCGCGTTTCAGGAGGTTGAGGGCCGCTTTG
>JAGWZH010000109.1 GCA_018971945.1 Alphaproteobacteria bacterium | reverse complement strand
CTCTTCGTGGGCGCAGTCCTGAGCCCTTCCAGGCTGTGGCGGGTTATGAGCGCGAGCACCGTTGTCTGGCGGAAGGCGTCTATTACGAGGCGCGCGGGGAGTCGCGCGCGGGCCAAATCGCGGTGGCGGAGGTGATCCTTAACCGCGTCCGGTCGTCGGCTTATCCCAACACTGTCTGCGGCGTTGTGTATCAGGGTTCACACCGGGCCACCGGCTGCCAATTTACTTTTACCTGCGACGGTTCTCTGCATAGCCGCCCTCGTGGCAGGCCTTGGCGGGTGGCGCGGGAGATCGCGACCGAGATGATGGCTGGCGAACATCCGTCGATGACCGGGAGCGCCACCCATTACCACACCACCGCCGTTTGGCCGCGCTGGGCCCCGCGCCTCATTGAAACCAACCGCATTGGCGCGCATATTTTTTATCGCTATCCGAGCGCGGCGGAGCGGGCCATGATGCCCGAGTGGAACCGGCCTTTGCGCAGGGCGCAGGTAACCACGGTTGCGGCGGAAATGCCCGTAGAAGGCGTGATCGAGGGCGAGCCCGTCCTTGATCCTTTGATGCTTGATCCCTTGACGCTGGCGCCAGCGAATAGCGATGTGTCGGCGGCTCCGCCGACGGATGCGCTTCCCATTGCTGCCGAGCCTCTGAACGAGACGGAAGGCTGAGACGCCCGGTCAGGCTTTGTCGAGGCCGATATCCAAGGCAGGCGCCGAGTGGGTTAGAGCGCCAACGCTGATCACGTCTACGCCCGTTGCAGCAATGTCTGCCACCGTGTCTAGGGTCACGCCGCCCGAGGATTCAAGGACTGCTCGCCCGGCGGTAAGGGCGACGGCGTGTCGGAGATCCTCCAACGAGAAATTGTCCAGGAGCACGATCTGAGGCTCGTGAGCGAGGGCCTCTTGGAGTTGGTCCAGCGTGTCGACTTCCACCTCGATCACCCGCATGTGCCCGGCCATGGAACGCGCCTGGGCCAAGGCCGCCGTTACCCCTCCTGCCGCCGCGATATGATTGTCCTTCACCAAGATCGCATCATCCAGCCCGAAGCGGTGTGGCCATCCCCCGCCCAGCCGGACCGCCTCTTTCTGTAGCGCCCGCAGGCCAGGCAGGGTTTTCCGTGTTGCCGCAATCCGCGCTTTTTCGCCGCGTACGGCCTCGACATAACGTCCCGTTAATGTCGCGCATCCGGACAAAAGTGTGAGGAAGTTCAAAGCCGTGCGCTCCGCAGTCAGAACGCTGGCCGCGACCCCCTCCACCCGAGCGAGGGCTTCGCCCGCCGCCACCATTGCGCCGTCCTCCTTCAGCGGAGTGAAAGCGATTGCAGCGTCCGTCAGACCGAAAGCGATCCGTGCAGCCTGCATTCCTGCGATGATGCCAGGCCGCCGTGTACGGAGAAAGCCATCAAAGCGCGCATTTCTGCCCAGTAGCGCCGCACTCACATCGACACCCCGCCCAACGTCCTCCATCAGCGCGGTGCGGACGATAGGCTCGACGACAGCATCAAGAAGCGGCATGGCCAAGCTCTCCGTAACGAGACGGGTAGGAGAAAGAGGAGCGTGCCACGGCGTCCGGATAAGGATAATCGCTCCGATAATGCCCACCCCGGCTTTCTTGTCGATTGAGCGCAGCCTCAGCGATGCGCGCAGCAACAAGCAGGGCTTTGGCCTCGCCATGGACCGCGTAGAGATCGGCGATAAGCTCTTGCAGCGCGACCAGGCCTTCCTGCCGCCGCACCACGCCCGCTTCCGCCGCCATGGATAGCCGAAGCCCTTGCAGCGCCTCGTCCGGCAGGGCTGGCAGGGCGGAGCCTGTCCCACCGGCTCGTCCGCTGGGGCCATCGGCATCGATCCGACGTGCAATCCTGTCGGCAAACACCACCGCTTCAAGAAGAGAATTTGACGCCAGTCGGTTTGCGCCGTGGGCTCCTGTAGAGGCGCACTCGCCGAGAGCGGAAAGTCCGGAAACGGTCGAACGGCCCCAAAGATCGGTCGCTACGCCGCCCATATGATAATGAGCAGCCGGAGCCACAGGCAAGAGATCGAATCGCGGATCAAGCCCGGCAGCCCGGCAGGCTGCGAAGACTGCCGGGAAATGGTCCGGGAATGCGGCCCCCACGGCCTCCCGCGCGTCGAGGAACGCGCCGCGTCCAGCCAAGCGTTCGCTTTGGATGGCCCGCGCCACCACATCCCGAGGCGCGAGCTCCTCAGCTTCATGATAGCGCGCCATGAACCCGGCGCCGCAGGCGTTGACGAGCCGCGCGCCTTCGCCACGCAAGGCTTCGGTCGCAAGTGGCGCGGGATCCAGTCCGATATCGAGTGCGGTTGGATGAAATTGGATGAATTCCATGTTCTGCAGGAGCGCGCCGGCTTTGAGCGCGCAAGCCAGTCCGTCCCCGAGGGCGGAGGCGGGATTGGTCGTCACCGCATAGAGTCCGCCGATCCCGCCAGTGGCGAGCACTGTCTCGCTCGCCTCCAGCGCGATGGTGTCATGGCCCTTGCTGCACAGAGCGCCGCCTACAGAGCCGTCGGGATGCTGCAGCAGGGCGTCCATCCGCAGTCCCTCCAAGACGCGCAGGCGCGGGCTGGCCCTGACGGCGGCAATCAGGGCCTGCATGATGGCCTGACCCGCCAAATCTCCCTTCACCCGCGCCACGCGCGGTCGGGAGTGCGCCGCCTCCAGAGACAGCGCCAGCGCGCCGTCTTTGGTGCGGTCGAAGGGAACGCCCAGGGCAATCAGGTCACGCACCCGCTCGGGTCCTTCTTCGGCGAGAAGTCCCGCGCATACAGGATCGACGAGCCCGGCCCCAGCAGCGATCGTGTCCGTCGCATGCGCGGCTGGGCTATCCTCTGGCGCCAGAGCCGCAGCGAGGCCCCCTTGCGCCCAGGCGCTCGCGGAGGCCTGTCCCAGCGTGGCTGGCGACAAAATGGTCACTGGCCTTCTGCGGAGGCGCAGGGCGAGAAAAAGTCCCGCAAGGCCAGCCCCAACAATCAAGACGCCGGGATCGGACGAGGGTGGGGGGGAGGTCATGGGATGGCCCAGGCCAACCGAACGCCGTCAGTCGACGAGTTCGATGGCGGCGGCGGGCAGTCCAGTCTTGAAGTCCAAAGGCGCGGACGTTTTCGGCAAGGCCAGCATCCGGTGGATCGCCTGCTTCGCACGGATCCTGATCGACTCTGGGAGAGTCACTTCGTGCTGGTGAAGCTTAAGGGCGTCATAGATGCCTGCAAGCGTGATCGTCTTCATGTGCGGGCAAAGATTGCAAGGCCTAATGAAGGCGGTCATCGGCGCCGCTGCGGAAACATTGTCCGACATCGAACACTCGGTCAGAAGCACGACTTTCTTAGGTGTGTTCTTGGTCACATAGTCTGCAAGCGCAGCAGTCGATCCCGCATAGTCCGCCGCGGCCATCACCTCTGGCGGGCACTCTGGGTGAGCGAGCACGGTCACTCCGGGGTGGGCTGCGCGAAGTTCGGCGATGTCAGCGGGGGTGAAGCGCTCGTGGACTTCGCAGCGTCCTTTCCAGGCGATGATTTTGATCGGCGTCATGGCCGCCACATTGCGGGCCAGGAATTCGTCTGGGATGAGGATCACACGATCCACGCCCCATTCTTTGGCGGCCCATTCGACCACTTGCGTCGCGTTCGACGAAGTGCATGTGACGTCACTCTCGGCCTTCACCTCCGCAGAGGTGTTGACGTAAGTCACCACAGGAACGCCGGGATAACGCTCTTTTATCAGCCGTACGTCTGCTCCTGAAATCGAGGCAGCGAGGGAGCAGCCTGCGCGCAGGTCAGGGATCAGCACCGTTTTCTCGGGCGCGAGGATTTTGGAGGTCTCCGCCATGAAATGGACGCCCGCCTGCACGATGACGGCGGCGTCGACCGCGGCCGCTTGCCGCGCAAGCTGCAGGCTGTCGCCTTGGAAGTCACCGACGCAATGAAAGATGTCGGCGGTCATGTAGTTATGGGCCAGGATGACAGCGTTTTTCTCCCGTTTCAGCCGGTTGACGCCGGCGATCAGGGGGGCGTAGGCCGGCCACTCGAAAGGAGGAATGGTTTCCTTCACCTTCTCATAGAGCGCATCGGTCTCCGCCTTGACCTCTGCGTTGAAAACGAGGCCCCGTGCGGCCGCCGCGCTGGCTGGACCCCACTGGGTTGCAGGAAGGGCGCACCCTTCTTCCCCGGACGCGATGAGCGGTGCATCGATGATCCTGGCCATCATGAGCTCCTTTGCTCTTTTGCTCAGTTAGAGCATATGTGGAACGAGACTTTCCAAAGACAAGGACCGTCCGAACCCAACTTATGCTACAAAAGAGCATAAGTCGCGTACACTAAGCCCGATGGATCCAGCACGCAAGACGAAAGGTGGGCGCCGAGGGGGAGGGGGGGGCGCGAAAGCGGTTCGGGCCAGAAAAGGTTGCGTCGAGGGAAAGATTGGCAGGGACGCTGGAACGAAGCGAAGGCAGCTGTCAGAGTGGGCTGGCTTTCGCCGCATCTTTGCCTGATTGACTATGCTAAGGGCAATCTTATGAAGACGCCTCGTTTTTCTCTGGTCGTCGCCCTCCTTGCCGCAGGGCTTGCCGGTTGCGCTACGGTCCCCGCGGGGCCCGCTCCCTCTTCCGCCTCGACGCCGTCGACGCCGCCGGAGATCACCGCGGATTTCGCGCTTGTCCCTGACGCCTATGCTCTCATGCCCGGCTGGGCCGAAGCCGATCTGGGGCCAGCCTTGACGGCGTTCCAAAGCTGGTGCGGGACGATGATGCGCCGCGCGCCAGACCAGGCTTTGTCGCGGCAAGCCCGCTATGGTGGGGTTGTTGGCGATTGGCTTCCCGCGTGCCGCGCCGCGGCTGGCCTCGGGGCTCAGGAGGCCAGGCTATTTTTTGAGGTCCATTTCGCCCCTTCGCGGGTTCTTGCTGGCGTCGGCGAGAGCCGTCTGACAGCGTATTTCGAGCCGGTCGTGGACGCGCGCCGCGCTCCCGAGGCAGGCTTCACAGAGCCTTTTTTGACGCCGCCCGCCGACATGGTGACGGTGGATTTGGCCGGGTTCGCGGCGGCCTATGACAATGAGGCTCTTCGCGGCGCGCCGCGCGAACTCCGCGGGATCCTGTTGAATGGCCGCGTAAGGCCCTATCCTCAGCGAGGGTCGCTGCCGGTCGCGCCAGGCCAAGCGTTCGCCTATGCGCATCCGGCCGATCTTTATAAGGTGCAGGTCCAGGGCTCGGGCCGTCTCAGGTTCGACGACGGTACGGAGGTCCGCGCCGCCTTCGCCGCGCAAAATGGCTATCGTTGGCGCTCAGCGCTCGGCGCGGCGCGGGATAGCGGGTATGTGAGGAGCCCGACATGGTCGAGTTTCCGTGCCTATCTGGACGAGCAAGGTCCGGAGGGCGTCCGCGCCGCTTTGAACGCTGATCCGAGCTATGTGTTTTTCGACGAGGAGCCGATCAGCGATCCCTTAGAGGGACCCCGCGGCGCCGCGGGCGTGGCCTTAACCCCTCTGGCTTCGATCGCGATCGATCCAGCCTTTCATCCTTATGGCGCGCTTTTGTTTGTGAAAGCCGCCCATGACCGAGATCCTTTTGCGCGTCTTCTTTTGGCGCTGGACACCGGCGGGGCCATCCGCCGGGGCCCTTTGCGGGGGGATGTGTTTTGGGGAACCGGCGCGGAAGCAGGACAGGCAGCGGAGCGGATGAACGCCGCCGAGGTCGCGTTCTGGACCCTGCTGCCCCGCGCTCTGACCGCCGCCGCCGGAGACAGGCCTGAGGGCTAGGCGGCGACGGCTGACGCGCGCCAGATCATCCGGCCCCAGCTCCGCCAAGCGCAAGGGGTCGACCATCCGAGGCGTCGCCATAGACGGCCCGGTGTACGCCGGTTTGTCTTTGGCGACGCCTGCTGCCTCAAAGCGGTGCGCGTCGGCGGCCAAGACGTGTGACGAATCCAGACCGGCGGCGAAACAAGACCTCTGGTGCATGGAGCCGATAAGCAGCTGACGCGCTTCCCCCATCTTGAGCGCGCTGGCGCGGACTTCTCTATCCAGCCTCCCCCGATGATGCGGACGGCGAACCGGGCCTTGATCGGCATCTCGCCCACGCGACGTGCGAGGTAGCGTGTGGGCAAGAACTTAGGGCGGAACAGCTGAGAAAGCGCACAACGGGGCAAAGAGAGAGGAAGGAAGGATCTCACCGTGCAGACCATGCGACGCTGACGTTGTTTGATGGTCGCCTCTTGTGTCGGCGTCACAGGATTTGCAGCTTCCGCTCACGCCGATGAATTCCTCCGCCCAACTCCGCAGTGCACGACGGTCCCATTCTATCCGGTCGCCCATCCTCGCGACGAGGACGCCGATCTTACGCGGGTGCGCGGCAGCTGTGGCCGTGCGGAAGGACAAATCATCGAGGTCACGGGCCGTGTGCTGAACGCGCGCCGCGAGCCGTCCGCCCGAGCCGAACTGGACTTGTGGCAGGCCGACGCCTTTGGCCGGTACGCTCATCCCGCCGAACTGAGCACAGCGCCCTTGGACGACGCTTTCCAGGGTTTCGCCCGCCTGCCGACAGATCGCGATGGCGGCTTCCGTCTTCTCACGATCAAATCTTGGGCCTATCCCGCTGACCCTTCCAATGGCCGCAGGCGTCCACCCCATTTGCACTGGATGGTGACCGGCCGCAGTGACCGAATGACGACCCAGATGATGTTCCCCGATGAACCCCATAATCTGGGGGACATTGTGCTTGGACGGCTGCCTGCGGACAGACAGCCTGACTGATCGCCCGCGCATCGGACACCCTCGCATATGGGGTGGCTCGTTTCGCGTTTGATATCATCTCGACGACTGGCTGATCCATCGCGCTGGAACAGAAACTGTCTTGGATCGCCGTTCAATCAAAGATTATTTTGACCGGCCTGCGCCGCGTGACTGTTTCAAGGAGCGCGCCGCTTGTCGAACAAGGTCAGACTACTCACCACGGGGGCTAGGCACATGCACCCCGCCCACAGGTCGATCTCGCACGGCGTGCATGCGTACGCGAAACAGTTCCGCGGGCCGGCCTCCGCTTGAGGAGTCCATCTCTCCTGTTCCTTCCACGAGGCCCGTGCGGTCCAGCAGCCGCCGAAAATTCTGCTTATGCAGGGCGAGCCCCGCAATCGCCTCGACGATGGCCTGCAGCTGGGTCAGCGTGAAGCGTTCCGGCGCGAGCTGAAAGACGATCGGCCGATACTTGATCTTGGCTCGGAGTCGGGACACGGCGGTGGCGAGGATACGCCGATGGTCGCTGACCATTGATTCTCCAAAAGCGTCCTTGGGCAGGCTCGTCTGCGAGGCTGCTTCTCGCCCGAAGCGCGCCTGGTCGCGCGCGGCCTCTGGCGCGAGGCCAGCTTCATAGAGCAGCTCGTACCGGTCCAGCGTGCGTTCTTCGTTCCACGGCGCCCCGTCAAGTCCGAAGGCGAGCCGGCAACGCGACCAGCGCTCGCTGTCGGCGCCTCCCCATGCCATGAGCCGCGGCGCTATCTCCCGATCGATCAGACGCGGCCGGCCGCGCCTCCAGTCTTCCCAAGGGAAAAACACATACCAGCTCCGCCATTGCGCGTCCGCCAAGGGCGCCATAACCGGTGTAAGCGCCAGATAGCCGATCGAGATCACCCTGTCGGCGGGCGCGTCGCCGACAAGGTCCAAAAGCGGGGTTTCCCGGCCGCGATCGCCAAAAGTGTAAAGCTGCTCCACATAGCCGAGCGTAAAGCCGGTCTGCTCCGACACCCAGCGCCGCAGCGACAATTCCAGCGTGCGGTCCCCCAGAGGGTCGAAGGGCCCGAACGGCAGGCCAAGCCCGGCGCCGGAGCCTGTTGCGACGACAAACGGCCCTTCTTCCGTAACCGCAGCGATCACCGCCGACAGCCCCAGGACCACCCGAGGGGCGGTCATAAGGTCGGCCCGTCAAACCGGCTCGGGATCTCAAAAGGCTCGGCCTCCTCGATGGCCGGCCACGCCGGATAGCCGCGACCGATCGCTCGCGCGGCTTTCACCAGACGCCCCGAACGCCCGAGCTCAGCATCCGCCAACGCCACAAGCCGGGGGTTGGGATTGGCGGTCGCCGAGGCCCGGCGAAGCGCCCAGGCGATTTCCTCTTCGTCCGTGGCGGGGTTTTTGACGCATGCGGTGATCAAGGCCGTCGCGGTGGAGCGGCTGATCCCTGCCCAGCAATGGATCAGGATTGGCGCTTCTTGGTCCCAGGCGTTAACGAAGGTCAAAATCTCCCGGACATGGGTTTCCGCCGGTAGGATGCAGCCGTCTTCATGGTCGGCGATGTCATGCAGCGCCATCCGCAGATGCGCGCTCACCCTTAAGGCAGGAAACATGGTGTGCGGATCGAGCAGGCTTACCATCCGGGAAGGCTTCCGCTGGGCCGCCACCTGCGCCGCTTTCGATAAAGAACAAATCAGAATCGTCATAGTGCGCCTTATATGCTCTCACCATTAAACCCCTACCCTCAAACCTGAGTCTTCGAGCCATGGATCCTGCCACGATGGGTAGGCTCCCAGGGGCCTGATGCCTCTAGGCCTGCAGGGCTGCGAACCGCGCCAAGAACGCCGCCTGCGCCTCCGACGGCGCCAGCGGTTCCAGGGTGCGGCGCAGCCGCGCCGGCGGTTCTGCGAAGAACCCGCGCGCTTCGGTTTGACTGAATTGCGCAAGCTGGGTCGCTTCGAGATAGGCGCTGTAGCGATCGGCCTTCTTGATCTGGGCCTTGACCGCGGCCGGCGTTGTCGCTGGCAGTCCGAAACGGACATGGATCGCCGCCGCTAGCCGCTCCTCGAAGGCGCGGTAATCAAGCCCCAGGGCGGCTTTAAAGGGGCTGATCATATCGCCCACCACATATTCCGGCGCATCGTGCAAAAGCGCCATGAGGCGTTGGCTCGGGCCCCAATCTGGCTGCATCGACGCGCACAAATCCTCTACCAGCACCGAATGCTGGGCCACCGAGAACGCATGCTCGCCGTGGGTCTGGCCGTTCCATCGCGCCACCCGCGCGAGCCCATGGGCGATGTCTGCGATTTCGATATCGGTGAACGCCGGATTGAGCAAATCGAGCCGGCGCCCGCTCAACATGCGCTGCCATGCCCGCGGCGGCTCTCGGCCCTTTGCGGCGACCTGTCGCGGTTCAGACTCCATTGTGACGCCTCACATTAGACAAGACCAAAAAGACCATAGAACGCGATCGCGTCCTCTCTAGCGCGATCCTTTATCGGAGGCATTCCGCCATGAAGGGTTTGACCCGTATAGTGCTGCGTCTCGGCCGCAATCCCGACCAAGGCTATCCTGATGGCGACGACCATTTCGGCTATGTGTTGCAGGCGCCATTGGATAAGGACGGGTTTCTCGACCCTGAGCTGTGGCGCGCCAAACGCGAAGACGTCACGGTACGCCGCTTTCACGCCCATGAGGCGCCCGCCACGGGTTGGCTGCGCTGCCGCGGCGACAATTGGTACTTCTGGTACGATGAAAAGGAAGAGGGGCCTGACGAGCCTGTCTTCAAGTTAGCGGCCCATCGCCTGGCCCTGGGCGAGTATGTCACAATTCGGGAAGCCGACGGCAGCCGCCTGACCTTCCGCGTGGCGGAGGCTCAGCCCATTTAGGCTCAGGGGCGACCCGATCGATCGAGGCCTCAGCAGCATTGGGCTGGGGAGCGGAGGTCGGCATGCTTCCAATCCGGTCGCTTGCCGCTCAACTGAACCGAGCAGGAAGCCGGGCGCCCGCCGGAGGAGGCTGGGCGCCTGGTTTCTGGCGGCGCGGGAGCGGCAGGGGGACAGCGGCGGTAGGGATGCCCGGCGTGTTCGCAGCGCCGCCGAAACGGGACAAAAAATCTTGCCAATGATTTCACGCCTCGCCCTGCACGGCGGTTCAGCGCAGCCTTCGGGGGTTTGGGCGAAACGCTCGGAACCGAGCGCAGAGGCGAAAGAGACCGAATGCGCGGCGGCGGCGGGTCCCGTGCTCCCGGCGATGCGTCCCTGTCTACAGGAATCTCTGTCTTGAGCGCCGCGCGCCGCGTCCGCCGCCTCAGTCTGGCTCAACCGGACAGCTTTCAAGCGGCCCGACACATCTGTCGTTGTTCGACCATTGCTTAGGCTTTGCAGCTGCAGAGGCGCCGCATCAAAAGCCTCTCAGCCCGCTAAAACGCTGGAAAGAGGATCGGCTCCCGGAACCGGACGGATCCTGCCCGCCCTGAAAAG
>JAGWZH010000229.1 GCA_018971945.1 Alphaproteobacteria bacterium | reverse complement strand
AGCGGCGCTGATGCGCTTGTCGTTTCGAATCACGGTGGCCGCCAGCTTGATGGCGCGCTCTCGTCGGTGAAGGCCCTGCCGGCCATTGTTGACGCCGTCGGGCGTGACATCGAGGTCTGGCTCGATAGCGGGATCCGTTCGGGTCAGGACGTGCTGCGGGCCATTGCGCTCGGGGCGCGCGGCACCATGATTGGCCGCGCGTTTCTGTACGGTCTGGGCGCAATGGGCGAGGCAGGGGTGCACAAGGCGCTGGAGGTGATCCAGCGCGAACTGGAAATCTCCATGGCGTTCTGCGGGCATACCGATGTCACCCGGGTTGACCGCGACATTCTCGTGCCTGGAACCTGGTAGCGGGCACGCGGGGCCACCCAAGCCCCATACCCCCGGGCCCGCGTCGGGCGGGGCCCTGGCGGGGGGGTAGAATTCGCGCCGTTCGCAGCCTCAGCTGCCTGTCGGAGTGAATGGAATGGCGACGCGTTCGGCGTCGGGCGCTGCCCACTACAGTGAGTCTTCTATCCGGGTGTTGAAGGGGCTGGAGCCGGTGCGCAGCCGCCCCGGCATGTACACCCGAACCGACAACCCGCTTCACATCATTCAGGAAGTCATTGACAACGCCGCCGATGAGGCGCTCGCGGGTTTCTGCCGGAATATCGATGTGACCCTCCATGCCGATGGCAGCGTCAGCGTCGACGATGATGGCCGAGGGATTCCTGTGGGGCCGCACCCCGAGGAAAAAGCGCCGGTCGTTGAAATTGTCTTTACGCGCCTTCATGCAGGGGGCAAGTTCGAGAAGGCTGGCGGGGCCGGGGCCTACAGCTTTTCGGGCGGATTGCACGGCGTGGGGGTGTCCGTCACCAACGCGCTGTCTCGCCGACTGGAGGTCACAGTCTGGCGTGAGGGGGGGATGCACCAGATGGCCTTTGAGGGCGGCGAGCCGCGCGGAGGCCTTAAGTCTCAGCCGGCTGCACGCGGCGAGCGTCGTAGCGGCACCCGTGTGCGCTGCTGGCCCGACCCCAAGTATTTTGATAGCGCCAACATTCCAGCGGGCGAACTCCTACAACTCCTTCGGTCCAAGGCCGTGCTTTTGGCGGGGCTCCGGGTGACGCTCAATGAGGAGAAAAGTGGACGCGTTCAGACCTGGCACTACGAAAATGGCCTCCGCTCTTATTTGGACGAGGCGCTGACGGCGGGTGGGGCGAGCGCGCCGCTGATTCCGCCGTTTGAAGGCGAGCAGTCGGTGGCGGCTGATCACGATACCTTCGCTGAGGGTGAGGGCGCGCAATGGCTGGTCGTCTGGACCGAAGAGGGCGCGCTGATCCGCGAAAGCTACGTCAATCTGATTCCCACCACGGCGGGCGGCACCCATGAGTCAGGTCTTCGTGACGGGCTCTTCACGGCCGTCAAGGGCTTTATTGAGCTGCATGGCCTGATGCCCAAGGGCGTCAAGCTTCTACCGGAAGATGTGTTTGCCAGAGCGAGCTTTGTGCTGTCGGCCAAGGTGCTTGATCCTCAGTTTCAGGGGCAGATCAAGGAGCGGCTGAATTCGCGCGATGCCTTGCGGCTAGTGTCCTCGTTATCGCGCCCGCCGTTCGAGCTGTGGCTCAATGAAAATGTTGAACAGGGCCGA
>JAGWZH010000013.1 GCA_018971945.1 Alphaproteobacteria bacterium | reverse complement strand
GGCGGCGAGACGATGGGCCCTCCATCCCCTCCTCCTCCGCCGCCGCCGCCAGAGGCGCAGCCGGCCGCGAGTAACGGCGCGAGCGCCAAGATCAGCATCAGCGTCGCCCGCAGGCTCTTGAGCCGCATGGTCATAGCATCGAGCCCCTGCTCCATATCCCGTATTCGGAGTTTAAGGCTCTGTGGGGCGGGCGCAAGATGAACGGTCATAGGCGTCAAGCGACCCTCGCCAAGGCGTGGACGAGCGGTCTTGGGCCAATAGGGCGATGGCTGCAGCGCAGTCGTCCTTGGGCGGACTTTACAACAAGCGCCAGTCTCTGGGCTCAGCGATCCGCCGATCGGCGCGCGCTCCTGAAGACCGCACCTCGGCGTGGCCCGTGCCCCCCTCCTCCTCAACCTCCCGTTCGGCCCTGTTTGAGCCGCCTCAGGCCCTCGCACGCGGGGGATGGCGGCCGCCTTCAGCGGTTCCGCCCCGGCGTCTTGGCCCGGCGTCTTGGCCCGGCGTCTTGGCGTCCCTCTCGGAGGTAAGGCGCCTAAGGCCAGGCGCTGCGGTCGTCCCAGCCGCCCCATCGCCGCACCTGATCACGGTCTGCGGCCGCTTGGAGAAGGGCCTCAACGCTCTCTCCTGTCCGCGGATGACGCCATCCGGGAACGATCTCTGACAAAGGCGCCAAGACAAAAGCCCGCCCTGCAAGGCGTGGGTGGGGGATTTCCAGCCCGC
The DNA here is from genome assembly GCA_018971945.1 of Alphaproteobacteria bacterium. Classification (GTDB taxonomy): domain Bacteria; phylum Pseudomonadota; class Alphaproteobacteria; order Caulobacterales; family Aquidulcibacteraceae; genus REEB509. The sequence goes on along the minus strand of JAGWZH010000013.1, from coordinate 47,107 downwards.
CTCCGTCTTCGATGATCAAGTCCCCCCAGGCGATGAGATCAAGATCCAGAGTCCTGGGCGCGTTTCGGCGGCCGCGGACCCGGCCAAAGGCGGCTTCGACCTCATGCAGCACAGTCAGCAGGCCGGGAGGGTCCAGCCCTGGCGCAGCGACCGCCATGCACGCGTTCACAAAAGGGGGATCGGATGGATCGGGCCAGGCGGGACTGAGCCAGAAGCTTGATCGCCGGCGTACGATCAGCCCATGTGGCCCGAGCGCTTCGGCAGCGCGCGCCAAGAGCGTCCCGCCGGACGCGCCGCCGAAGGCGACGTTGGTGCCCAGCGCCACAATCGGCTCCATATCTGACTTAAGCGGAAAGGCCCCCTCCCCCGATGACGTCGATCCTCGCCGCCTTGATCCATCCCCACGACAGGACTGGCCTGTTCATCGATGGGGCCAATCTTTACTCGGCCGCCAAGGCGCTGGGTTTCGATATGGACTACAAGAAGCTTCTGCAGGAGTTCCGGCGGCATGGCCAGTTCGTGCGAGCCAAGTATTACACAGCGCTTCTGGATGATCAGGACTTCTCCCCAATCAGGCCGCTTGTCGATTGGCTCGATTATAACGGCTACAGCGTGGTGACGAAGGCGGCGCGGGAATTCACCGACGCCACAGGCCGCCGTCGGATCAAAGGCGACATGGATGTAGAGATCACAGTCGATCTCATGGAAGCCGCCGTTCACTTAACGCATGTCTTCCTCTTTTCCGGCGACGGCGACTTTGTCGCAGTGGTGGAAGCCCTGCAGCGCAAGGGCGTCCGGGTGACGGTGGTGTCGACGATGCGTTCGCAACCCCCCATGGCGGCAGACGATCTGCGGCGCCAGGCGGACGCATTTCTGGACCTGACCGAAATTGCGTCGCTCGTGGGGCGACCGCCGCGCGAACGATCGCCGAGCCGCTATGACGAGGAGGAGGCGGAGGATCTATGAGCCCAGAGGCGGAGGCGCCCAAGGACTGCCCTTTATGCCCGCGGCTCGTCGCCTATCGGCGTCGCAACGCTGCGGAGGAGCCTTTTTGGTTCAATGGGGCCGCCCCTTCATTCGGGGACCCTAAGGCCGCACTCCTCATCGTGGGGCTCGCCCCAGGGCGCACAGGCGCCAACCGGACAGGCCGCCCGTTTACCGGCGATTACGCAGGCGAACTGCTTTACGGAACCCTGCTCAAATTCGGCCTCGCTTCTGGACAGTATCGGGCTGACCCAGAGGACGGCTTGAGGCTCTCCGGCTGCATGATCACGAATGCGGTTCGTTGCGCGCCGCCCGAAAACAAACCCAGTCCGGCGGAGATCGCCGAATGTCGGCCGTTCCTCGCCGCCCGGATCGCCGCTCTTCCGCACCTCAAGGCCATTCTCGCTCTGGGCAGAATCGCGCACGACAGCGTCTTGCGCGCGTATGATCTCAAACCAACGGCGGCGGCCTTCGCCCATGAGGCGGTTTTCTCTCTTCCCTCAGGGGGCTTTTCTCCAGACGCCCCTCGACCAGGCGCGGTCCTGGTCGCCAGCTATCATTGCTCGCGCTACAATACCCAAACAGGACGATTGACGACGCTCATGTTCGAACGCGCCGTCGCGGCGGCCAAGGCGGCGGCCGGGCTCTAGCTTCATGCGACGCGGCCCCGGCCCTCGTGGGATCCGCGCACAGGGCGCGCTGAAGGCGCCCGCCTTGGCCGGGTTTCGGGGTCGCGCCTGGACGCCCCCCAAAAGCTCCCCAGCGACGCGCGATTTGCCGAAGATCCTGGCCTATCGAGGTGTCCCCGACCTGCGTCATAGCCGGACTTCGGCCGGACCTGGCGCCATGGCGCCAAAGGCGGAGGCCGCTTTTCGATCAGCCGAAGGCTTCAGCTCTTGTCGCGCAAGAGACGGCCCTGCTCTCGCTTCCAATCCCGGTCTTTGCTGGCGGCGCGCTTGTCGTGCAGCTTCTTGCCTTTCGCCAAAGCAATCTCGAGCTTGGCGACGCCTCGATCATTAAAATAAAGCTTCAAGGGGATGATCGTACGCCCCTCCCGCTCCACAGCGCCCACCAAACGATTCAGCTGGCGTTTGCGTACCAATAATTTTCGAGGGCGGCGCGGTTCATGGTTGAACTGATTGGCGGGAGCGTACTCCAAAATATTGGCGTTGATTAAAAACAGCTCCCCCCGCTCAGGGCTCGCATAGCTCTCCGTGATCGTGGCGCGGCCAAGCCGGCACGCCTTCACTTCTGTCCCTGTCAGAACGATCCCCGCTTCCATCGTGTCCTCGATCATGTAGTCAAAGCGCGCGCGCCGGTTTTCCGCGATCACTTTGCTCATAATCCCGCCTCCGCCATGGCGGCCCGGAGTTCCGCATCCAGGCTTTCAGGCGCTTCCGTCAAGGGCAAACGCACCGCGTCGTCGCACAGCCCCAAAAGTCTCAGGCAGCGTTTGACGGGAGCGGGGCTTGGATACAGGAACAATGCGCGATGCAGCCGCGCCATCGTCGCATTAAGGCGCTCAGCTTCCGCGTAATCGCCCGTCAAGGTCGCCTCCTGCATGGCCGCGAAAGCGCCCGGGGCCACGTTCGCAGTCACTGAAATACACCCCACGCCTCCCTGGGCGTTAAAGCCGAGCGCGGAGCCGTCGTCCCCAGACAGAAGCGCAAAATCGTCGGGCACGAGCGCCTTGTGCCGGGGGGTGCGGCTCAGATCTCCAGTCGCATCCTTGATCCCTATCGCGTTCGGCAGCTGGGCGATGCGACCCAGGGTCTCGACGGCCAAATCAACGCCCGTACGCGTCGGCACATTGTAAGCCACAAAAGGCAAAGCCACGGCTTTTTGAAGCGCCTCGTAATAGGCGACAAGCCCTTCCTGGCTCGGACGAACATAATAGGGGGTTACAACCAGCGCTGCATCCGCGCCCTGGGCTTTGGCGAAAGCCATCTTCTCGATCACAGTCTCCAGAGCGCCGCCGCCGACGCCAGCCACAACCGGAACACGCCCGCGCACGGCCCCAATCGTGAGCGTGATCACGCGCTTGTGTTCATCGGGTCGCAGCGCGCTCGCCTCCCCGGTGGTCCCGCACGGAACCAGTCCGCGGGCCCCCGCAGCAAGCTGCCTTTCCACCAGAGCCACGAAAGCGTCTTCGTCAACGCCCCCATCGCGGAACGGCGTCACAAGCGCCGGAAGCGATCCCCTGATCATCACGATAGGCCCATTCCTCCACGCTCGCCCGCCTCAGTTTCCTTCGCATCGAAGCGGTCCGAAGCCATCACCTCACTCGTACGGCGCGCCGCCCGGCGGCGCGTCACAATCCGCCCTAGAATCCCCAGAATCGCTGCACAGAATGGCAGCATTATTGGTGTGGCGCAGGTCGCGCTGGCGCAGCCAGAGGGTCGGCGAGGCGCGCGCCGGGCCAGGATCGGTGATAAGCATTAAGCGCCACGTCGCCGCAGGCGCAAGCGGCGCCGGCATGGGGGCGAAGCCATGATTGCAAGAATGACCTGGCGGCGAACAGTTGGGGCCGTGGTCGTCGCGGCGGCCGCAGCCCTGACAACGGCGGCCTTGTCGCGGGATCCGCAAGTCGCCGCCGCAGTGTCCGCCGATGCGGCGGAATATGTCGTCCCCAGCTCCCTGGCGAGCAGCGACATGACGACGCTGCAAAACGGTGTGGCGGCCGCGGACGCCGGGCGCTGGACGGAAGTGGCCGCTTTGAGCCAAGCCGCCAATGATCCTTTGGTGCGCCGGTTCCTGCAGTGGCGTCTGGCCGTAGACGAAAACGCCCCGCAAAGCTTTTCGGCCGCCTACGACGCCTGGCGCGAGCTGACCGATTGGCCCGGCCGCGCCACCATGCGCGAACGTCTGGAACGGAACGCCTTGAATGCGGGACTGTCCGCGGAGGCGTTGGCCCAGCTCTTGGAAGAAGGCGGCGGCCCCTCGACGGGCGACGGCAAGATCGCGCTGGCGCAAGCCTATCTGACCCTCGGTCGAGCGGACCAAGCCGCCGCTCTGGCGCGAGACGCTTGGCGCCATGATCGGTTGTCGCCCCAGGCGCAAGCGGTCGCGCGCGGCGGCTTTGGCTCTTTGCTCGGACAGGAGGACCATAAAGCGCGGGTCGATAGTTTGCTTTGGCGAGAAGCCTACGGCGAAGCCCGCGCGCTGCTGCCCGAAATCGGCTATCATGACAGGCTGGTCGCCCAAGCGCGCATCGCTCTGCAAACCCGCCCCCGGCGAGGCCTGCAGGCCGCCGTGGACGCGGTTCCCGCGTCCCACCAAGACGATCCTGGCCTGCTTTATGATCGCGCCGACTACATCATCGACCAGGGGCGTTGGGAGGACGCCGCCCCCTATACCGCCCGCATCGACTCCCTCGCCGCGCCTCTCGCGGCCCGTGATGAAATCTTTCGGCAAAAGCGGGCCTTCGTCACGCGCCATCTTCGCGCGGGGCAAGCGGAGCGGGCTTTCCGCCTCACCCAGAACCATGGGATGACCTCAGGAGAGCAGTTCTCCGACGCGGAGTTCTTGGCGGGCTGGCTCTCGCTGCGCTTTCTGAACGCCGCCGGCCGCGCCGAGGGCCACTTCCAAACTTTGGCGCGGGGCGTATCCTCGCCCATCAGCGTCGCCCGCGGTTACTATTGGCTAGGCCGCGCGCACGAGGCGCAGAGCGAGGCCGAGGAGGCGCAAGCCGCTTATCGCATGGCGGGGCGGCACAACTACACTTATTACGGACAGCTTGCCGCCCAAAGGCTCGACCCCGACGCCGTCATCGCCTTCTCAGACACCAGCGTGATCCCGGCGGAGACGCGGGAGCGCTTTGAAAGCCGCGAACTTGTCCGCGCTTTGCGCTTTGTGGCGCAGGCTGGCGACCAGCAAGATTTCCAACGCATCGCTTTTCATCTCGACGACCAGTTGACCGATCCTCTGGAGCTGGAGCTCCTCGCCGCGCTCGCGCGTGAGAACAATTATCCCTTAAGCGCGGTTCGTCATGGCAAAGCGGGCGTCTTCCGCGGCGTCTTGGCTCCAAATGCGGCCTACCCCATCATGACCCTGCCGGCCAATGCACGCCAACCTGGCCGGCCGGAGGCGGCTCTCGTCCATGCCATTATCCGTCAAGAGAGCGAGTTCGATCCCCGCGCTTTCAGCCGCGCTGGCGCCCGCGGGCTGATGCAATTGATGCCCGCCACGGCCCGCATTACGGCCAACCGCGAAGGCGTGCCCTATTCCCTCTCCGCCCTGATGGACGACCCTGACTATAATGTCGTGCTGGGGGCGCGCCACCTTCAGGACCTGCTCGAGGAATGGAACGGAAGCTATATCCTCGTCATCGCGTCTTACAATGCAGGCTCCGGCCGGGGACGCCAATGGATCCAAGAGCTTGGAGATCCACGGGCCGGCGCCGTCGATCCCATCGATTGGGTTGAATCGATCCCGTTCTCAGAGACACGCAACTATGTTCAGCGGGTGATGGAGAACCTGCAGGTCTATCGGCATCGCTTGTCAGGCGCGCCTGCCCCCCTCCGCCTCCAGCAAGATCTGCAGCGCGGCGGCTGAGCTTCTTATCGGGGCGGGGGCGGCTGGGGCACCACGCCCCTGCACCCCAGAGACGACCCGTAACCGCGCAGAAAAGAACGGCGCATCTGACCCATTTCAAAAGCCCTGATCGCTTCCCGCTCGGCGCGGTTGGCGCCGCTGGCCGATCGGACCCAACCCCGGAAGGGCAATATCTCACCCGTGCCGCGGACCGCGTCGTTGGCGGCGTCGGTCGCGAGATCCGCCCCACGCTCCGACCAGTTGCGATCGTCTTGTCCCGGCTGATAGCTTTCCGTTCCCAGAACCGCGTCGAGGAGTCCGATTTCATAAGCGACCGCGGTGCAGCCTGCCGCAAGGGACGCCGTGTCATAAGGGTATCTTATCGCGGCGAGAACAGGCGGAATCTCCTCCCTAATGAGATTCAAGTCGCGGAACGGCGTGGTCGCCGCGCTGCCGACGCTGTCGCGAAGCTCCTCCGCCCGATTGCGACGATCCTCGCCTCGAGAGGCGCAAGAGACCACGCCCAAGGTTCCGATCAACATCAGCACCGCGCCCAGTCGCTTGAACAGCATATCGACGCACCTCCCTTCGCTTCAGTCCGCTTGGCGGAGCTCTCCCCTTCTCTTAAAGCATAGCATGCATGTTGCCTATCGAAGAGGTCCTGCCTGCCCTGCGCGCCGCCCTTCGGGCGCGTTCGGAGGCCGTTCTGGTGGCGCCGCCTGGGGCAGGCAAGACGACGCGCGCGCCCCTTGCGCTTTTGGATGAACCTTGGCGCAAGGATAGGAAGCTTTTGGTGCTGGCGCCGCGAAGGATCGCGGCCAGGGCGGCGGCGGCGCGGATGGCTTCGACCCTCGGCGAACCGATCGGGGCGACCGTCGGCTACAGGGTAAGGCTTGAAACGAGAGTCGGCCCGCAGACACAGATCGAGGTTCTCACCGAAGGCGTCTTCACCCGCCTCATCCTGGCGGATCCCGCCCTCGGCGGGATCGCCGCCGTCCTTTTCGACGAATTTCACGAACGCAGCCTCGAGGGCGATCTCGCCTTGGCGTTGGCGCGAGACGCCCAGCAGGGCCTGCGGGACGATCTGAGGCTCCTGGTGATGTCAGCCACGCTCGACGCTGCGCGGATCTCCGGCTTGCTGGGAGATTGCCCGGTGGTCGAGAGCCAGGGTCGGATGTTCCCCGTGAGGGTGGTTCACAGGCCTCCGGCGACGCCGAACGCCGACCCCTCGGCCGAGGTCGCCGGCGCGGTCAAAGAGGCTCTGCGCTCTGAACCGGGAAGCGTTCTCGCCTTTCTCCCAGGAGCGGCGGAGATCCTTCGCGCCGCCCAAATCTTGCAGGAAGGGCTCCCCGCCGGTGTCGCGCTTCACACGCTCTACGGCGCGATGGACCCCGCGGCGCAAGACGCCGCCATCCGTCCCGCTTCCCCGGGAATGCGGAAAGTCGTGATCGCGTCGGCTATTGCAGAAACCAGCCTCACGATCGAAGGCGTCCGGGTGGTCGTCGACGCCGGCCTGTCGCGACGCGCGCGCTACGAATCTGAGGTCGGGGTGACACGCCTTGTGACCGTCCGGGCCAGCCAATCAAGCCTGGAGCAGCGCAAGGGACGGGCGGGCCGGCTGGAGCCGGGCGTGTGTTACCGCCTCTGGAGCGAGGGGGAAACACGGTCGCGGCCTGAATTTGACCCGCCAGACCTTTTGAACGCTGACCTGTCCGGCCTCGTGTTGGATCTCGCCGCGTGGGGCGTGATCGATCCCATGGGCCTCACTTGGCTCGATCCCCCCCCAAAAGCCGCCTGGGCGCAGGCGGCGGCGGCCCTGCAAGCGATGCACGCCCTTGCTGCAGACGGCCGCATCACCGACCATGGCGCCCGGCTGAGCGCCTTGCCTTTGCCGCCGCGGCTCGCTCACATGGTGCTCAGCGCCCCTGACCATGAGCGCTGGACGGCGGCGCTCCTGGCTTTGGCCATTACCGAAGACACGCTTGCGCGGGGCGTCTTGGACGCCGCGTCCCGGGTGGAACGCCTCTGCCGAGAGCCAAGCCCAAGGGCCAGAGCCGCCAGGGCTCTCGCCGCACGCATCGCGCTGGACGCTGGCGGGAAAGGCCAAGACCTCGCTCCTCAGGCGCTGGGCCCGCTCCTGGCGTCGGCTTATCCCGACCGGGTGGCGAAAGCCCGGGGCGATGGCTTGTTCCAACTCGCCAATGGACGGATCGTGCGGGTTGAGGCCGAAAGCGCGCTGTCGGTAGAGCCATATCTTGCGGTGGGAGAGGTCACCGGAGCAGCGGATCGCGCCCTGGTTCGCTTGGCCGCGCCCCTCACGCTTGCTGATCTGCAAACCCGTTTCCCAGACCGGATCGAGCAGCGGGTCGATATCCGCTTCCATCCCGAACATCGCGCCGTACGGGCCCGCCGGCAGACACGGTTCGGACGTCTTGTTCTGACGGAAGGGCCGCTGGAGGCGGCGCCGCAAGATCAATTGGCCGCCGCGCTTTTGGAGGCGGTGCGCGTCCATGGCCTGGCGCTTCTGCCAGACGATCCTGCCCTCAAGACCCTGCAGGCGCGGGTCGCCTTGCTGCGGGGGCTTGAGGGTGAGGACGCTTGGCCAGACCTCTCCGACGCGGCGTTGCTGGCGCGCTCGGATGAATGGCTCGCGCCGGCCTTGAACGGCTCTACCCGGCTCAACGCCCTTGAGGGTCGCCTCGCGCAAGCGGTCGCCGCGCTCCTCGATCACCGACAGCGCGGACGGCTGCAGAAGGAAGCGCCCCTCAGGTTTGAGAGTCCGGCGGGTGGCGATCATGCTATTGATTACATTGCTGAAAACGGACCTGCCCTCGCGATCCGCCTGCAGGAGCTGTTTGGCCTTGATCAGCATCCGTCTGTGGCGGGAGGACGGGCGCCGCTCTTGCTTCTGCTCCTCTCTCCAGCGAACCGCCCAGTGCAGACCACCCGCGACCTCCCGGGGTTCTGGCGCGGCTCCTACGCCGCCGTTCGCGCCGATCTCAGGGGGCGGTATCCCAAACACCCATGGCCGGCGGACCCCTTGAGCGCGTCGCCGACCCGCCGCGCCAACCCGAAAGGCTCCTCATGACCCCGCCCGTCCTCTCCGATCTTCTCGCCGCACAAAGACGGATTGCGCCTTTTGTGACTGAGACCCCCCTGTTGCGCTGCGACGCCCTCGACGCTGCGACAGGGGCCCGCGTCTTCGTCAAGGCCGAGAACCTGCAGCGCTTCGGCGCCTTCAAGGCCCGAGGCGCGGCCAACGCCTTGGCGCTTCTGTCGCCCCAGGAACGCGCCAAAGGCGTCGTGGCGTTTTCTTCCGGCAATCACGCCGCCGCCGTCGCGGGCCAAGCCAAGGCGATGGGCGTATCGGCCATTATCGTCATGCCGTCCGACGCGCCGCAGGCGAAAATCGCCAATACCCAAGCCATGGGCGCCGAGATCGTGCTCTATGATCGGGTGCGGGAGGACAGAGAAGCGATCGCGCGGGACCTCGCGGCGGAAGCCGGCCGGTCGGTGGTGCCGCCTTTTGATCATCCGCACGTCATCGCCGGCCAAGGCACAGCGGGCCTCGAGATCGCCGAACAGCTCGGTCGGCGAGGCTTGAAGGCCGACGCGGCCCTGGTCTGCACGTCGGGAGGCGGGCTCGTTGCAGGGATCGCTCTCGCGCTTAAGGCCGCAGCGCCCCGATGTCAGGTCTGGGGCGTGGAGCCAGAAGGGCACGACGATTTCGCCCGTTCGCTCCAAGCACGGGAACGGGTCGCCAATCCCAGCGGCGTCCGCTCCATCTGCGACGCCTTGATGGCGGAGAAGATCGGCGTTTTGCCTTTCGCCGTCGCCCAGGATCTGGGCATCATGGCCGTCGCGGTGCGCGATCAGGATGTACGCGAGGCGATGCGCTTCGCTTTCCGCCATCTGCGGCTTGTGCTGGAACCAGGAGGCGCAGCCGCGTTGGCCGCCCTGCTTGCCGGCAAAATGGATGTGAAAGGTCAAGTCGTCGCCGTTACCGCGAGCGGCGGCAATGTTGATGAGGCGCTCTTCGCAGAGATCTTAACCGGAGGATAGGCCCGCCCGGAAACCTGCTGCGAACGCCGCCATGCGGCCTTCTTCGATCGCCGCGCGCATCCGTCCCATCAGGTTTTGGTAATAAGCCAGGTTGTGCCACGACAACAGGCTCTGGGCCAAAAGCTCCTCGGCTTTCACCAGATGGTGGAGATAGGCTTTGGAGAAGTCGCGACTTGCCGGACAATCAAGGGTTTCGTCCAGAGGGGTTTGATCGTCGGCGAAGCGCGCGTTCTTGAGATTGATCGGGCCTCTGTCAGTCCACGCCTGCCCATGCCGACCAGAACGCGTCGGCAGCACGCAGTCAAACATATCCACCCCCCGAGCCACAGCCTCCACAAGATCGATCGGCTTGCCGACCCCCATCAGATAACGCGGCCGATCAACCGGAAGATGCAGCGTCGCTGTCTCAATCGCCTCGAGCATGGCGCCCCGGCTCTCGCCCACGGCGAGACCTCCGATGGCGTAGCCGTCGAAGCCAAGCTCCGCCAACGCTTGCGCGCTCTCCGCCCGCAATGCGCGATCGACGCCGCCTTGGACGATGCAAAAGAGATTCTGGCTCTCCCGCTCGCCAAAAGCAGCCTTGCAGCGTTTGGCCCACCGCAGGGACAATGTCATGGCGTTCGCAACCACCTCCCGCGGCGCCGGCAACGCTGGGCACTCATCCAGCTGCATCACGATGTCGGCGCCGATCGCGTCGGCCTGCAGCGCCATCGCGCGCTCCGGCGTCAGGGCGTGCATCGAACCGTCGATGTGGCTTTTGAAGACCACGCCCTCTTCCGAGATCGTGCGCAGGGCGGCGAGGCTCATCACCTGAAAGCCGCCGCTGTCGGTCAGGATCGGGCCGTACCACCGCATGAAGCCGTGAAGTCCCCCAAGCGCTCTCAGACGCGCCTCGCCGGGGCGCAACATCAAATGATAGGCATTGCCCAGGATGATGTCGGCGCCTGCCGCCCGTACCTGCTCAGGCAAGAGCCCTTTCACCGTCCCCGCGGTGCCCACAGGCATGAAAGCCGGGGTGCGGATGACCCCGCGCGTGGTGTGCAAGACGCCGGTGCGGGCCGCGCCGTCCAAGGCGCGTACGTGGAAGGCGAAGGCCGTCATGGGCTTCGCCACAAGAGGCTGCCGTCGCCATAGGAGTAGAAACGATAGCGCTGGGCGACGGCGTGGGCATAGGCTGCCCGCATGCGTTCATGGCCCGCAAACGCGCAAACCAACATGAACAGGGTTGAGCGCGGCAGGTGAAAATTGGTGATGAGGCCGTCGGTCACGGCGAACCGAAATCCTGGCGTGATGAACAGGCGGGTCGCCTCGCGTACGGGCCGAACTGCGCCAGAGACATCCCGCGGCGCGCTCTCTAGGGCCCTAAGCGCGGTGGTGCCCACCGCGATCACCCGACCGCCCCGCGCCCGCGCCGCGTTGATGGCCTCGGCTGATGCGGAGGGAATGGTGTAGACTTCCTCATGCATCACATGATCGGCGAGGCTCTCAGACTTCACCGGCAGAAACGTGCCAGCACCCACAGCCAACGACAAATCGATCACGCCAACGCCTTGGCCTCTCAGCGCGTCGAAAATCGCAGGCGTAAAATGGAGGCCCGCCGTCGGCGCGGCGACGGACTGATCGCCGGCTGAAGGGTCGGCGTAGACGGTCTGGTAGTCTTGCACGTCCTCTGCGCGAAGAGGCCTGCGGTCAGCGATATAGGGAGGCAAAGGCGGGGCGCCGGCCGCGGCGATACGGGCGTCCAGGTCTTCGCCCGCCACATTGAACGCCAAGGTCACAAGCCCGCCTTCGTGCTTGGACTCGATCATTGCCGCGAGCCCCTCGCCGAATGCGACCCTGTCGCCCTGTTTGAGCCGCTTGCCTGGACGGGCGAAGCCGACCCAGCGCGCGTCGCCCCGTGACCCCATCAGATTGACCTGCACCGTCACCGGCGGCGCGCCCGGATGGCGGCTCGGGCGCACGCCCGTCAAGGCGGCGGGGATCACATGGGTCACGTTTCGCACCAGCACATCGCCAGGTCGCAAAAGCGTGGGCAGCTCCCGGAATATCCGATCCTCAAACGGACCATCCTTCGGCGCATGCAGCAGCCGCGCCGCGTCGCGCGGGCGAGCGGGTTCAAGAGCGACGAGGCTCTCGGGCAAATCGAAGTCAAATTCGTCGGTCCGCATACGCCAAGCATTTAGAGGGGCCAAAGCGCCCAGGCCAGCGCCAAGCCCATCCGTCCCGCTGGACGCGCGCTATTCGAGCGGCTACGTCCGACCCCGATGCCGCAGCCTCCCTCTTCCTTCGCGAGCCTGGGGAATGGGCTCTTAAACTGCGCCGCTGCGGCAAGCGCGATAACGGCTGCGGCCGCGGGGATCGTGGCCGCAGCCTGTCCGGCCCTCGACGCCATCAACCAGATCGCGCCGTTCGCGTTTCTTGGGGCGCTTGGGGTTCTCGCCACAACGCTTGTCATCTGGCGACGCCGCTTGGATCGGCATCCCGCAAGCCTGGCGGCGGCCGGCTTCGCTGTCTTGCTGTTTCAATTCATGCTCGCGCAGGAGGCGATCGCCGGCCTCCTCAATCGCTGGATCGCGCCCGCGGCGACGGCCGACACGATCACAGTGGTCACTCTCAATCTCTGGCAAGGAGGGCCCTGGGAAGCCCGCGCCGTCGATTACCTGATCGCCACTGATGCCGACTTCGTCGTCTTGCAGGAAACAGGTTTTCTCTATCGCCCGGGGTTGCAGCGCCTGCGGCAGGCCTATCCCTTCGTGATCGAGTCGATCGCTGCGCCCTACGCCCAGGTCGCTCTTCTGAGCCGACGCGCGCCGGAAACCGTGAACATGCTTGCTGGCGCAGCCTGGTCATTGGCCGCCGCGCATCAGCCGTCCCGTCGGCTTCGGTGGACGGAAGCCACATTCGTGGCGCACGGAACGCCGCTGCGCCTTGTCGGGCTCCACGCCCGACGCGACGGCGGCCCAGCGGCGACCGCGGCGGAGCTCGACGCGATCAGCCGCTTTCTGGCCGAGCGCGCAGACCCCTCGACGCTGATCGTGGCGGGCGACTTCAACATGACGTCTTGGACACACACGCTCCACCGCTTCGGACACACCGCCCGAGCGCGTCGCGCCACGCGTCAGATCGCTACCTTTCCCGCTCCTGCGCGCGGCGCAGGCGTCTGGCCGTTCTTCGCCATCTTTGCGATCGATCATCAGTTCTATGGCGCGCGGTGGCGCCCGGTCGCGGTGCGGCGGGGACCTGATGTGGGCTCAGATCATTATCCTGTCGCCGTCACCTATGCGCCTGTGGCGGCTCCCTAGACGTCCGCCAACCGCATCGACACAATCCTCCCTGGCGTCCGGGGCGGCTCGCCCTTCGGCAAGGCGTCGACGTGCTCCATGCCCTCGATCACCTGGCCCCAGACCGTGTATTGCCGGTCCAGAAAACGCGCGTCGTCAAAGCAGATGAAGAACTGGCTGTTGGCGCTGTTGGGATCATTGGTGCGCGCCATGGAGCACACGCCGCGAACATGCGGCTCGGCGTTGAACTCCTGCTTGAGGTTGGGCTTTGCAGAGCCGCCTGTGCCCTGACCGCGCGGACAACCGGCCTGGGCCATGAACCCAGAGATGACGCGATGGAACACAATGCCATCATAAAAGCCTTCCTGCGCCAACTCCTTGATCCGCGCGACATGGTCCGGCGCCAGGTCCGGCCGCAGGCGAATGGTCACAGGACCATCGTCCAGGGTCATGATCAGGGTATCACTCGTCGCCACCATGGCCGTTCCTCTTCAATTGCTGGCTGCAAGTCGGGCGCGACGACAGGTATTTGCACGTCGCACAAACTGAAAATACGCTCCGGGTCCCGACGGACTTCGCGCCGCGTTTGCTCGACGAGTTCGCGGAAGGCTGGGCTATCGGTGCGCAGGGCAAAAAGCCTGAGGCGCTCTGAAACCGGCGCGGCAGCCGCCACGCGCACTCGCGTCATGGTCGGGGGTTGATTGGGCGGCTCGCCCACAGGAAATGCCTGCAGCACATCCAATCCCCATGCGATGCGCCCCCAGATGGAATAGCGCTTGTCCAACGCCGGGTAAGGCGCGCGCATCAAGAAAAACTGGCTGTCCGCACTGTCCGGCTCGGCGAAGCGGGCCATCGAGGCGACGCCCTGGCAGTGCATGCCCCAGGCGGAGGCCCGGCCATCGGCGGATCGCGCCATCACATCATCCGGCAGGGTTTCGATCGGAAGGAGCTTGTAGAAGCCGCTGCGTTGGGCGACCCGTCCCTGGTTGTCGCGCATCACGCCAGCTTCCACGAAAGGCATGTCAGGACCGCGACGGAACAAAAACTCCGCCGGCAGATCGGGCAAGGGCGAGCCTCCCTCGCCCGTCCCCAAGGGATCGCCACCTTGCGCCATGAAGCCGTCAATCACCCGATGAAAGCTGAGACCATCATAAAAACCCTGATTGGCGAGCGTTCGAATGCGCTCCACGTGCAGCGGCGCCACCTCTGGATACATCTCGACGACGATCAAGCCGTGGGTCGTGTCGATATAAAGCGTGTTTTCAGGGTCAAGGGCGCGCCATTGCGCCGGATCAGGGTCGTCGGCGAAGGCGGCTGCGCAACTGAGGGCCAGCGCAGCAATCATAGAAAGGCCAAAGCGCACCATCTTTAGGCTCCGAACTTGGCTGCAAGACGGTCCCTCACCGTCTCTGGCACGAATTGAGACACATCGCCCCCCAAACGAGCGATTTCCTTGACGAGGCGCGAGGCGATGGCCTGACAGGTCGGATCGGCCATTAAGAAGACTGTTTCGATCTCGCTGTTCAGTTTCTGATTCATGCCAACCATCTGGAATTCGTACTCGAAATCCGAAACGGCCCGCAGTCCGCGGATGATGACGCCCGCCTTCACGTCCTCAGCGAACTTCATCAGCAATGTGTCAAAAGGACGAACCTCCACCGCGATGCGCTGTTGCAGAGGCGCGGTAATGTCTTTCACCATCGCAACCCGCTCGTCCAGACTGAAGAGCGGCCCTTTGTCTTTGTTGATGGCGATGCCGATGACGAGCTTATCCACGAGCTTCGCCGCGCGCTGAATAATATCGAGATGCCCGTTCGTGATCGGATCGAAGGTGCCGGGATAAAGCCCGACGCGATGGACCTTGCTCATGCTCCTAAAGCCTCCATCGGTCCTCCGGCCCGCTGCACGGGCGCATGCGCCTAGTCTTCCTCGGCTCCGCCCACATCGGCAAGACCCTCCGCCGCGACGACACGCTCATCTGGGCCTGTGCGGATCAAAGTGACGCCCTGGGTGGCGCGGCCCGCGACGCGAATGCCGCTGACGCCCATACGGATCAGCTGGCCCTTGTCGGTTACGAGCATCAGATCCTGCGCCTCCTCGACGGGAAAGGCGCCGACAATGCGCGCCTGGGCGTCGGACAAACGATGGGAGATAAGACCCTTTCCGCCGCGGCCCGAGACCCGATATTCATAACTTGAAGCTCGTTTGCCCAGGCCGTCTGAGGTGACGGTCAAAATGAACTGCTCTCTCGCACCCAGGGCCGCGATCCGCTCCGGTGTGATCGGCGCCTCGCCCGCATCCGCTTGCTCGTCGTCGACGACCGGTTCAAGCTCGGGTCCCTCCTCGCCTGCGGCCCGGCGCATCGCGGCGGCGTGTTTGAGATAGGCGCGCGCCTCGGCCGGCTCGACGTCCACATTATGCAAAACAGCCATGCCGATCACGGCGTCGCCGTCCTTCAGGTCGATGCCGCGAACGCCGGTCGAGGTGCGTCCCGCAAACACACGCACCTCTGTCACCTCAAACCGAACGCACATGGCGTTGGCGGTGGCCAAGAGAATGGTGTCTCTCTCCGAACAGATCTGCACGTCGACGATCTCATCGCCTTCGTCTGGCTTCATGGCGATCTTGCCGGCGCGATTCACCTGGGTGAAGTCAGACAATTTATTGCGCCGCACGCTGCCCGAGCGGGTGGCGAACATCACGTCGAGCTTGCCCCACTCCTCCTCGTTTTCCGGCAACGCCATCACGGACGTAACGCGCTCGCCCGCGTCAAGGGGCAGCATATTGATCAACGCGCGGCCCTTGGTGCGAGGATCGCCCAGAGGAAGCCGCCACACCTTCTCCTTGTAGACCATACCGGCGGAGGAGAAGAACAGGATCGGCGTATGCGTTGAGGCGACAAACAGGCGGGTCACATAGTCTTCGTCCTTGGTGACCATACCGGACTTGCCTTTGCCGCCGCGACGCTGAGCGCGGTAGGCGCTGAGCGCGGTCCGCTTGACATAACCGCCATGGGTGACGGTCACGACCATGTCTTCGCGGGGGATGAGGCTCTCGTCGTCGATATCGCCATCCGCTTCAGAGAAGGGCGTCCGGCGCGTCCGGCCGAACGCCGCCTTCACCTCAGCCATCTCCGCCCGAATGATCGACACGATGCGCGGCCGTGAGCCCAAAATGTCAAGCAACTCCCGGATTTCTTCCGCGATCTCATTCGCGGCCTTGGCGATATCGTCTCGGCCAAGACCCGTCAGACGTTGCAGGCGAAGATCGAGGATCGCCCGGGCCTGTTCGTCCGTGAGACGCACCTCGCCTCCCTCGATCACCTGGCTGCGCGGATCGGCGATCAGAGCGATCAAAGGCAGCATGTCGCCCGCAGGCCAGGAGCGGCTGGTGAGACGGTCGCGAGCCTCGTTGGCGTCGGCAGAGGTCCGGATCACCCGGATCACCTCGTCAATATTGGCGACGGCGATCGCCAAACCGACAGTCTCATGGCCGCGCTTGCGGGCCTTGGCCAGACGGAATTTGGTGCGACGCGTGACGACCTGCTCGCGGAAGCCCAGAAACGCTTGGAGCATCCGACGCAAAGTCATTTGCTCGGGGCGGCCTCCGTTCAGCGCGAGCATGTTCACGCCAAACGAACTCTGCAGCTGGGTGAAGCGGTAGAGCTGGTTGAGCACCACGTCGGCGACGGCGTCGCGCTTGACTTCGAAGACAATGCGGATCCCATGGCGGTTGCTTTCATCGCGCAGGTCAGCGACGCCTTCGATCTTTTTGTCCCTGATCAGTTCGCCGATCCGTTCCACCATAACGGCCTTGTTCACCTGGTAGGGAATTTCGGTGAAAACCAGCGCTTCGCGACCCTTGATCGTCTCCTGATGATGCTTTGCGCGGATCACCACGCCGCCCCGACCGGTGAGCAGAGCCTGCCGCGCCCCGGCTCGGCCCAAGATCTCTCCGCCGGTGGGAAAATCCGGTCCCGGAACAATTTCGAGAAGTTCAAGATCGGAGATGTCGGGGTTGTCGAGGATCGCTGTCGCAGCGTCGATGACTTCGGCCAAATTATGCGGCGGAATATTGGTCGCCATGCCAACCGCGATGCCGCCGCCGCCATTGACCAAAAGATTGGGAAACCGCGCAGGCAACACGACAGGTTCCTGACGGCTCCCATCATAATTGTCCTGAAAATCCACCGTGTCTTCGTCGATGTCGGCCAACAAAGAGATCGCGGCTTTGGCGAGGCGGCTTTCGGTGTAACGCATCGCCGCAGGCTGGTCGCCGTCGATGGAGCCGAAATTGCCTTGCCCGTCGATGAGCGGCAAGCCCATCGAAAAGTCCTGCGCCATTCTCACCAAGGCGTCGTAGATCGCGCTGTCGCCATGCGGATGGAACTTGCCCATCACTTCCCCGACCGCGTTGGCGGACTTCATGTAGCGCTTGTCAGGCGTGAGCCCGAGTTCATTCATGCCGTGTAGAATGCGCCGATGAACCGGTTTCAGACCGTCGCGGACGTCCGGCAAAGCGCGGGACACGATGACGCTCATGGCGTAATCAAGATAGCTGCGCTTCAGCTCGTCCTCGATCGTGACAGGGGCCACCCCGCCCCCCTCTCGCAAGCGGGATTGCGGCGTTTGGTCCGGCGGGAGGTCGTTATCGTCGCTCAAGGCGGGGCATCCAATCGTCGGGAGGGACCGGAACGGCCATCGCGAAGGGCGCTGACGCCGACGCCCGAACCCCCTATTGTCGAGTCGGAGAAGGCTACCAGACCGCCTACGACCCCGCAAACACAGGAGCCAGCCCAATGCCCCTTTCTTCTTTGTTGCGTCTCGCCTCCTTGCTCGCAGCGCCAGCTTTGGCCGGCTGCCTCATCATCGAGGCAGAGATCTCAGAGACGGCCGAATCGCGCATGGTCGTGTCTTCTCTGCGACCGGCAGGCGCGAACACACAGGCGCCGCTTCTGGACGCCCGCGGCGAACACATCGGCGTCGCAAGCTTCACGGAAGGCCCCAGGGGCGTATTGATCCAAATTGAAATTGCGCCAGGCGGCGTCACGCCCGGCTGGCATGGCGCGCATTTCCATGCGGTCGGGGATTGTCACGACCACCACGCCGGCTTCATGGCGTCCTCTGGCCATTTGGGCCGCGGCGAGGGCGTTAGCCATGGGTTCTTGAGCGCGAACGGACCAGAAGCGGGGGACCTGACCAATCTCTTCGCGCCCGAGCAAGGACCCATCCGCGCCGAGATGTTTTCGACCACCGTCACGCTCGCTTCGGAAGCCATCGGGGGGCGCATGCCGCTCCTTGATGCGGATGGCGCGGCGCTCGTCATTCATGCCGGACCCGACGACTATATTTCCCAGCCGGTGGGCATGGCGGGGGCGAGGGCTGCCTGCGGGGTCCTGGCGCGGGGCTAGACCCCCGCGCTTTTCGGGGGGCGACGCTCGGCGAAAGCACAAAGCGCAACGCCACCCATGGCCAAGACGCCCCCGAGCACCACCTGAACGGTGAGCGCATCGCCCAGAAAGACGACCCCAAGGGCCGCCGAAAACACGGGCGTCGACAGCAAATAAGGCGTGGTCCGCGCCACCTCATAAGTCTGGACAAGCTTGAACAATAAGGCGTTCGCGCCCACGCTCGAGACCAATCCTGCGAAGGCGAGCGCCGCCCAGGCAGGCCAGGAGGCCGCCGATATCGCCGCCATTTGCCCTGTTTCGGACAGGAATGACGCCCCAAGGAGCGCGGGGAACGCCACCCAGGCCGTCCAAATCTGGATGCTCAAGGGCGTGGCGCCGGGGGAGCGGCGGATGAGAATTGAAACGGCCGCCCACACAAGCGCGGCCGAAGCAATCAGGACCAAAGCCCAAAGCTGGCGCAGCACAAGTGGATCAAAGGCCATCGCGGCGACCCCCGCAAAAGCCAGTCCCACGCCCGCCGCCCGCGCAGGTCCCACCCGCTCGCCCAGAACAAAGGCCGCCAGAGCGACGCTGAACGGGATCCAGAGTTGCGCAGCAATCACCACCGGCGTCACATCGTCCGCGGCGGCGAAACCCGCATAAACAAAGGCGAAATGCACAGGGCCCGACAGCGTCGCGATCAGCAGAAGCGTGCGCCACCGCCCCTTGGCGGCGCTGATGAACGGCAACAACGCTAAAGCCGTCAGCAGAAACCGCAGCCCCGCAAACAGCATGGGCGGAAAATACTCCAGCGCGGCCATGGTGAGCACATTATTCACGCCCCAGATCAAAGCGATCGCCAGCAGCGCGGCGGCGTCCCAGGGCGCGATCGGTTTAGCCATTGCGTGTCATAGGCCCGCAGCGTCCGCCGCCACAAGCCTGGCCGCTGTTTTACAGCTTCGCGCGACGGCTTCGATCCGAGCGTTAGGGCGGGCCTTACGCCCCCCTGGTCCAGCGCAATCGCCAGCGCTGGAGCGACAGGAAGGTCGCTCTCCGGGCTCTCCGTCGGAGCAGAACGCCTCCCGGTCCCGCAAGGGCGTTGACGGCCCTCTGGAACCGGCGGCAGAACGCGGACAACGCCCAAGACCGCTCAGTGGAGCGCGTCGCGCGCACACCGGCTCGATCACAGGCGCCGCAACGCGCTTTAGAACGGGATCTCGTCGTCCATATCCTGGCTGAAACTTTCGCGAGGACCTTCCGCCACCTGACGACGTCCGCCGCCACCATACCCGCCGTCATCGCCGCTGAAGCTCGCACGCTCGCCGCCGCCCTCGCTCTTGCCGTCAAGCATCGTCAGTTCGCCGCGGTATTTCTGCAAAACCACTTCCGTGGAGTATTTTTCCACCCCGTTTTGCTCATATTTCCTGGTCTGCAGCTGGCCCTCTAAATAGACTTTGGATCCCTTGCGCAGATACTGCTCGGCGACTTTTGCGAGCTGGTCGTTGAAGATGACCACGCGGTGCCACTCGGTCTTCTCTTTTCTCTCGCCGCTCATCTTGTCGCGCCATGTCTCCGACGTGGCCACCGACAGGTTCACGACCGGATCGCCGTTGTTCAAACGGCGCACTTCGGGATCTTTCCCAAGATTGCCAACGAGGATCACCTTGTTCACGCTTCCGGCCATGACGCTCTCCTAAGCTTTCCGGGGCTGCCGATGTGACGTCTCTTGGGGAGGAATTGCGGCGCGATTATGTTCACGCCTTGTTCTCTTCCGCGATTCGGACGAGCCTAGCGCGCCTCACAGCGGAGAGGAAATGTGGCCACGACGCTTTCTTCCCGGACGCTCCAGCCCTAGTTAACGCCCATGACAGACGGTCTCTCCCATATCCGCGTGCGCGGCGCCCGCGAACATAATCTCAAGAACATCAATGTGGACATCCCTCGGGGGCAATTGGTGGTGATCACTGGTCTGTCGGGGTCGGGGAAATCATCCCTGGCCTTCGATACGATCTACGCCGAAGGGCAGCGGCGCTATGTGGAGAGCCTTTCCGCCTATGCGCGGCAATTTCTTGAACTCATGCAAAAGCCCGATATGGACTCGATCGAGGGGCTGTCTCCGGCGATTTCGATCGAGCAGAAAACCACCAGCCGCAATCCCCGCTCCACCGTCGGCACAGTCACCGAAATCTACGATTATATGCGTCTTTTGTGGGCGCGGATCGGCGTCCCCTATTCCCCGGCGACGGGGCTGCCGATCCAGGCGATGCAGGTCAGCCAAATGGTCGATCAGATCGCAGCGCTTCCCCAAGGGACCCGCGCCTATATCCTGGCGCCTGTGGTTCGGGATCGGAAAGGCGAATACCGCAAGGAATTGGCGGATTTTCTGCGCAAGGGCTATCAGCGCGCCAAGATCGACGGCGACTATTACGAGCTCGAGGAGCCTCCCAAGCTCGACAAGAAATTGAAACACGATATCGATGTGGTAGTCGACCGGATCGCCGTCCGCGACGGGCTCGAAACGCGCCTCGCCGACAGTCTCGAGGCGGCGCTCAGGCTGGCCGACGGGATCGCGGTCCTGGAGTTCGCAGACGCCGTGACCCTGGCCGATGGAGCCCACAAAGCCGCGGGCGATCGGATCCTGTTTTCATCACGCTTCGCTTGCCCTGTTTCAGGCTTTACAATCTCCGAAATCGAACCGCGGCTCTTTTCATTCAACAACCCCGCCGGCGCCTGCTCCACCTGCGACGGGCTCGGCAGCCAGCGGCGCTTCGATCCTGATCTCGTCGTCCCTGACAAGTCTCTGTCTTTGATGGGCGGGGTCATCGCGCCATGGGCCAAGGGGCAGTCCCCCCTCTACACCCAGACCCTTATGGCCATCGCAAGGCACATGGGCGTAGACGCCCACACGCCCTGGCGCAAACTGCCCGAGGCGGTGCAAAATGTGGTCTTATTCGGCGCCAAGGAGAAGATCCACTTCGTCTATGACGATGGGGTCCGCCGGTTTGAGACAACCAAGCCCTTTGAAGGCGTGCTGCCCAATCTCGAACGCCGCTATAAAGAGACCGACAGTGAATGGTCCCGCCAGCAATTGGAGGAATACCAATCGAGCGCCCCCTGCCCTGTCTGCAGCGGCAAGCGCTTGAAACCAGAGGCGCTCGCGGTGCGGGTGGCCGGGTCAGACATTGCCGACGCGAGCAGCCTCCCTATCCGCGAGGCCCGCCGCTGGTTCCATGCTCTCGAAGCGGCCCTCGGTCGAAAGGACAAAGAGATCGCTGCTCGGGTTTTGAAGGAGATCAATGATCGGCTTCGCTTCCTGGTGGATGTGGGCCTTGAATATCTTACCCTGAACAGGGCTTCGGGCACATTGTCTGGAGGGGAGAGCCAACGCATCCGGCTGGCCTCCCAAATCGGCTCGGGCCTGACTGGCGTGCTCTATGTCCTCGACGAGCCCTCGATCGGGCTGCACCAACGCGATAACACCCGGCTTCTGGACACCCTGAAGCGCCTGCGGGACCTCGGCAACAGCGTTCTGGTGGTGGAACACGACGAAGAAGCCATTCTCAGCGCCGATCATGTCATCGACATGGGACCCGCCGCCGGCGTCCATGGCGGAGAGATTATCGCCCAGGGCCCTCCCGCGGTCGTGATGGCCCACGCGCAAAGCCTGACCGGCCAATACCTGACCGGGAGGCGTGAAATCGAAGTGCCGATCCGCCGCCGCAAAGCCCGCCAAGGCCAGTTCCTGGGCGTGCGCGGCGCCCGGGGGAATAATCTGCAAAATGTGGACGCCCAGATCCCCGTGGGAGCGTTGACCTGCATCACCGGCGTCTCCGGAGGCGGGAAATCGACCTTCACTGTGGAGACGCTCTATAAGGCGGCCGCGCGGAAGCTCAACGGCGCCATGGATCCGCCCGCCGCCCACGACGCCATTGAAGGCCTGGAGCATTTCGATAAGGTCATCGACATTGACCAAAGCCCTATTGGCCGGACGCCCCGGTCAAACCCCGCGACCTATACCGGCGCGTTCACCCCCATTCGCGATTGGTTCGCGGGCCTGCCGGAAGCCAAAGCGAGGGGATACGGACCCGGCCGGTTCTCATTCAACGTCAAGGGCGGCCGCTGCGAGGCATGCCAGGGCGACGGCGTCATCAAGATCGAGATGCATTTTCTGCCCGATGTCTACGTCACGTGCGATGTCTGCAAAGGCAAACGCTATAACCGCGAAACCTTGGAGATCGCCTATCGCGGCAAATCCATCGCAGACGTGCTTGACATGACAGTCGCTGAAGCGGGCGTTCTGTTCCAGGCCGTCGGCTCGATCAGGGACAAGATGGAGACCCTGTCGCGGGTTGGCTTGGGCTATATCAAGGTCGGCCAACAGGCGACGACGCTGTCGGGTGGGGAAGCGCAGCGGGTGAAGCTGTCAAAGGAACTCTCCCGCCGGGCGACAGGACGGACGCTCTATATTCTCGACGAGCCAACGACCGGGCTGCACTTCGAAGACACGCGCAAGCTTTTGGAAGTGCTCCACGAACTTGTCGACAACGGCAATACGGTCGTTGTCATCGAGCATAATCTCGACGTGATAAAAACGGCGGACTGGATCGTGGATCTGGGACCCGAAGGAGGCGATGGCGGCGGGCGGCTTGTGGCGGAAGGTACGCCTGAACAGGTGGCCGCCGTGGCCGGCAGCTGGACGGGACGTTACCTCGCCCAAACCCTGGAGAAACATATGGCGCGGCGTTCCCCTCCTGCGGCGGCGGAGACGCGCAAAACGCATACGGGGACCAGAAAGACAGGGACGAAGACGACGGCGATAAAGACCTCGGGGACAACGACTTCGGGGACAACGACTTCGGGCTCAAAGACTTCGGGGTCAGAGATTTCGGGGACAAAGACCATCGGGACGAAGCAGACGGCGCCCGAAACGGCTTCCCGGAAGATGGGGACGAAACAAATGGGGACAAAAAAGATGGGGAGCAAAAAGATGGGGAGCAAAAAGATGGGGACCTGAGCGGTTTAACGCGCCCCCGCCGCCCTCTCAGGCCGGCGGTTTCAGACCCTGGTACAAATACGCGCTAAGCCGGGCTTCCAAACCGCTGTGCAGCAACAAGGCGACGAAGGTCGTCAATCCTTGCGCGAGAGCCCATAAGGCAGGGTTGGGCGACTGGATCGCACCAAGCTCCGTCGTCCGCACGCCAACCAAACCCGCCAGCACATTGCCGATAAGACCTGCGGCGAAAAAGGCTGGGACGAGCAATAATAACCGGGCCGCCATGATGCGCATCATGTTGTCCTGGGTCCAACGCCAAGTCTCAAAACTCATCACCCGGCCAAGCCCCACACTCGCAGGGGCGGCGAGATAAAGGCGTGACGTCAAAGCCATCCACAAGAACCCATAAACCACAAACAAGCCCAGAAAAACGCCGGGCTCGGCCGCCATGGCCTCCTGCATGATCGGCAGCTGGGCGGCGATGTCTGATCCAGCAGCCTCAAGTCGCGCCTGGTATGGCGCCAACACCACGCCGAGCACCGCCACTGCCGGGATCAACGCCACCCCAAACACCAACGCCAGAAAAAAGCCGACGATCGCCATTGATCCATAAACGCGAAGCGCATCGGCCAAAACCGCGCCTGGCGGACCGCTCCCGCGGCCAACCGCCGGACGCAAGGCGCGGGCGAAAAAGACCGCAACCCCGGCGCCGAGAAGAGCCTGCAGAACCAACGCCGTCGCCGGATCCCCGCTCATTGCGCCTCCCGCCGTCGCTGTGACCAAGGCGGTCAACGCCCCGACGGCCGCAGCGTAAACGGCAAGCCCGGGCAGGTCTTGCCGCCAGCCTTCAAAGGCCGCGCGCATGCTTTGCTGGATAGGTGCTTTTCCCGGCGGTACGCTCATGGTGTCCCTCACTGCCGGAGCTGATATGGCTGCGCTCGGGCCCGGCGTCGAGGCTGAAGTCAGTTGCGGCTCCCGTTCTCTCCCCGCAAAACGATCAGGCGCAACTCCCGGAAGCGTTCGACCCGGCAACCAGGCGCGGCGGCGGCGTTGGTCTCAAAACGCCATCGGGGGAGCACGCGACGGACGCTTTCCGCCAAGGCTGGATCCGGCGCGAAGGCCGCCACCTCCGTCGCCGTCGGACGCCCTGAAGTGTCGAGCGAGATCGCGACCACCACTGCGCCTACGGAGACCCTCCCCCCGCGCAGCAGCGGGGTTTCAGGCGACGGATCGGCATTGATCCGCAGAGGGCAAACCGCAGGCGCATCCGGCAAGGGCGCAGGCTGGACCCGCGGGTCAGGAAACCCTGCCAAATCCATCCCGGCGCTAACCATCTTGGCTCTCGCCGCACCGCGCCAGGCCAAAGCCTCGGCATAAGCGGCCTCGCCGCTCGTCACAGCCCCCCCGCGACCCTCTGCGGCGAATGGGGCCAATGTCTCCATCGCCTGCGTGAATGCGGCAAGAGCGGCGGCGTCCTGCCCAGAAAATAATAAGGCCACCCCCTCTCCCACCAGGGCGCGCCCCTGAATCAAAGGACCTTGCGCCCCACCCGCCTCGCTGAAGCGGGCCGTTGCAGCCCAGGCGCGGCCGGCGAGGGCGAAATCGCGGGCGCTCTGGGTCTGCTCCGCCAGGGCTTGCGCAAGGACCAAGGCTTGCCGTGAGAGCATCGGCTGGCCCAGAGGCGCGGCCTCCAACGCCGCCATCAGAGCCGCGCCCGAGGCGTTGTCGGACCAGTAGTCGGCGCCAGCGCGAAGCACCGCGGCGAGAGCGGCGCTTTCGGCATAGGTCTCGGCAGGCAGACCATTCAGCTGATCAAGCGTCCCTTGCGCAGCCACGCCCTGCCGACCCTCCACCAAAACAAGAGCGAGATTGAGCAACAAAACCGCGCGGCTTGGGTCGTCCATGTCCGCTTCAGCATGGGCGTCCAACGCAGACCTCAAAGCGCCCTCCGCTGCAGCCAAATCGCCCGCCTGATAGGCGGCGCTGAACGCCTCATAGTGAAACCGGGCAGCCTCGGCTGGGGCGGTTTGCGCATGGGCGAAGCAGGGGGCGGACGCCACGAGCGCTAACGCCACGCCCACAAAGAGCTCCAAGCTGCGCCGCCATGCCATCAGTGAAGCCCTTGCTCGTCTCACTTGCTCTCAGCTCGCAAACGCGGCGCCAGCGGTCGTCGCCATCGACAGGCACTGCCTTCCGGCGGCGCTCCAAACTGACCCGACAATGCAGCAGACCCCCACATCTCGGCAGAAGCAGGGCGGTCAATCCCGGTCTCTGAACACAAAGCGCACCTCTTTCAGTTCGCCCCACCGCGCCATGCGGCATCCTGCGGGCGCGTTGGGGCCGCGCTCCACGCGCCAAAGCGGCGCCACTGCGTCTACCGCCTCGGCGAAGCTGTCATCCGGGGCGAACGCCAGGGCCCCAATCTCGGTCACAGCGCCCCCCTCGTCCAAACTCAAGCGGAGCACCACCGCGCCCACAGAGAAGCGATCAAGAGCGCCCCTGGGGAATTCAGGCAGAGGCTGGGCGTCAATCATAAGCGGACAGCGCGGCGCGCGGCCTGCCAAGGGCGCGGGCTCCGGCGCGTCGGACCCGTCCGGGCGTCGCCAATCATGGCTGTCGATCAACGCCGAGACCGCCGAGCGCCAGGCTAGCGCCTCGGCATAAGCAACCTGGCCCAGTGTGGCTTCAGACGTCTCGGTCTCGCCTGCAAACGCGGCGAGCGCTCTCAGGGCTTGCCCCAGCGTCTCCAGCGCCGCCCGCTCCTCACCCTGCATCAGCAAGGCGATCCCGAGCCCGGTCAAGGCCCGGCCACGGAGGAAATCGGGCGGGAAATCTCCCCTCTCCGCCAGACGGGCCACGAGCCGCCAGCCTTCCGCCGCCTCGGGAAAACGATCCACGCCGAGCGCCAGTCGGGCCGCGGTTTGGGCCAATCGCAAGGCCCTTACTGACAGGATTGGATCGTCCGCTGGCGCGGCCGCTGCGGCCTCAAGAGCCAAGCCAAGCCCGGCCTCGGGATCGGCAAGCAAGGCGGCATGGGCTAGAAAGAGGGCCAACAAGGCCGGATCGACCCTGGCGGTTTGGTCTGGAAGAGCCGCCGCCTCGGCGACCGCCCGCGCCGCCTCCTCGCCCAGGCCTGCGTCCAAAAGCGCCGCCGCGACGTTTACGCTTAAGGTCGCGCGCACGCCATCAGGCGGCCTGCTCTCGACATGGGCCCGAAGAGCCGCTTGCGCCTCGGCCACCGCTGTGGAGAGATCGCCGGCTTCGTAGGCGGCTCGATAGGCGCGATCATGGACAAGATAGGACGGAGGCGCGCTCACAGGCCCATCCGTCTGCGCCTGGACACCCGGGGCGACAAAGAGGAACAATAAGACACCTAGAAGAGTCACTGCAGCAAGACGCGCGCGCATGGTTCCTCCGCTTGCAGAACCTCTCCCCCTCAACGCCATGACGTCACCATGATTCATTCCCCCGTTCATATCATCGGCGCCGGCCTCGCAGGCTCTGAAGCAGCCTGGACCGTGGCGCAGGCTGGCGTGCCTGTCGTGCTGCACGAGATGCGCCCGCATCGTCTGACCCCAGCCCACAAAACCGACGGCTTTGCAGAACTTGTCTGTTCCAACTCTTTCCGGTCCGATGACTGGCGGGCCAACGCGGTTGGCCTTTTGCATGAGGAATTGCGACGCATGGGCTCCATCATCATGCGCTGCGGCGATGATAACCAGGTGCCCGCGGGCGGCGCCTTGGCGGTGGACAGGGACCATTTTAGCGCAGCGGTCACGCGCGCGGTAAGCACGCACCCGCTGATCACGACGGCGAGAGAAGAAATCACAGCCCTTCCGCCCGCATCCTGGGACAGCGTCATCGTCGCCACCGGGCCTCTCACAGGCCCTGACCTCGCGCAGGCGATCCAGGACCTCACAGGCGAAGGCGAACTCGCCTTTTTCGACGCGATCGCGCCCATCGTCCATCGCCACTCGATCGATTTTGATACAGCATGGATGCAATCGCGGTACGACAAACCAGGCCCAGCCGGCGAGAAGGCGGCCTACGTCAATTGCCCCTTGAACAAGGCCCAATATGAAGCGTTCGTCGCAGCGCTGCTGGAGGCGCCGAAGACCGAATTCAAGGACTGGGAAAAAGACACGCCCTATTTCGAGGGCTGTCTGCCGATCGAAGTGATGGCGGCGCGCGGCCTGGACACCTTGCGGTTTGGGCCCATGAAGCCAGTCGGCCTCACCGACCCCCGCACAGGCAAGGGTCCTTATGCGGTAGCGCAGCTGCGCCAGGACAACGCGCTTGGCACGCTTTTCAACATGGTCGGCTTCCAGACCAAATTAAAACACTCCGCGCAGGCCGATCTGCTCCGCATGATCCCCGGACTTGAACAAGCGGTGTTCGCCCGGCTGGGCGGGATCCACCGAAACACCTTCCTCAACTCCCCCAAGCTTCTGAACCCGACCCTGCAACTCAAGGCGCAGCCGCGGCTGCGCTTCGCCGGACAAATCACCGGTTGCGAGGGCTATGTCGAAAGCGCGGCTATCGGGCTTCTGGCGGGGCTGTTCGCCGCGCGGGAGCGCCTGGGCCTGACGATCAGCCTCCCGCCGCAGACAACAGCTCTTGGCGCCCTCTTGGCCCATGTCACGGGCGGACATCTCACAGGCGGCGATCTCATGGGTGGGGAGCTCATGGGTGGGGAGCTCATGGGCGACGCACCCATCGGGCGGCGTGCGACAAGCGGGGGCACATTCCAGCCGATGAACATTAATTTCGGGCTGTTCCCGCCTCTCGAAGACGACACGCCCCCTCGGGGGCCGAACGGCAAACGCCTTCGCGGCGCCGACAAAGCCCGAGCACGGAAAGCCGGCCTTTCGGACCGCGCTCTGGCCGACTTGGACCGGTGGCGCGCGGCGCTCTAGAAACGACCGAGCGCGGAAGCCGCCAGCAGCTTCATCTGCCGCCTCAAAAGGCTGATAGGGGCCTTTTCTTGACCCGCCAAAAGTTGCGCCCGGTATAATGGCTCCAGGGCTACATATCCAATGGCCGGGAACGCCGCCGCCGGCATGACCCTCGCCAAATCCCTGGCCTGCTGAAACGCGAACCGCGCCCGGTCCAGCATCGCGAGGCGGGCCTGCTGGATCACGTGCGCCCCGCCGCCTGCAAACAACACCTCAGGCTTAAGATTCAGGTGCGCGAGCAGCCGTTGCGGCAAAAACATGCGCCGACGCGCGGCCCAAACGCTCGACGCCCGCGTCAGTCCAGTAAAGCCCCATGCGCGGCCGACCGCCCGCGCGCAGTTGGTCGCCTGCAGCGGCCACGCCTGACCGGCAAGACAGATCTGCAAAGCGAGATGGGCCACGGCGCCAGCCGTCGCATCCACATAGGCCTCCAAATCCCCCCATCCCTCGAAAGGCTCCGCCTCGAGATCATGGGCGCGGGCTTCGATCATGGCCACGACACGCCCAGCCTCGAGGGGCGTCTCCTCCATCAGCGCTTTGATCGCCGCCGGGAGGCCCTGGGCGCCGCTGGGGCCGCCCGTCACCGCGTCCCGCCACCAGGCGAGGCGGATGCGGCCCAAACCAGGGTCGCTGACGACCTCTGCGGTCCGGGCGACCTCATAGCTGAACGCATAGAGCGTTTCGAGCGACTGACGGACGCGGGCCTGCGCAAACC
This sequence comes from Alphaproteobacteria bacterium, assembly GCA_018971945.1. Taxonomy (GTDB): domain Bacteria; phylum Pseudomonadota; class Alphaproteobacteria; order Caulobacterales; family Aquidulcibacteraceae; genus REEB509. The sequence continues at coordinate 18,195 of JAGWZH010000013.1, read as the reverse complement.
GGCTCGCAAGCCACCGGTCCTCGTCAACCCGTCGGACGATCCCATCGGTTGACGCGAGCGAGTCTCCGGTCGACACGGCAGGAGGAGCGCGGGCCGCCAGGGTCGGCGCCGCCACCAAAGCCTTCGTCAGAGACGGCGCGGACATCGCGCCCGCCGCAGGATCCGCCTTGGCGTCAACGGCGTCCGTTTTAGGCCAAGCAGCACCCTCAAGTTCCGCCATGCCTAGCCTCATCTCGCCGCATCAAGAAACGGTCGCTATATAGAGCGAGGGCGCCTCGCGCCAGCGTCTGTCTTAGCGCGGGCGTAAGCTGAGGCCTCGTTCCGGTCAACTTCCACCAGCCTTCACGGAGCCTGTCGATGCCGTTCACCCTCAATCCCCTTCCGTATCCGAAGGACGCTCTCATGCCGCATATCTCGGCGACCACATTTGAGTTCCATCATGGGAAGCATCATCAAGCCTATGTGAACAATCTCAACAAGTTGATCGAGGGCGCGCCACAGGCGAACGCGAGCCTGGTAGAGATCATCCAAGACAGTGTCGGGGATCCGGCCAAAGCAGGCTTATTCAATAATTCTGCCCAAGTTTGGAACCACGATTTCTTCTGGGCTTCGATGAAGCCACAAGGCGGCGGTCAGCCAACCGGCGAGATCGGCGCGCTGATCACAGCGTCCTTCGGCGATTATCAGGGGTTTTCGGAAGCCTTCTCCCAAGCAGCGACCACGCAGTTCGGATCCGGCTGGGCTTGGCTCGTGGCGAAAGGCGGCAAACTCGAAATCCGAAAGACCCCCAACGCGGAAACCCCTCTCACCGAAGCCGGGGCCACCCCGCTCCTGACCCTGGATGTGTGGGAGCACGCTTATTATCTCGACTACCAGAACCGTCGGCCGGACTTCATCAAGACGTTCCTTGACCATTTGATCAATTGGGACTTCGCCAACGCCAATCTCCGGGCCGCTTGAGGATCGCGCCTGCGGCCTTCGCTCAGCGCCCCGACCTTAGGGTCGGGGCGTATGACGCCCGCGGTCCATTCCCGACATAGCGCCCATGGTCAGGGCGGGCCACCGGCCGGCCGCCTTCGCCACACCCAAGGGCCAAAGCCAGCCGTCGCAGGCTCGCTGAAGAAAGGCGTTCGGTCTTGCCCCGGGGAAGGGTTCGCCCTGTCCCGCCTGCACAACCCCTTTGACCCGGGACCTCGCCCAGCCACGCTCCGTCGCTGTCCTCCGTCAGCGCGTCACCGCGGGCCTTAAGCGCGCGCTGATCCGATCTGGCCCCTTATCGCATCGCCGCGCCGCGGCGCTTTGGGATCGGAGAGGCTCGACCCAAAGCGAGACGTCGCAAGCCCAGGATTGATCTTGGGCGCTTTTCAGGCTTCCAAAGCCCGCTTCACGAGACCGGCTGACGCCCTAGGGCGCGCCGGCGGCGGCGTTTTCAGCAGACGCTTTCTGCTTGGGGTCCTCCCAGCCTCGCTTTACGCCCCAAATCAAAAGCGCTGGCGCAGCGACATAGATCGATGAATAGGTGCCGACGACGATGCCGAAGAACATCGCAACGGCGAATCCAAAAAGCGCCTCCCCGCCCAACCAAATCAGACCTGCGAGCGCCATCAGCGCGGTCACGCCGGTCATGATCGTACGCGAAAGGGTCTCATTAATCGACAGATCGATAAGATCTGTAAGAGGCATCTTTTTGTATTTTCGAAGATTTTCTCGGATGCGATCAAAAACGACGACGGTATCGTTGATGCCATAACCAATGATGGTCAGAAGCGCTGCGATGATCGTCAACGTGAACTCGATCCGAAAAATCGAGAACAAGCCCAACACAAGCAGAACATCATGGAACAGGCCTAAAATCGCCCCAAGTCCGAACTGCCATTCGAAGCGAAACCAAATATAAATCAGCATCATTACAATGGCGAGGCCGAGCGCGGTCAATCCTCCGACAAATAATTCTTCGGAAACGACGGGACCTACCACTTCAGTGCGGGTGAAATCAACCTCTTGCAGAAGCCCTCTGATCTCGGCCTTGACTTCGTCAGCCACATCAGCAGGACTTGAACCAGCGGGGCTCTCAAAGCGCACCAGAGCATGGCTCGGATCACCAAAATTCTGCACCTGAACGTCGCCTAAGCCCATGCCGCTTACGGTTTGGCGCAGAGCGTCGATCGGCACCGGGCCGCCGGCCTCCAGTTCAATCAGCGTGCCGCCCTTGAAGTCGATGCCAAGATTGAAACCCTGCGACAGGATATGGCCGACCCGTTCCAATGGTCCGCCTGTGCCCTCGCTGTAAAGCGCAACAGGGCTCTCTCGCAGCCCTGCAGAAAAAATCGCGGCGACCGAAAGGCCGCAGCCGACAAATGACAAGACGCCAAACAGCATCGCTAGGGACACGAATTTGAAGTTTGTCCTTTTGGGGATCAGCTTGATCAGCGGCCACCAACCCATCGCACGCGCTCCTCTAGATCGGCAAGGTCTTGGGCCGCGCAACGCGGAACCATAGGGCGACCAAGATCTGGGTCACCAAAACCGCGGTGAAGACCGAGGTGACGACCCCCAAAGACAAGGTCCAAGCGAAGCCGCGCACGGGGCCAGCGCCGAACTGGAACAGGATCATCGCCGCCAGGATCGTCGTGAGGTTGGCGTCGACGATCGTGACCATCGCTCTTGAGAAACCGGCGTCGATGGCGATCGCTGGCCCCCGGCCATTGAGCGCCTCTTCCCGCATACGCTCATAGATCAACACATTGGCGTCGACCGCCATGGCCATGGTGAGGATCAGGCCTGCGATTCCTGGCAATGTGAGCGTCGCGCCCACCAGAGACATCCCCGCCACCAGAAGAACCATATTGACGATCAGCGCGATGCACCCGAACAGGCCAAACAGCCCGTAAGCCAGACCCATGAACAACAAGACCCCGGCCGCGGCGAACACGCCAGCCTTCACCCCATCTTCAATGGCGTCGGCGCCCAATCCCGGTCCCACAGACCGCTGTTCGATGACTTCCAACGGCGCCGGCAAAGCCCCTGCGCGCAGCAACAACGATAGTTCCGCCACCTGCTCGGCGGTGAAACTGCCCGAAATTTGCCCCGAGCCTCCGACAATCGGCTCTCGAATGACCGGGGCGCTGAGGACAAGACCGTCAAGAACGATGGCGAATCGTTGGCCAACATTTTCGGTCGTGTAGCGCCGGAAGATCTGGGCGCCTTCGCTGTCGAGGCGAAAATTCACCACCCAGCCGCCGTTTTGCTGGTCTTGGCCAGACCGGGCGGAAGTCAGATTGCCCCCCTCCATGCGGGGGCGGGCCCGGACCGCCTCCAACCCGCCATCCTGGCTCGGCAAAACAACCGTTCCCATGGGCAAAGGCCGGCCCTCAGCAATATCCTGGGGACTGACACGGGCGTCCACCTCATGGAAAGTCAACGCCGCGGTCTGCCCGATCCGTTGCTTTAAAAGCTCCGGATCGTTCATGCCTGGCGCTTGGACATTGATCCGGTCTTCGCCTTGACGCGTGATCGAGACCTCGCTCGTGCCTGTGGGGTCTATCCGTCGGCGAATGACTTCAATCGCTTCTCCAACCGCCTGCCGACGCAAGAGCTCAAGGGCCCGTTCGGTGATGCGGCCCTCGATCACGCCATCGGGCGATGGGGTGAACGCAATGTCGGCGACAACGGCCCCGAAACCGCCCGCAGCCACCTCGGTGACGATGGTCTCCAAGGCCGCAAGCGCCCGGGTCTGATCGCTCGGCTCCAACAGACGAATGGCCGCGGTTTCGCCGTCCGCGCCGATGATCTCGAAATCGATGGGATCGCCCGGCGCGTCGACCAAGGCGGTCTCCATGTCGTTGACGATCTTCTCAAGCCGGCTCTGGATCAAAGCAGGACTGTCGATCTCCAAGAGCAGATAAGAGCCGCCCTGCAGATCAAGGCCGAGATTCACCCCCGCCTTCGGAAAGAAGGGCGGAAGCGCCTCCCGCTGGGCCGGGGTCAAAAAGCTGGGAACGGCGAACAGCACGCCAAGCACGGTGACCAAGGCCACCAACACTATGCGCCATCGGGCAACTGCGAGCATGGCCGCTCCTTCAATCCGCGGGAGGCAATAACGCGACTGGCAAAACCGCGACGGGGACACAAACGGAGCAGGCGCTCCGTCGGCCCTCGGGGTCAGCTCTTTTCGGCTTTGGAGTCATTCGCCGGGGTCGGCTCCGTTTTGTTCCGCACGTCTGCGATCATGCCGCGAACCACACGGACTTCCACGTTTTGCGCAAGCTCCAGCCGCACCTCATCGTCCGTCACAGAGCGAATCTTGCCGATCAACCCACCCGAAGTGACTACCGTGTCGCCGCGCTTCAACCCGGCGAGCATTTCTTGCATCGCTTTTTGACGGCGCAATTGTGGGCGTATCAGCAAGAAATACCAGATCACGAAGAGCACGCCCATCATGATCAGGAAGGCGATATTCTGGTCCATCGCAGCGGTGTCCTCAGCAGAAGATTCGGGAGCCCCCGCGTGGTCAAACGATCCGAACAACGCGCCGGGTGGCGTCCTGCCGATCTCACGCAAGAACGAAGAATGCGCGGTATATAGAAGCTTTGCGGCGCGACGCAATCGGCCCGCGCGGCTGTCAATGGCGTGACGGGAAAGAAATGCATGAACACCTATCGGGCGATTCTGGAACGGATAGCGGCGGCTTTGGAGCGCCTTGCGCCGCCACATCTTCCCATCGCGCTTGGAAGCGCACAGTGTTTTGTATGGCGGCCGGCAAGCCGCCGGCTGGAGGAGGTGGACCAGGAAACCGCCCTGCCCCTGGCTCTCCTCAAAGGCATGGAGACGCAAAAGGCTGCGCTGCTCGCCAATACCCAGGCCTTCGCCGCGGGCCGGCCGGCCAATCATGCGCTGTTATGGGGCGCGCGGGGGACGGGGAAAAGCGCGCTGGTGAAAGCCGTCGCGGGGGCCACCGCCGGCGTCAAGCTTGTGGAGGTTCCAGCCGTAGCGCTCAGCGACGCCCCAGCGCTCGTTGAGGCGCTCGCCGCTTCGTCAGACCGGGCGATCCTTTTTTTGGATGATCTGGCCCTCGAGCCCGGCGACGCCGCCCTAAGGGCCTTGAAGCCCGCCCTCGACGGCGGGCTGGCCGCCGCTGGAGCCCGCGTGCTCGTCTACGCGACAGCCAATCGGCGCCATATCGTGGGCGGCGCGCGAGGCGACGCCCACAGCGATCCGATGGCCGCCGACGCCGAGCAAGAACGACTGTCTCTGTCTGATCGGTTCGGCCTCTGGCTCGGATTTCACCCGCTTGATCAAGCCGCCTATCTCGAGATCGTGGCTGCTTTCGCCACGCATTTCGGCCTTAAGACCGATCCGGAGACATTGAGGGCCGAGGCCCTGACATGGGCCATGGCCCGGGGCGCCCGCTCTGGACGCACAGCTCAGCAGTTCATCGCCGCACGGCGAGCGGCCGAGGAGGCGTCAATCGGCGTGCGCGACGCCCGCGGGGGATCAGGGCTGCGCCAAGAGGCCGAGGGGATCTAAAGCAACCCCATTCTCCCGCACCTGCAACAAGACCCGGGAGCCTGCTGCGAAGGCCAAAAACTGGCCTTGTTCCACCCGCTCGCCATCATCCACCTGGAAGCCCGTGACAAGGCCTACGGTGCTGACAAGCCCGTCGCCATGGTCCAGAATCACCAGGCCTCCCAGGGCCGCCGGCCCCTCGCCCGCGAAGAGGACTCGCCCATCCGCTGCGGCGAAAACAGGGGCTCCAGGGGACGCCTCGATGTCGATGGATTGGGCGGGTCCGCCCGGCCTCTCGGCCCCAAACGAGGACAACACCGCGCCCCGCAAAGGCCAGGCGAGGCGTCCAGAAGCGAGGGCGGACCGGGGCGCGGGCGGCTGCGTCTGAGACGCGACCGCCGCAGCCCTGGCGCCGGCTGGCAGGATCAGCCGATCCCCCGGCTCGAGAGCGTAAGGAGCGGGAAGCCGATTCAGAAGAGCAAGCGACCGCAAGTCGACATTGTAGCGCCGGCCGATCAGGGCGAGCGTCTCGCCGGGGCGCACCGTATGCGTCGCCGGCGGCGGCAGGATCAGCACCTGCCCCTCCTCGACGCGGAAAGGCGCAGCCAGACCATTGGCGTCGATCAAGGCGCGCAAAGGCACCTGGCGTCGGGCAGCGATGGTGTACAGGGTCTCTCCAGGGGCCACGACATGGGCAGGCTCGGGCTCGCGGGGGTCATAAGGTTGGGCTTCTTCCGGCTGCAGCGCCCAAAGCGACAGCGGCGCTCCCTCCCCCTCCCACACGCTGTCGGGGGCAGAGGACGAGCGAGGCTCCACAGGGCGTTCGTTCAAAACCGGCCGTTCGATCGGCGCCGGCCTCGACCCGCTGACGGGTGGCGGCGGCCCGCCGGCCCCGCGATAGTCCACCGGCGCGGGCGCCTGACCCGACGCGCAGGCGGAAACGCCCGCAGACAACATGATCAATCTCAAAGATTTGTGCATATGCCGCTCTCTTTCAGCCCGCGTTAGGCTGCGCCTCAAGGTCCAGAGCACTCCTCCGCCGCCGCGATCAGGCCTTCGCTCAGCGCCGGAAACGCGACAGCGCCCAAATCCTGGCCAGATCCCAGCGCACCGTCCATACCGACCCTCCAAAGCGTGAGCCGCGGACCAAGCGGTCCCACCATCGGCGCGAGGATCATGCCGCCTTGGGCCGCCTGCTCCACAAGCGGCTCGGGGAGGGACGCCACAGCCGCGTTTAAGATAATCCTGTCATAAGGGGCAGCTTGAACCCAGCCGCGTCTGCCGTCGCCCAGATAGGTCTGGGCGGGATCCAAACGCAGCTTGCCCAAAGCCGCTCGCGCGGCGGTGACCAGCCGGACATGTCGATCCAACCCCGTCACCCGCGCCGCGATCTGGGCCATGACGGCGGTCTGGTAGCCAGAGCCGCAGCCAATCTCTAAAACCCGCTCGCCGCCCGACAAGGCCAGGGCGGTGACCATTCGGCCCACAAGCGAAGGTTTGGTCATGATCTGTCCACAGGGCAGCGGCAGGGACACGTCGTCCAGAGCCAAAGCCGCCATATGATCAGGCGCAAAGGCCGCGCGCGGGGTTCGTTCCATGGCGGCGAGCACTTTGGGCTCGGTGACGCCAGCCTGCCGCATCTCCAGCACAAAACGCATCAGGCGTTGATCAAGGTCCCCCTCCCGCATCAGTCGCCGTCCCTCAGACCCCAGGCGCTCTTGGAGATCCAGTCGCTCAGAGGCGCAAGCGCGGGCTCATGGGTCAGATCAATATGCAAAGGCGTCACTGCGATCCGCCCCTCGTAAACAGCACGAAGATCGGTGCCTTCAGGCGGGCTCGACAGGCGGCCATGGAAACCCAACCAATAATAGGCCTCCCCCCGCAAATCCGTCCGCTTGTCGGCATAAAGAATGTGCTGGTCGCGGCGCCCCTGGCGGGTCACTTCCACGCCTGCCACGTCCTGCGGCGAACGATCGGGGAAATTGACGTTCATCACCACGCCGGCGGGCCATCCAGCGTCGAGAAGAGTTTGAACGACCAGAGGGCCATAAGCACGCGCGGTTTCCCAAGGGATGGGGGCGTCGCCGCGCAGGCCTTTCGCCTGCGAGAGAGCGATCGCTTTGACCCCCAACTGCATGCCTTGCATGGCGCCGGCGATTGTGCCGGAAAAAGTCACGTCCTCGGCGAGGTTCTGGCCTCGGTTGACGCCGGACAGGACGAGATCAGGCAGGCCGTCCGACATCAGGTCCTGCATCGCGAGAAGAACACAGTCTGTCGGCGTGCCGATGACGGCGAACCTCTTTTCGCCTGCGGACCGCACGCGGATTGGCGCCGTCAGCGTCAAAGCGCGGGAGGCGCCCGATTGCTCGGTTTCTGGGGCGACGATCCAGACATCGTCGGCGATGCTGCGCGCGATGTGCTCCAAGACTGTAAGACCCGGGGCATGGATGCCGTCATCGTTGGTGCACAAAATGCGCATGCCTGATCCCCACATTTGTCTCGTCTAGCACAAAGGCTGCGGCCCCCGCGCGCTTTGGGCGGAGAACCGCCTGGGACGCTCCCGCAGCGGCGACAGGCATGTTCCCGGCCTCAGCAGGCGGTCGCCATCGTCGCTGCGGCTTGTTCTCCAGAGCAATGTCTCCGTGGCTTGGGCGTCATTCACCCGCGTTCGATCCGGGTCTTTCCACCCATATAGGGCGCTAGCGCCGCCGGCAGGCTGATTGACCCGTCAGGATTCTGGCCGTTCTCAAGCACCGCGACCAGCGCGCGACCCACCGCTAGCCCTGATCCGTTTAAGGTGTGCACGAACTCTGGTTTGCCCCCCTCGCCTCGCCGGAAACGGGCGTTCATGCGACGGGCCTGAAAATCCCCACAGTTCGAGCAGGAACTAATCTCTCGATACACGCCCTGGCTCGGCAGCCAGACCTCCAGATCATAGGTCTTCTGCGCGCCGAAACCCATGTCGCCCGCGCAGAGCAGGATCGTGCGAAACGGCAGCTCAAGACGCTTCAAAACCTCTTCGGCGCATTGGGTCATGCGCTCATGCTCTGACCGGCTGTCTTCCGGACGCGTGATCGAGACGAGCTCCACCTTGCGAAACTGGTGCATGCGGATCATGCCGCGCGCATCGCGGCCCGCGGCGCCCGCCTCAGCGCGAAAACATGGCGTGTCGGCCGCGAGCCGCAATGGCAGCACCGCCTCCTCAAGGATCGTGTGGCGGACAGTATTGGTCAGAGAAACCTCCGCTGTCGGGATGAGCCAATGCTCGGTCCCCACGCGGAACTGATCGTCGAAAAATTTCGGCAACTGGCCTGTGCCGAACATCGCTTCATCCCGGACAAGATAGGGTGGGCTCGTCTCCTCATAGCCGTGCTCGCCCGTCTGCAAGTCCAGCATGAAGGCGCTCAACGCGCGTTCCAGACGGGCGAGGTCCTTCCTCAAAACCACGAACCGCGCCCCGCTCATCCGCGCAGCCGCCTCGAAGTCCATCATCCCCAAGCCTTCGCCGAGGGTCACATGGTCAGCGGATAGGTCAACGCCCGGAGGTCCCCGTCCTGTCCCTCGATACCAGCGACGTTGTTCTATATTGGCGCTCTCGTCCGGTCCGTCAGGCGTATCCACAGCCGGCAGGTTGGGAAGACCGGCGAGGATCGCGTGCAGCTCGTCTTCAAGGCGCGCCTCGGCGGCGCCAGCGTCTTCTATGACGGCCTTGAGCCGCGCCACTTCCTCCATCAATCGGACAGCTTCGGGCTCATCTTTCCTGGCTTTGGCCGCCCCGATCGCTTTAGAGGCGGCGTTGCGGCCCGCTTCGGCCTCCTGCTTTTTGGTTTTCGCCGCACGCAGCAGCTCATCGAGACCCGGAATGGCTTCGATATGGGCGCGCGCTTCCGCTGACAGCGAGCGTCGGCCGACGGCGGCCTTGAAAGCGGAGAAATCGTCGCGGATCGCCTTGATATCGTGCATGAAGCCATTCCCCTTCTGGGCGGGGGCTACTCCGCCGGGGCCGCCCGTCCTGCCGCCTGCTCCGCCGCCGCCTTGTTCTTCTGGATCACAAGAACAATCCAAATCGACGCCTCGTAGAGCAGGTAAACCGGGATCGCCATCAACGCCATCGAGATCACGTCGGGCGGGGTGACGCAGGCGGCGAAGGCCGCGATACCGACAATGGCGAAACGCCGCCCTTTTCGCAGCATGGACGCGCTGACCACGCCCATGCGCCCCAAAAGCGCCAACACAACCGGCATCTGGAAGCAGAAGCCGAAAGCCAAAATCAGGGTGGTGACCAGCGTCAGATACTCCGTCACCCGCACATTGAGCTCAATAAGCACAGGTCCTTGGTTGACGGTAAGGCCGAGCGCGAACTGCATCGCGAACGGCAAGGCGACGTAATAGACGAACGCTGCGCCGCCGAGGAACATGATTGGGGCAGCAATGAGGAACGGCGCCGCCGCCTTGCGCTCGCGCTTGTACAAGCCTGGCGCCACAAAGGCGTAAAGATGATAGGCCACCACAGGGAACGCCAGAATGATCCCGGCGAACAGCGACAGCTTGAGATTGGTGATGAAGGTCTCAAAGGGCCCTGTGGCCTGAAGGCTGATCGTCGTCTCATCAATCGGCTTGCCCTCCTTGCGGGCGACCGCTGCAAGATAAGGGTTCACCAAAAACAGATAAATCCGCGTCGCGAAGGCGTAAGACAAGGCCGTCCCCGCCACCACCGCGCCACATGCCCATAAAAGGCGGGTGCGGAGCTCGAAGAGATGCTCCAGCAGAGGAGCGCGGCTCGCCTCGACCTCGTCTTCCTCCGGCGCGGCGGTGCGGCTCATGAGGGGCCGCCTCCAGCAGCGGAGCGGGGCGTCTCCTCGGGAGGCGCCGCGTCGAAGGTCGCCTCGGCTGCCGGTCCAGGATCGGCGGGCAAGGGGGGTAAAGCGGAAACGGCGGGCTTGGTCGTCGCGGTCAGGGAGGATGGGGTCAGAGGGGAGGTCACGGTCTGACGAAGGTCCCGGTCCAAGTCTTTTAAGGGCTGCCGCAAATCATTGAGCGGATTGGCGCGGCGCAACGCATCCACCTCGCGCTTCAGCTCATCAAGTTCCGCCTGTCGGGCGAGTTCGTCAAAGCCGGTCCGAAACTCCTGCGCCATGGCCCGCAGACGCGACGTCCAACGCCCAATCTTCCGCATCATCAGCGGCAGGTCTTTGGGACCCACCACCAGAAGCGCCAGAACCCCAAGCGCCAAGATTTCCGTGACGCCAAGACCGGGCAGCATGGCCTAACGCCTTTCGTGGATGCGGCGACGGACGATCAAGCGCCAGTGCGATCGTCGGTGCGGGCGCCGGCGTTGTCTTGGGGCGGGGTCCCGTTCGGCAGCTGTCGAGGCGTCTCTGACGTCGCGCTCTCTGACGCTTGGGCCCGTCCATCGTCCATGCCTTTCTTGAATCCGCTGATGCCCTTGCCAAAGTCCTCCATGATCGAGGACAGACGGCCCGGCTTGCCGAACAAGAGAAACGCAAGACCCAAAACAATAAGAAGAGGGATCCAACCGGGGAAATGCATCGTCGTCCTTCCATTCAGCGTCCACGGCGGTCCGCCGCCGTGCTCGCCGCGCCATACACACGCATCGTTGGCTCTACATATAGGCCCCTATCGGGGCTTCGTCATCACACATCGCGCCAAACGCTGAAAGAAGCGATCGGCTCCGATCCCTGCAGATCCCCGAAGCGACGGCGTCCAGCGCCCTCGCGCGCCAAGCCTTTCGCCCCTGCATTCCGCCAGCCGCCAAGGGCTGGCGCGCGCCATCAAGACCAGCGTGCCTCGCCCAGCGGCTTGAAGGCGAGGCGCATCTGACAGGGTCCTTGATCATGCGCTCGGTGGGATGATCCAGCGCGGGACAATCGTCGATCGCCTCTCAAACAGGTTATCCCAAGCCGCAAGCCTTTCGCGGCTTCCGCCGCTTTAGCCGTCCAATTCATATCGAACGCACCGCTGACGCCGTCTTGATCCTCCGCCGCAGATCAGATGCACCACGCTAGGCGAGTTTTAAACCCACGTCCGCCCCCATCAAAGCGCGGAAACGCCACCAGGCCTCGGCCGCGTCGAAATCTCCAGCGCTTTGTCGGGCCACCGCCTCCACCAGCTGCGCGCGGGCGAGGGCCTCGCCCTGCAACGCCGGCGCAGCCTCAGCCGTCAGCGCCATGTCGGAGGCGACCCCGCTGCACTGTATCACAAGGTCGCAACCGGCGTCGAAAGCAGCCGCGGCCCTCTTCGCCAAGGTCCCCGACAGCGCGTTCATGTCGAGATCGTCGCTGATCAAAAGACCCTGAAATCCGATGTCGTTGCGGATGAAATCGATCACGATTGGCGATTGCGTCGCTGGCCGGGTGGGATCAAGAGCGGCGTACACGATGTGGGCGGTCATGGCGGCCTCGGCCTGAGGCGTCAAGGCCCGGAAAGGGGCTATATCGATCGCCAGGGCGTTCATCCCCTCCCCCACCCGCGGCAATCCAATATGGCTGTCGACGTCAGCGCGGCCATGGCCAGGAATATGTTTGACGCAGCCAGCGACCCCACCCTCCCGCAGCCCCTGAAGCGCCGCGCCCCCCAAAAGAGCCGCGGTGTGGGCGTCAAGGCCGAACGCGCGATCGCCGATGATCGGATCGGAGCCGTCCGCGGGCACGTCCAAAACCGGCGCAAAATCGCCATTGACGCCAATCGCCTTGAGTTCGTGAGCGATCAGGCGATGGCCAAGCCATGCAGCCTCAAGACCTGCCTCGGGGTCCTTCTCGTAGAGCGCGCCGTAGCGAAGGGCCGCCGGCCACAAGGGCCAAGACGGCGGCTTCAACCGGGCGACCCGCCCCCCCTCCTGATCAATCCACACAATCGCATCATGTCCGCAAGCCTCGCGCAGGTCCTCGGTCAAGGCGCGCACCTGCATCGGAGTCTTGCAGGCCTCTCGGAACAGGATCAGCCCCCACGGCCGCGCCTCTTTGAGCAGGGCGCTGGTCTCCGCCGTGAGCACGGGTTCGCGAACGCCCAAAGCGCAGGCCAGTATCATTCCCGTTCCACCGCCATGCAATCCTGACCCATGGCCCGCATCCGCGCGCAGAAGCGGGCGGCGTTTTCACGGTCTGGAAAATAGCCGACCCGCACGCGCAGATAAACGCCGCGGGCGCCCAAGTCGGCCCTCTGGACATCCATCCGGGCTTGTTCGAACAAATCCGGGGCGCGGTCGGCGAGCCGTCGCCACAACGGGCCTACCCCGTCTTCGGACTGAAGAGCCGCGATCTGAGCCACAAAGGCGCCGTCGTTGACGAAGACCGGCGGACCCATCGGCGCCGCCAAAGCCTCCTCTTCCTCGGGGCTCAAGGGCTCTTCCGGTCCTTCAGCGAAGCCCTGGATGGAGGGCGGCGAAGCCGTGCGGAGCTGATCTTCTATCGGCGTCGGGATCTCGTCAGCGCCAGGGCCACGCTCCTTAAAGCGCTCCTGCGCAGGGGGCACGCGGATTGGGCCTTGCCCCGCGCCGTCGTCATAGGCGCGCCACAAAAAGGCTCCAGCGCCCAGAACCAAGCCGCACAGAAGAACATAGATCAAAAGCGGTCGGCGCGGGGCGTCGTCGTCGAGATCGCGACGCCCGCCTGCGCCTCGGGCCCGCGCCTCCCCAAGCGGGGTGAAAGCCTGAGGGGCCATGCGCCGACGATCATGCTTGCCCATCGGCCCCAATCCTCACGCTCGGCCGGGCCCTCATCGCCACCGCCACGCCATAAGCCGCGACGAGAATCGTCGCAAAGCGCAGTATATAACGGCTTAACGCTCTCAAGCGCGATCGAAGCTGAACAAACGGCCATGCTCTTCGATGGCGGAATCATCCGTCATGCCGCCGATATAGTCACAGACGCGTCTGGCCACGACCGTGGGGGGCTGATCAGCGAGACCTTTTTGCCAACGCCCGGGCAGCGTAGCGGGGTCATCAAGGAACTGCTCGAAGAGCTCTTTGACGATGCGCTTGGCCATCGCGCGGCGGCGGTTCACCTTCCAATGCCGATACATATTGGCCATCAGGAAGCGGCGCAGACGGGCGGCCTCTTCAAACATCGCCTCGGAAAAACTGACTAACGGCTCGTTCAAGCCGCGCACTGCCTCTGCGTCAGCCGGGCGATAGCTGGCGACGCGGGCTTGGGTTTCTTCCACGAGATCATCCACCCAAGCGCCGATCAGCCTGCGCACAAGCTCCTTGCGCTGCCGGTTGTCGTCAAGGCCCGGATAGTCCTGCCAGACGCCCTGGATATACTCGTCCACAAGCGGGGAGGCCGACCGCAGCTCATCGAGGCTGAACAGACCCGAATGCAACCCATCGTCGATATCATGGTTGTTATAGGCGATGTCGTCGGCGAGGGCGGCGACTTGGGCCTCCACGCCTGGAAATGTCGCAAGCTCCAGATCGTGCCGGGCGTTGTAGCGGCGGATCGCTTCAGGAAGATCGTCTTCGTCGACGCCATGCCGCAACAGGGGCCCGTTGTGCTTGACGACGCCCTCAAGCGTTTCCCATGTCAGGTTCAGACCGTCAAAAAGAGGATAGGCGTGCTCAAGATCGGTCAGCACCCTCAGGGTTTGCGCGTTGTGGTCGAAACCGCCCAGATCAGCCATGCAGGCCTTGAGAACATCCTCGCCCGTGTGGCCGAAAGGAGGATGCCCCAGATCATGGGCCAGGCCGCAGGTTTCAGCCAGATCCGGATCCAATCGCAAACGTCGCGCCAAAGACCGGGCGATCTGCGCCACTTCGAGGGAGTGGGTCAGGCGGGTGCGGAAATAGTCCCCCTCATGGGCAACGAAGACCTGGGTCTTGCCCTTCAAATATCGAAAAGCGCTGGAATGGATCACCCGGTCGCGGTCGCGTTCGAAAGGGGTGCGCGAGGCGCTCTCAGGCTCCTCATGCAACCGCCCACGAGACCGCCGCCAGTCGGTCGCATAAGGGGCAAGACCCGCTTCGCCAGCGATGGCGGATTTTGTTCGAGACGTCGGCATTGGCGGGTTCAGCTCCACACTCGGACTTTCCGCCGCTATAGGCGGTCGGCGCGTTTTTCTGATATGGGTTGTCTTACCATGACGAATATTCATTTAAGCGAAAGCGCCGCAAAGCGCCTCCTGACGCTGAGCGTCCAGGATGGGGGCACGCGCGGCTTGCGCGTGGCGGTGCAAGGCGGCGGTTGTTCAGGCTTTCAGTATGATCTCGCGCTCGTCGCAGGCCCAGAACCGGACGATGTCGAGATCGAGAACCACGGCGCGAAGCTCTATGTGGACGCGGTGTCCGTTCCCCTGCTTGAAGGCGCCGTGATCGAGTGGGTGGACGAATTGATCGGAGCCCGATTCCAGGTGCGCAATCCGAACGCTGTCTCGAGCTGCGGCTGCGGCGTCAGCTTCGCTGTATGATCGCGCCCGCAGCGCCGCCCCCGAGCCTTTTGGAGGCGATCGACGCTTTCGAACGTGGTCGCTTCCCATTAGCGCGGCGTCTCTTTGAAGAGGCCGCCGCCCGGGGAGACCCCTTCGCGGACGGCTATCTCGGGATCTTGCACTGGCTGGGAAAGGGCGGCTTTCACGCCCGCCCCGAAGAGGCGACGCCGCATTTTCGGCGCGCCGCCCACGCGGGCGATCCTTTGGCTCAAGTTAATCTCGCTCTGGCGCACCTGGCTGGCGTAGGGACCGCACGAGACGAGACCCTAGCGCGGGACTGGCTCGACAAGGCCAGGGCCCAGAATTTTCCCCCGGCTCTGCATCATTTGGGACGCCTGGCCGCCGCAGGACGGGGTGAGCCGGTTGATCAAGACAAGGCGCAGGACCTTTTTCGTAAGGCGGCGGAACAAGGCTATGGCCCCTCCATGCGTGCCTACGCGGCTTTGCTCGCAGACCGCTACCCGGTCGAGGCTCTGGCCTGGCTCTACGCCGCCGCAAGCGTGGCCGCCGATGAAACCGCCCTTAAAGACGCGCAATTCCTAGCCGCCCGCATGCGCGCCAAGGACATCTCCGAAGCCCATCGCAAAGGTCGGGCCTTGGCGCGAAAGCTGGCCTGGGCGGCCCAGGCCAACGCCTGCCTGCCCCACGCGCCGACGGAAGCCGCCGTCTGATCGGGCGATCATGTCTCCGGCCGCTCGGCGGCCGCGTCGGAACTCCGCCCAGGTTCCCGCACAGACCCCGCCTCTGACGGAGCAGGATCGTCGCGAGAATTGTCCATATCTGGGGACTCCGCTGCCGGAACCATGTGCAAGCCTGTCAATCGGGCGGCGATAAAGCGGCCGGCGTCGGCCGCAGCAAAGCCCGGGCAGCGCTCAGGGTTGCGCGCCGCCGCGGGCGAGGCCCCCTCCACCGCCAGCACGCGGCCGAAAGCATCGGCGAAAGGCTCCGCCATTCGGTGGGCGTCGCCAATCGGTGAAAGACTGCCTGCGTCGAGAGCCAGCTGCGCCCGGCGCGCCCATGTCAATTGGGCCACAATCGCGCCGGTGACAGGGTCCTCGGCCACCGCCTCCGCAGAGAGGCCGCCAAGACCGAACGGCAGACGGACCGATCCAGGACCAGGGATCGCCTGGCTCGCGGCGGCCGCGACAAGAGAGGAGGCCTGACCAGTGCGGGCGACCGCAGTTACCGCCGCTCGAACCCGGATGGCGGCGGGATCATCGGTAATCTCAAACCGCTCCGAAAGCTCGCGGCAAAGCTCCGCGTCGATCTCCGCCAGAAGCGGGGCCAATTCGGCGGGCGTCCAGCCTTCTTGGGCTTGCTGGGTCGCTCGGCTGGGCGCGATCGCGACGCGGCTCAGGGCGAGAAGGGCCGGTTCGTCGCGGAAACTCTGCAGGCGCGCAGCGCCTTCCTGCCGAGGCGGCGACAGGAGGGCGGCGTCGCCCAGAAAACCGCTTTGGGTCGGCTGCGCGGCGACGCACCCGCCCAGCACCAAGGCCCCAGCCAGTCCTATGATCCTCCGCACCGCGCGCTCCTTGATCTCAAGGCTCCTGAGGTGGAGCGGACGCCTTCGAAGGCAAACTTCCGGCCCAGACCGTCATGACCTTTGTGGTTTGTCCGCGCGCCGGGCTAAAAATGTCGGAAAAAGGTCGCAGGACGGCCCCGACTGGCCTAGGAACGCAACACGACGCTTAAGGAGATTTTGGATGGACGTCACGACGGCGCTGAAAACTCGCATCTCCACCCGCGCTTTCAAACCCGATCCGCTCCCGGAGAGCCTCGTCCGAGACATTCTTGACGTCGCGCGCTGGTCGCCGTCTGGGGGTAATGTGCAACCGTGGACAGTGATCGCAACAGCGGGAGCGGCGCAGCGCGCCATCATAGACCTCGCCAAGACCGCCCTCATGTCCAATCCGGCCGGTGAAGAAGGCGACCGGCCGATCTACCCTGAAGCGCTTTGGGAGCCCCATCGATCCTATCGCTACAAGGTGGGCGAGGATCTTTACGCCAAGCTCTCCATCCCCAGAGAGGACAAAGGCGCGCGCCTCGCTTGGCTTGCCAAAAACTATGAATTCTTTGGCGCCCCGGCGGCCCTGTTCTTTATCATCGACCGCCGGATGGGCCACGGCCAATGGGCGCACATGGGCATGTTCATGCAGTCGATCGCTTTGGTCGCCCATGAGCGCGGCGTGGCCAGCTGCATGCAGGAATGTTGGGCGCGGCTGCGGGATACGCTCCACGCCCATTTCGCCCTGACAGCGCAAGAGATGGTTTATTGTGGCATGGCCCTCGGGTACGCCGATCCTGACGCACCAGTGAATACGCTGCGCACAGACCGCGCAGCGGTCGACGCCTTTGCGGTCTTCAGAGGCTTCTGAGATCTTCAGGCTGCGGCAGGGACCCGGCCAGAAGCACGCCAGCTTCGGATCGTCTCCCGCGCCGGCTGCTCCACCAGGCGGTTAGCAAGAAACGCCCCCCCCAACGACGCCGCCATCAGGGCCATCGCAACCCACCAGTTCAGCTCACCGTCCCAGCCCATGATCGCCAACGCCTGCGTCGCGATTACCATGATCGGCACATGTAAAATGAAGAGGGCGAACGAGATTTCGCCGAGCTGCTGCATCATGGGGGCGGCCATCGGGGTCCTTCGGCCGCTGCGATCGAGGGCCGCAAGACCAAGGATCATCAGCCCCGCGGCGGCATGAAGGGCCGCAAGCGGGGCCTCCTGCGCCGCTGCCATCCCCGCCAACAGCCCGCCCGATAGCGCCGCGCCAAGAGACTGCAGCGCGCTCCAGCGCAGCTTGTCGAAGGCGTAGCGGAGCGCGACGCCGACCAGAACCCCGCACGCCCCCCGCAGCACGCCCCAATTCTGGGTCAGGGCGCCAAGGCGCTCGTCGGCGACCAAGGCCCAAGCCATCTCCACAGCGGCCACGAAAACCAAAGCGATCAGGAGGAAAAGCAATCCCCGCTTGGCAAACGGCTTTGCAAGGAAGAGAAAAAGCGGAAAACAGAGATAGGCGAAAAACTCCGCGCTGAGGGTCCAGGCTGGAAAGTTCCAAGCGCCCGCGCCGGGAACATTTAATCCTTGCAGCATCAAGAGATTGGCGGCGAAACCAAGGAGCGTGTAAGCCTCGGCCTGCTCGCTCCTGCCCAGCAATAGCGCCGTCCCAACAGCCGTCGCCAGCAGCGTCAGAGCCAAAAGATGCAGCGGATAAAGCCGTGCGATCCGCGCCTGAAGGAAACGACCAAACG
>JAGWZH010000012.1 GCA_018971945.1 Alphaproteobacteria bacterium | reverse complement strand
GTGTGGACATTCGTGATGCTGATTTGGCTTTACGCCACCCGCCTTCCCGCGATGGCCAAGCTGAAGATCGACCCGGAAGAAGCCGCCCGCACGGGCCAGAAGCCAGCCTTGCCTGCTGCGACGCAAAGGCCGGCCGACAATTATAATCATCTGCACGAACAGCCCACTTTGTTCTACGCGCTCTGCCTCATCCACACATTGGTCGCCGAGGGCGCTGATCCCATCGCGCTGATCGCCGCCTGGGTTTATGTCGGCTTTCGCGTCGTCCACAGCTTGGTGCAGGCCACCGTCAATATCATCGTGCTGCGGTTTTTGCTGTTTAACCTGAGCGCCATCGCTCTTGGCGTGCTTGCCTGGCGCACCGGCGCTTGGCTGTTTCAGGGTTAAGGCGACAGCGCGGGGCGCGCAGTGGCCGGCTCGCCAGTTCAGGGGACGACTGCGGCGGGGGTTTGGCCCGGGCGCTTATTCGTGTATGAGCCCCCGGGCGTTTTTTCATAAGCCTTGAGTTGCCCCATGCCGCAAAGCGCGCCCACGATAGGCCTTGTCAGTCTCGGCTGTCCCAAGGCCTTGGTGGATTCTGAGCGGATCATCACCAGGCTGCGGGCGCAAGGCTACCAGCTGTCCGCCGACTATGACGGCGCAGATCTCGTAATCGTCAATACGTGCGGCTTCCTCGAGACCGCGCGCGACGAGAGCCTTGAGGCCATTGGCGAGGCGCTGGCGGAAAACGGGAAGGTGGTCGTCACTGGATGCCTGGGCGCGGAAGCTGAGCTGATCTTAGACAAACATCCTGGCGTGTTGGCGATTACGGGACCACATCAATACGAGGCGGTGATGCAAGCGGTGCATGCTCACTTGCCTCCCAAGCACGACCCCAAGCTTGACCTCGTGCCGGCGGCTGGAATGCGCCTCACGCCGCGTCATTACGCCTATGTCAAGATCTCCGAGGGCTGCAACAACCGCTGCTCTTTTTGCATCATCCCAGCGCTGCGGGGCGACTTGGCCTCTCGTCCCATCAATGCGGTTCTCAAGGAAGCCGAAAATCTGGTCACGGCTGGGGTGAAAGAATTGCTGATCATCAGCCAGGACACCTCCGCCTATGGGTTAGACTTGAAATACGCCGAGAGCCGATGGAAGGGGCGCTCCGTCCCTGCGAAGTTTCAGACTTTGTGCGAAGAGCTCGGACAAATGGGGGTCTGGGTCAGACTGCATTATGTCTATCCTTATCCTCATGTCGACGAGGTAATCCCCCTCATGGCCGAGGGGAAAATTCTCCCCTATCTCGACATCCCATTTCAGCATGCGAGCCCATCGGTGCTCAAAGCCATGCGCCGCCCCGCCAACCAGGAGCGGCTGCTCGATCGGATCGCCCAGTGGCGGCTTCTGTGTCCGGAGCTGACCTTACGCTCCTCCTTCATTGTGGGTTTTCCCGGCGAGACGGAAGAGGACTACGAAGCCCTGTTGAACTTCGTCGAGGAAGCCGCCATCGACCGCGCCGGTTGCTTCAAGTACGAAAACGTCGCGGGAGCCGCCTCCGCTTCCCTTCCCGATCATGTGGACGAAGAGGTCAAGCAAGAGCGATGGGAAGGCTTCATGGCGCTGCAAACCGAACTGGCCCACGCGCGCGGCGACGATATGCTGGGTCGGAGAACAACGGTCCTTATCGATCGTTTTGATGAAGAGAGCGGCCGCTTTGAGGCCCGCACCAAGGCCGACGCGCCCGAGATCGACGGCGTGGTCTTTGTCCGCCCCGCACCCCAAATGAAGATCGGGGAGTTTGTCGAGGTCGTGATCACAGACGCCGAAGGCCATGAATTATATGGCGAGGCTGCAGCCTTCTGATCAGCGCCGGCCAGCCTCGGCGAAGCGAGCCTCCGCGATGGCGCGAATGAAGGCTGAGGCTGCAGGATGATCCGGACCCACCTCCCAAAATCCGCCGCGGGACCGTCGCAGGCTGATCAGGCCCATCCGGGCTTCGAAAGTGTCGCCCCAATAAGGCTCGTCATAGAGCTCGTACATGAAAGCCCCCGCGATGGGGTAGCGGGCGCGCAACGCCTGGTATGACGCGATCCGCAGAGCCAAGCGTTCAGCCCGAGCCTCCGCCGTCAGGCCGCGCTCGTCAATGTGAAACTCGGTGATCCAAATCGGCTTGCCGAAGCGCGCCAAGCGGGCGGCGATCGCCTCGTCCATGCCCTCATAGTCGTGCCAGTCGGTGATGTCCCACTCAACCCCGTCCTGAGAAAGCCGTTCGAGCGCGCCAAATCGCCCCCAACCCGATACCCCGATCACGCGCAGCGCCGTTGGATCCCCTTCCTTCATCCCATCAGACAGGCCATCCAGAAAAGCCGAAACCTGGTTCCACCGATCCCGCTGAAATTCGTCCGGATACCGACCAATAGCTACGCCCCAGTCGCAGGGATATTGCTCGCCATTGTCGCGCGTTTCGCATGGCCGCAGCAGCGCATAGGTCTCAAGCTCATTGCCTAAAGACCAAATCGGGATCCGCCCGCGATAGCGGATCCCCATGCCTCGGGCGAGCTCGAAAGCCCGGCGGCGGATCGCCTCCGGCCGGTCCCTCCGCCAGTCCACGTCAATGGAAATCATCGGCACAAGAACCATGCCGCG
Organism: Alphaproteobacteria bacterium; assembly: GCA_018971945.1. Lineage (GTDB taxonomy): Bacteria > Pseudomonadota > Alphaproteobacteria > Caulobacterales > Aquidulcibacteraceae > REEB509. Next base: position 45,553 of record JAGWZH010000012.1, on the reverse strand, counting down.
CCGTTCGATCAGGGGCAGCATCCGATCAATGTCCCGGGCGGAGCCGTCTCCTCTCGTGTTGGCGCGATAGAAACGCAGACCCAAACGCTCCACGTCATCGAGCTGCTGAGAAAACGAGATATTGGGATAGGCGGTGAATGGATGCCCGTTGACGCCCCAGATCATGGGTTCTGCGAGCCAAGGCCGCTGTTCCGCGGGCTGCGCAAACGCCAGGGATGCTGAAACCATGATCGTCAAGAGCAGGCGTAGAAGGAGGGTGACTGGGCGCATGAACGGCTCCGCCCCAACGCTCAGCATGGAAAGAAAGACATTGAGCGCGGTCGACCTCCTCGAACGCCTTTCAGCGCTCTGCGATCCGCACATCGCCCATGGTCAAAAAAACCGAGCCCCGTGGCGTCGGCGCCCGATAAACCCCTGCGGCGGCGTTGACCTTCATCGCCACCGCGGCGAGCCGCCACGCTTCCCGCTCGTCAGCGGGAAGGCTCGCTCCTGTGAATTCCCGCAGGCCGTGCTTGTCGCCAAACCAACGGGTGCGCTCAGCGTCCGCTCGCATCCGCGGAGAAACGCCGTTCGCATCCCAGCCCCAGGCGAAACGTTCTCTGGCCGGGTCCCACGCGCCGACGATCTGCACCGGCGCCCGGGCCACCAAGCCGTCTTGTCGGGAAAAACTGATGAGCCCTGCATCCGGATCGATCGCCCACTCAGCTTTTGTGAACTGACCCGAACGGGCGAGGGTCCTCTGCGTCGCGTTCAGCTCCGCCCAGGCCGCGGCGAGATAGACGTCGATGTCCACCATCCGCCCGTCCCATGGGACGCGTTGAGCGACCAGGACCGGCTTTTTCTCAAACCAGGATTTGAACCAGCCCATTCCATTCCTTGCGCCGAACTCAGGCCGAACTCAGAAAGCCGCAGGGCGCAAGCAAGCGAAGCCGAACGCGCGCTCAAAACGCCCTCGACCCAACATAGTGAATTTTCGCTCTTTGAGCTAGGTGCGCTGACTGCTTTTCGCTCAAACGCCGTCCTCTTTCTTTCGCCCTCCCCGTCCAACGGTCAGCGCCTTCAACACCCCGCGCATGGTCTGGCACTCCTGTTGGGTCATACGGATGCGAAGAAACATCGCGCGCAAATTCTGCTTCATCAGCGGCGCTTTATCCTCGGGATGATAAAAGCGCCCCCGATCAAGTTCCGTTTCCAGATGCTGGAACAGGCCCTCCAGCTCCTGCTGTGTGGCGGGCGCGCTCCCGGGGCTGGCGAACCAGCTTGGCAGCGCCGCCTGCTGGCGCGCTTCGCCCACCATGGCGGAAAAAACCGCCACGGCGTTCGCAAGATTGAGCGAAGCGAAAGAGGGATTGACCGGATAGGTGACGATGGCGTCCGCCCGCGCCACCTCATCGGTCGTCAGCCCCATGGCTTCCGCGCCGAACATCACGAGCGGCCTTTCGCCCGCCGCCGCCGCGGCGAGCACGGCCTCCGCGCACTCGCGCGGCCCCCAGACCGGCTTCTCCAGCCGACGGGGCCGCGCCGTCGCCGCCACCACCAAGGTGGCCGGGGCCAAAGCCGCGTCCAAACTCCACTCCAGCCGCGCATTGTCCAGCACGGCGTCCGCCCCTGCAGCCACGGCCTGCGCTTTTGGATTCGGCCAGCGGTCCCGCGGTTCGACAAGGACAAGCTGGGTCAGGCCGAAATTGAGCATCGCCCGGGCGCAGGCCCCGATATTTTCGCCCATCTGAGGCCTGACCAGAGCAATGGCGGGCCACTCTTCTGCGATCGCGGCGGGCATCTGGGGGGCGCGGGTCATCGATCTACCATGAGGATTATGGACTTTCAGAGCATGCGGTTTTTCGTGTTAGGATTTGGTCCTTGGGATCGTACTGGGAGGGCCAGGCCCCATGACCGATGTGTTCATCTCCTATGCCCGCGCTGATCGCAACCGGGTGCGTCCCATCGCCCTCGCCTTGGCGGCGGAAGGCTTCAGCGTCTGGTGGGATCCTGAGATCAAGCCCGGCGCGCAATGGAACGCCGCGATCCGCAAGGCGCTGGAGAACGCCGCCTGCGTTCTGACCTGTTGGTCGAAGAAATCCGCGAAATCGCAATGGGTGGTCGCGGAGACCACCCATGGCGCTGGGCGCAAAGTGCTTGTGCCGGTGACGATCCAGCTGTGCGAGCCCCCGATCCCCTTCAACATGACGCAGTCGGCGGACCTTTCCTCGTGGCGCGGCGACGGCGCAGATCCCGAGTGGCAAGGCGTGCTGGAACAGGTGCGGCGCCTCGTTGAAGCCAAACGGCGGCTTGCAGCCGCCCCGCCTCCTCCTGGGGAAGCCTACGGCGCCCCCCGCGCCCCTGAAGCGCCTGTGGCCGGCGCGGAAGAGCCCTTCGCCTACACCCCGAGCCCGCGGCGCTTCGGCCCACGTTTGGCTCAGATGCTGTTGGGCGGCGCCGTGGTCAGTCTGGTGCTGACCGCAGGGGTCTTCCTTGCGCCCGTGGTGAACGACGCGTGGAAAAGCGACCGCCACCCGGACCCTGCATCCCCCGAGACCGAAGCGGGGCCAGCCGCGCCGATCGACGCGGTCCCAGACCCTGGCCTGGCGCAGAAAGATCCTGCCCTACCCCCATCGCCCCAATCGCCCCCATCGCCCCAATCGCCCCTATCGCCTCCGGCGCCCAGCCAAGCCCCGTATTCTGACCAAAGCCTGCAACAAACCGCGCCCCAAGCCCCAGTCGCGCCTGCGCCGACGGGTCCCTCGACACAAGGCCCCTCGGCCGCCGGCCCCGCCGCAGAGCTCGACGCCTGCGCCAACCGGCTCTCGGTCCTGTGCCCGGGCGGCGCAGGCGGCGCGGCGGCCGGCTTCCGCGCCGATGGTCGGCTGAGCGCCACGGAAACCGATTTCCTCAATGCGCTTCAGATCTTCGTGAGCCCGCCCACGCAGGAAGCCGTCGCGGCTTGCCAGAGCGTCTTGCAGCGGCGCGCGAGCGGAGCGTCGACGACCAACAGACGCACTGTGTTTGATCAGGCTTGCGCGACCCTGGCCGCGCCGCCGGCGTCCCCATCGCCTGCTCCAGCCGCGCTGCCAGGCGCAAATCCAAGAGAGCCCCCCGCTGGCCAGACCACGCCGGCCAGAACCCCGACCGCACCCGCTGCGACGCCGCCGCCTTCGGCGGTGACCGCCATCATTGAAGCCCTGCCCCAGATTTTGGGCCGGGGTCGGGAGACGGAGCGACAAACGACTGCACGCTCGGGCAGCGCCGTCATACGCTTGGGCGCGTTTCTTGATCTTGGGTCGGGCGAAGTCGGAGAGACGGGCGATCTGGGCCTCACCGCGCCTTACCGGCGCGTCACTGCGCAGACGACGCCCCTTTTGCAGGGGTCTGAAGGCGTGGGTTTGGCGGCGATTGGTGGCGCCGCCTCCCAGGCGGTCTGCGCCCGCGCCGCCTATGGCGCGCAGCCGCTGCCGGTCGACGCAGGGAGCGATGTCTGCGTCAGACGGCGCAATGGGACCTTCGCCGCGGTCACCATTACCGACTCCAACGCCAATAGTGTGGCCCTACGCTATCAAATCTGGGAGTGAGCAGCGCATTGCGACGGCGCGTGCATTTGCGTCTCGCCAATAGGCGTCTCGGCTCTTAAAGCAGTCGGGGTTGGGCGATAGTCAGCACAAGGGGACGGGTGTCGGACCATGGTTAAGATTGTCATGATCGGCTCCGGATATGTGGGGCTGGTGTCTGGCGCCTGTTTCGCCGATTTCGGCCACACGGTGACCTGCATCGACAAGGATATCGGCAAGATCGATCGATTAAAGGCGGGCGAGATCCCGATCTTTGAACCCGGTCTTGAGGCGCTGGTGGCTCAGAACGTCAGGGCGGGGCGGCTGTCCTTCTCCATCGATCCAAGCGCGGTGGCCGAAGCCGACGCCGTCTTCATCGCCGTAGGCACGCCCTCCCGCCGCGGCGACGGCCATGCCGATCTCTCCTATGTCTACGGCGCAGCGGAAGAAATCGCCGACCTCATGCAGGGTTTTACGGTGGTGGTCACCAAATCAACCGTGCCTGTCGGTACTGGCGACGAAGTTGAGGCCATCATCCGCAAGCGCCGGCCGGATGCAGCGTTCGCTGTGGTCTCCAACCCCGAGTTCTTGCGCGAGGGCGCAGCCATCAACGATTTCAAGCGGCCAGACCGGGTTGTGGTGGGCGGCGCTGAAGACCCCCGAGCGGCCGACATCATGCGCGAACTCTACAGACCCCTCTTTTTGAACGAAACCCCGATCCTGTTCATGTCCCGGCGGACCTCCGAGCTTACAAAATACGCCGGCAACGCGTTCTTGGCGATGAAGATCACCTTCATCAATGAAGTGGCCGATCTGTGCGAAAAAGTCGGGGCCAATGTGCAGGACGTGGCCCGCGGCATCGGTCTCGACAACCGCATCGGCCGCAAATTTCTCAATGCGGGCCCCGGCTATGGCGGTTCGTGCTTTCCCAAAGACACGCTCGCCTTGGTCAAAACCGCCCAGGACGCCGGGGCGCCCCTGGAGCTTGTGGAAACCACGGTTCGAAAGAACGCCGCCCGCAAACAAGCCATGGCCCACAAGGTGATCGACGCCATGGGCGGGGACGTCTCTGGCAAGACCATCGCGATCCTGGGACTGACCTTCAAGCCAAACACCGACGACATGCGCGACGCGCCGTCTCTCGCCATCATCCCAGCGCTGCAAGCCGAAGGCGCGGTGATCAAGGCCTTCGACCCCGAGGGCATGCATGAGGCGAAAAAGCTTCTCAAAGACGTCTGCTTTGTGGAGGGACCCTACCAGGCGCTCGAGGGCGCTGATGCTGTGGTGCTGATCACGGAATGGGACCAGTTCCGGGCGCTGGATCTGAAACGGATGAAGAGCCTCTTGCGCGCGCCCGTGATTGTGGACTTGCGCAATATCTACCGGTCGACCGAGATGGTGGAAGCGGGCTTTTCCTATGTCAGCGTAGGCCGACCGGACTGAGGCTCTAGGCGCCCCGGGCGATGAACATGGGCGCCCTGTAGCCCTCCGCGGCCTGACCATAGCGGATCGGACGCTCGTCGACGCAGGCGACCCGTCCTCCTGCCGCAGCCAGCACCGCGTGCCCAGCGGCGATGTCCCATTCCATCACCCTTTGGAAGCGCGGGTAATAATCGCCTTGTCCCTCCGCCAGGAGACAGAATTTAAGCGAAGAGCCGATCGAGCGGCGTTCCTTGACCTGAAGCGACTGAAGATAGGCCTCCGTCTCGGCGTTGATGTCGGAGCGGCTGACCAAAGCCACCAGCCGCTCCGGATCCGCCCGCCTGGCGTGAATCGGACGCCAGGGCTCCGATGGCCTGGCCTGGCCGGGGACCCAAGCCGTGCGAAACGCGCCCCGCCCAGCTTCTCCGACATAGAGCGTGTCTAAAGCTGGCGCATAGACGCACCCGATCAACGGCGTTGCCTCTTCCACCACCGCGATATTGACAGTGAATTCAGGACGGCGGGCCAAAAACTCCCGCGTGCCGTCGACCGGATCCACAAGCGCAAAGCGTCCTCTCGGCGCCGGCGCAAGCCTTCCGACGCTGCTTTCCTCAGCGATGATCGGCAAAGCGGGATCAAGCGCCTTCAGCCGCGCGATGATCACCGCCTCAGCCTCTTCGTCCGCAAGGCTCACCGGGGACCCGTCTTGTTTCGCCGCCTTCGCGCGCGCGGTGCTGAAGTGCCGCATGGCCGTGGCCCCGGCCTCCGCAGCGATCGCGGCGATCGCGGCGACAAAAGGAGAAGGCCCGGTCGATTGCTCTGACATCAATCCGTCTCAATCGGCCCATTCGGCCGTTCTGATAGTCCGCAGCATCGCCTGATCAGCAGCGTCGGGCCAGAGCCCCTTCCACGGGAATGCGCACCCCGATGAGGCTGCCGCGGACGGTCGCTGCGAGATCCTGCGTCAAGGTTTCAAAAGCCTGATCGGGGTCCCCTGTGGCCCGCGCGAACGCCTGGCCGAAGGAGGTCGTCAAGAGAAAGCCCGCCGTTTCCTGCGGGCTCCACAAAAAATCCGCATAAACCTCAAAGGGCTCTGGATCGGTAAAGGATGCAGCGTCGCTCAAATGCGCCGCCACGCTCCGCCACCCCGTGAGACGACCATGGGTATGGCCGCGCCAACGCCGCGCATAGGCGCGCAACACTGAAGACATCGCGGCCGGCGCGCCGGGGAACTGCGCCGGGGCCAATCCGCAGCCGAAAAACACCCCCCCTGGCCGCAGCCAGGTCGCAGCCCGCTTCAAGACCCGATCCACGTCCATCCAGTGAAGCGCCGTGAAGGCGGTGACCGCGTCGGCCTCCCCCGCAGGCAAGCGAACGTCCTCCGCCCGGCGTTCCAGAACGCTCAGCCGCGGATGCGGCGTCAAAGCGTTCGCCATCGCAGGGTCAGGCTCGACCGCCACCACCCGATCAAACAGCCCCAGCAAAGCCTCCGTCGCTTTGCCGGTCCCTGCGCCGAGTTCGACGCACAGCCGCCGCCCGACCAAAGCCTCAGAAAGCCGCCCCATCAGATCGGCGGGATAAGCGGGCCGATAACGGGCGTAGAGCTGAGCCCATCCCCCAAACCGGGGTATGGCGGGAGCAGTCGCCATCGTCTCCTGCCAGGCCATGCCATCGTCTTTCTCGCCCTGTCGGGGCGTGCGCGGGTTCCTTCCGGGGGTGGGAGGACTTGAAAGAGATAGACCGAGACGCACGCTCGCCAAGGTTGTGCGCCGATCACGATGGCGACGGAGCGCCGGCGATCAAGGCAAGCCAGCCGTCTTCGTCGATGATTTTGACGCCCAAGGCCTGGGCTTCGGCAAGTTTGGAGCCTGCGCCCGGGCCGGCGACGACGAGATCGGTCTTTTTGGAGACGCCGCCGGCGACTTTCGCCCCAAGAGCCGAAGCCCGCGCTTTGGCTTCGTCGCGGGTCATTTTCTCAAGAGTCCCGGTGAAAACGACCGTCAGTCCGGCGACAGCGCTTTGCGACGCTGGCCGGGGCTGCGCCCTGAGGCGCACCCCAAAAGGATTAGCGGACGCCTCATAGACCAGACGCGTCAGGATGGCGCGATTATGCGGTTCAGCGAAGAAATCGGCGATCCGTTCGGCCGCGACCGGCCCCACCCCTTGCACCGCCGCAAGATGCCCAAGCCCCTCTCCGGGCCGTTCATGCGCCGCAGCGCGGACCGCAGAGCACAACGCCCGCCAGTCGGGATAGACCGCAGCAAGGCCTTCCCACACCCGGGACGAGAGCCGTCCGAGCTTCAAGCCAGGGCCTGCGGTTTCGATTCCAGGCGGAAAAAGCCCATCCGTTTGAAATCGGTCCGCGTTGTCCAACAGCGTCTTCAGCGCCGCATCGGTCACTCCGGGCGCTGCTCTGAGCTGGCGATAGGCGGGCCCAGGGCGGTCCTGCGCGGCCGCCTCCGCTGCTGCGGCGAACGCCTCCCAGGTCTCATAGTGCCGCGCGAGGACCTGCGCGGTGGTCTCGCCGACGTCCCTGATGCCGAGCGCAAACAAAAACCGCGACAGCTCCGCCTCTCTCCGCGCGTCGATGGAGGCGAGCAACTGGCTCACGCTGCGCGCGCCATAGCCCTCCCGGGCGAGGATCGCTTCCCGATGCGTGTGCAGACGGAAAATATCTCCAGGCTCCTGGAGAAAGCCAGCCGTGAAAAACTCTTCGATCTGTTTATCGCCCAGCCCCTCGATATCCATCGCCCGCCGAGCGACGAAATGCTTGAGGCGTTCGATCCGCTGGAACGGGCAGGCGAGGCCCCCGCTGCACCGTCTTGCGCTGGACAAGGCCTTGCCGGCAGAGAGTTCTTGCACCACGGGGGTCTGCAGGCCGCAGGGGCATACACTCGGAAAAAGATAAGCTGTTGCGTCCTTGGGACGCGCCGCGAGCGCCACATCGACAATCTGGGGGATGACGTCGCCCGCACGCTGGATGACCACGGTGTCGCCGACGCGCAGATCCTTTCCCTCGCGGATAGGGGCCCCGTCCGCGCCAAAACCCATAATATAATCAGCATTGTGCAATGTGGCGTTGGTGACCGTGACCCCGCCCACAAAGACCGGCCGTAGCCGGGCGACTGGCGTGAGCGCGCCCGTACGGCCAACCTGGATATCGATGCCTTCAAGCACCGTGGTCGCCTGTTCTGCCGGAAATTTGTGCGCGATCGCCCAACGCGGACTGCGCGCGACGAAACCGAGCCGTTCCTGCAAAGCGAGATCATCAAGTTTATAGACCACCCCGTCGATCTCATAAGCGAGGTTCGCCCGCGCCGAGGCGATCGCGCGATAGGCCGCGATCAACCCTTGCGCGCCTTCGACTTGGCTGATCATGGGATTAACCGGCACGCCCCAGGCGCCGATGGCTTTCATGGCGGCGGCTTGGCCATCGGCGAAGCGAACGCTCGCTGCAGCCCAACCATGGGCGTAGAACCGCAGCTTCCGGCTCGCGGTGATCGCTGCGTCAAGCTGGCGCAAGGCCCCAGCCGCGGCGTTCCGCGGATTGACATAGATCGACGCGCCCGCTGCAGCGGCAGTCTCGTTCATGGCGGCAAAATCAGCCTTTTCCATGAAGACCTCGCCACGAATTTCGATACTGCGGGGCCAGCCGTGACCTTCGAACCGTTCCGGGATGGACTTGAGGGTACGGAGATTGACTGTGACGTCCTCGCCCTCTCGTCCATCCCCCCGCGTCGCGCCGCGAACAAAGACCCCATCCTCATAAAGAAGCGAGGCCGACAGCCCGTCGATCTTGGGCTCGGCGGTGAAGAGAAGCGACTGCGCCGAAGGCCAGCGCAGAAAGCGGGCGATGCGTTCGACGAACGCTTGGGCGTCTTCGTCGGCGAAGGCGTTGTCCAGACTGAGCATGGGTGCGCCATGCACGACCTTGCCGAAGCTTTCGCTGGGTTTCGCGCCGACGCGCAAGGATGGGCTGTCGGCTCGCGCCAACAAAGGAAAACGCGCTTCGATCGCTGCAAGCCGACGCCGCAAGGCGTCATAGGCGGCGTCCGAGATCGCGGGCGCGTCTTCCTGATAATAGAGCCGATCATGAGTGGCGATCTCATCAGAGTAACGCAACAGGAGCGCCGCGGCTTCCGTCTCGGTGAGGTCCTCCACAGCCTTGCGATGGGCGTCCATCGGGAGCGCCCCGTCCTTATGGGATCAAGCGGCCCAGGGTCCGCGACACCCAGCCCCGCCGTTCGGCCTCCTCATCGCCGATCACCGCCACCCCTTCCCCGGTCAATAAATTATAGGTGCGGCCATACCACGGGCTGCCGGGATAATTATAGCCAAGCACCGCGGCGGCCCGCTGGGCGTCTTGGGTCATCCCCACTGTCAAATAGGCTTCAACCAGCCGATGCAGCGCTTCCGGGGCATGGGTGGTACGCTGCATATTCGCGTCTTCGACGACAGTTCGGAATCGGTTGATCGCCGGCAGCGTTTGGCCCGCCTCGAGATAGAACCGGCCCACATCCATCTCTTTGCCCGCGAGCTGGTCATAGGTCATGTCGATCTTCAGCTGCGCATCCCGTGCGTAATCGGAACCCGGATAGCGGCGCACGACCTCCTGCAGAGCCTGAAGCGCGCGCTCGGTCATGGCCTGATCGCGGCTCACATCCAGGATCTGCTCAAAATAACACTGCGCGATGAGGTAATAGGCGTAAGGCGCGCTCTCATTGCCGGGATGCAGCGCCACAAACCGCTCGGCGGCCTCCACCGCCTCCTCATAGCGGCCCGCTTCGTAATTGGCGTAGGCGATCATCAGCATCGACCGGCGCGCCCAGGACGAATACGGGTGTTGGCGCTCTACTTCTTCAAACATGGCCGCCGCCTCGGTGTAGCGGCGCCGGTCCAGCAGATCCGCGGCGCGGTTATAGATCAACGCCACAGGCTCTTCGACGAACTGCACCTCTTCGCGCGCTGCGCCCCCACCGCAGGCCGCCAGGCTCGAAGCCATGATCGCCGCGCCCGCGGCTTGAACAATCCAAGTGCTGCGCCGTGTCATAGCAGTTCGCCTCGCACGATTCCCTTCAAGCGCACAAAAGCGAGACCAGAGCCCGCCCCGCAGGAAGGAATCTCCAAATGGGACTTCTCCCCAGCCATACATGACCCGAGGGGCGGCGAAAAGCAGGCGGCTCAGACGGAGTGACCTTAAAACCTGTGGGGGCATATGGGCATTGACCATCACACAAACCGACATAAATAGTCATCAAACAAGACTTGAGTTGATGGGGGAGCCGATCAGCGGCCGTTCTATGCGGCCGCCAACAGGAGCGTCGCCTGTTGCAGGCGAAGCGGGAGGAATGAGCGTGGACGACGTCCGGTTCAAAGGCGCGCGGCATGCGGCGCGGATCGATCATCATGTCGGGGACCGCATTCGACGCCGGCGTACGATCCTTGGTTACACCCAAGAACAACTCGCTGACGCGTTGGATATCTCCTACCAGCAGATCCAAAAATATGAGACCGGCGCCAACCGCGTCAGCGCGGGGCGCCTTTTTCAGATTTCGCAGCGCCTCGAGGTCCCCATCAGTTTCTTTTTCGACGGACTAGGCATTGATTTCGGCGACGACGGCTCAGCCTGGGCCAACCGCGCCACCATCGAGACCGTGCGCTCTTTGCACCAAATTCAGGACCCGGCCTTGCGCACCGCTGTCTTGGGTCTTCTGAAGGCTTTGGCGGCCTCCCCGGAAACCGATCAGAGCCAAGCCGGTCTGAAGGAGAACGGCGCCGGTTACGGGAATGGCGTGAATACGCATGCCCGCGCCGGCGGCGATCGCGACGACGGCCGCTAGAAGGCCGGACCAGACCTTGGTGGGCTTATCGGGCTCGGTCGGCGCGTGACTGGGGTCCCAAAAGGCTCAAACAAGCTGCATCAGCGATGACGGAGCGGGCTTGGCCTGGAAGACGCCAGACGACGCCATAGGCCCGCCTCGATGAGGCGACATCGGTTCAGACGCTTGTGTCTGCGTCTGACGGGGCGTTTTTGGGCCAGGCCGCCATGCTGACGCGCGCAGCGTCCCCCTGGCTTTGCGCGGGGGCCCAACCGAATCCCTAAAGCGGTCGCCGCCGCCAGCAATGCGGCTGCGCGAGCATCGCCTGCATCAAGGCCGTCGTCAGCGCGTGTCCGGGCCGCTGCGCTTCGCACCGGCCGATGATCGGCGCGCCCAGGAGCGCAAGATCGCCAATAAGGTCCAACGCCTTGTGGCGGACAAACTCATCCGGGAAGCGCAGGCCTTCCTGGTTCAGAACCCGGCCAGCATCGATCACAATGCTGTTTTCCAAAGACGATCCCAATCCTCGGCCTTGCCGCTGCATGGGCGCCCAGTCTCTCAGATATCCGAAAGTGCGCGCCGGAGCGATCTCGGTCAAAAAGACCTCTGGGGTGAGGAGCAGCTCGAGGCTTTGCGTCCCGATGGCGGGATCGTCAAAGACGATGCCCACCGAAAGTTCGAGCGCTTCGCTCTGGGCCCCGGGCAAGAGCGCCGCGCGCCGATCCGCCTGCTCCAAAAAAACAGGCTGCACGATCTCGATCGCCTCGGCCGGAACGGCTTGATCGTGAAGCCCTGACGCCAGAAGCGCTTCGGCATAGGGCCTTGCGGATCCGTCCATGATCGGCGCCTCCGGCCCTTCGAGAACGATCTCGAGATTATCGATCCCCAGGCCGAAGACCGCCGCAAGAACATGTTCCACGGTCGCCGCTTCCGCCCCGTCGGGGCTGCGCAAGGTGGTGCCAAGACGCGCGTCCGCGACAGCCTCCACCCGGGCTGGAATAGGCCCTGGCGCGTGGCGGCGATCAGCCCTCACAAACCGCACCCCTGTCCCTTCCGCCGCGGGACGAAACACGATCGTCGCCCGAAGGCCGGAATGCACCCCGACGCCCTCCAGGCGGGCTGGGGCAGCGATGGTGCGTTGAGGTCGCGCGCTCATGAATGTGAACATAAGCCAGAAGAGGTCGCTGCGCACCTGAGCTTGGCATCCGCCGGGCCAAAGAGATAGCGTGCCCGTCCCTCATGCCCCGTTCGCCATCCCCCTTCGACAGCGCCTATGCGGCCCTTATTGGCCGGGCGCGGGATGCTGCTGCGCCGAGGACGGAGCGCTTCCAGGCCGCCATGCAGGCGGGCGACCTCGCCGCGCCGCGGGACAGCGCGAAGGCTCTCGACGCATACCGACTGGCGGCGGCGCTTGATCCGCTGGACGGGCGGGCCGCGATCGCTGCGGGCGCCCAACTCGCTAAACGGGGCGCCTTGGCGGAAGCGCGGGTTCTCGCAGCGGAGGCCTTTCGCAGCGCTCTGGACGAAAGCGTGCGCGCGGACGCGGCGTTTCTTTTGGGTGAAATCGCCTTGGGCGCAGAGGCGCTTGATGAGGCTGCGGACGCCTTCCAAGCCGCAGCGCAGCTCTTTGACGGGATCTTCCGCCGCGACCCCATCGATCAGGACTGTCTTCACGCTATCGCCCGGCTCAATCTGCGGCTGACGGACATCGCGCTTCTCCGAGGCGATGTGGCGACTGCGGCGAAGACCCTGCCCAAAGCGGCGGCGCTTTTGGACGCCCTGCAGCAGCAAAGGCCCGACAATCCAGCCCTGTCCGCCGACGCCCGCGCTTGCATCGATCGGTGGATTGATGTGGCGCTGGCTCAGGGCGACATCGCCTCTGCAGAGGCGTGGATGGGCCGCCTTGCGCCTTTGGCTGAGGCTGCGGCCCGAAACCGGGACGACCCCGCTTTGCGCAACCTCGCCGCCGCGCGCCTCAAGGAAAGCCTGATCGCGGAGGCGCTTGGCGAGACCCAGCGCGCCATCGCGGCGGCGGACGCCGCCATTGGCAGGCTTGGGCTCCTCGCGACCCGGCGGCCGGAGGACACGGTCGCCGCGCGCGAACTGGCGCGCGCGCTCAAGCGCCGTGCTGAACTCGATGTGCGCTTTGGACCGGGATCCAACGCCGCAGCCTGGTTGAACCAAGCGACATCGCTGCTAGACACTCTGTTGCGACACAATCCCAGCCATAACGGCCTTGCAAGCGAGCGCGCCGCCACAGCGGTTCTTGCTGGCGATGTGGCTTTTAAAGCCAAGGATCTCCCCGCCGCCGCCGGTCATTACCAAGACGCCCAGGCTCGGTGCGCCGCCTTCGCCAGCGAAACGGGCCCCTGGACATTGGCGCTCGCCACAGCCCATGACCGGCTGGGCGACGTCGCCCTTGCCCAAGGGCGAGCCGCCGCCGCGCGTGCGGCCTATATTGAGAGCTTCAGGCTGCGCCGGGCCGCCTCGGCCCACGGCGGCGCCGCTCACAAGCGCGCCCTCGCGGTCAGCGCCTCCAAACTCGGCGAGGCGGCCTTGGCGCAAGGCGACCTCGAGGCCGCCCGCTCCGCCTTCAAGGAAAGCCTGCGTCTGCGGCTGGGGCTTCTCGCTGATGACGGCGCTGATCCCATCCTCCGCCGTCAGGTGGCTCTATCATTGGAGCGCGTGGCGCTCGCCGCGCTCGCCCGCAACGAACGCCAAGAGGCCCGCGCCGCCTTTGAAGACGAACTCGCCTTGGCCCAGGAGGACCTCTTGATGGTCCCGGACGATCCCACAGCCCAGCGTTTCAACGCGATTGTGCGCTGCCATCTGGCGGGTTTGCGGGAGGCCGACGCCGGCGCCCACAGGGCCGAGGCCCTTCGTCTTCTGGAGGCCATGATCGCCAAGGGCCACGCCACGGCCCAGGACCTCGCCCTGCGCGACCGCCTGGCGGCGACGGCGGGTTAGAAGCCTGAGCCGCCCTGGGGATGAATTTGCCGCCGCAGGAAAGGCGGAATTTCAAGCTCGTCTTCCGCGTCCTGATCAAGACGGGGGCGCTCTTCCGGCTGGCGCGGCTCGTCCGTCATTGCAGATGGGACGGGTTCAGAGACTTCACCCTGGCCGCCATGCCCGCGCATCCAGCCCCAAACCCTGAACCCGCCTTTGCGGTCAGTGTCAGACGCCGGCGCCGAGGTTGGAGGGCCTTGAAACACGGGACGTTCGGGGGGGGTCTCTCCAACAGGGGGGGCGAGCTCGGGCGCGGGCGCAGGCGCAGGGGCCGCGGCTGCGACGGTTCGGCCGCCGATCTCGGCGCGGGGCCTGGGTGGCTGAACCACGGTTTGCTGAGCGACGATCTGTTCATCATCGATGCCCGTGGCCACGACCGACACGCGCATCGCGCCTTCCATCTCTTGATCGAAGGTAGAACCGAGAATGATATTGGCGTTGGGGTCGACCTCGGCGCGGATGGCGTTGGCGGCAGTGTCGACCTCATAAAGGGTCATATCGAAGCCGCCGGTGATATTGATCAGAACGCCCTTGGAGCCCTTCATCGACACAATGTCGAGAAGCGGATTGGTGATGGCCTCGTGCGCGGCGTCCAACGCCCTGTTGGGGCCTGTGGCCGTTCCCGTCCCCATCATGGCGGTGCCCATCTCGGCCATGACCGTACGAACATCGGCGAAGTCGAGATTGATGAGCCCTGGCATGACCATGAGGTCGGTGACCCCGCGAACGCCAGAATAGAGCACCTGATCGGCCAAATGGAACGCTTTGGCGAAAGTCGTCTGCTCGTTCGCGATGCGGAACAGGTTCTGATTGGGGATGACGATCAAGGTGTCCACATGCTTGCGGAGTTCCTGCACGCCCTCTTCGGCCAGCTGCATGCGGCGCTGGCCTTCAAAATGGAACGGCTTGGTCACCACAGCGACCGTGAGGACGCCGCGCTCCCGCGCCGCCCTGGCGATGACCGGCGCAGCCCCCGTCCCAGTCCCCCCGCCCATGCCGGCGGCGACAAACACCATGTGGGCGCGATCGAGCAGCTCGACGATTTCGGATTGGCTTTCCTGGGCTGCCGCCCGACCCACTTCAGGCCTGGCGCCTGCGCCAAGCCCTTCGGTGATCGAAACGCCCAATTGCAGGCGGCGCGCCGCCCGCGAGCGCGTGAGGGCCTGCGCGTCGGTATTGGCGACCACGAACTCCACGCCCTGGAGCTTGGCCTCAATCATGTTGTTGACGGCGTTCCCGCCCGCGCCGCCGACGCCGAAAACCACGATGCGCGGACGAAGCTCCCTGGGCTCCAAAGGAGCAGCGAGGCCATTGGCCGGGAACGGCAGAGGCTCGGACATGTGATCGGCTCCCAAGCGCGACGGTGATTCTCACCGCATCAAACAGTGTGGCGCACAGCGCGGCGATTTCCAGTGCGAACCGGCGCGAAATGAAGGCGGTCAGAAACTCTCTTGCAGCCAACGCCAAGCCCGCAAGAGGGCGGCCTGCCCTCCCTGCGCAGATCTTCGGGACGAAGCGCTGAACGACAAGGCCGGCGCCGCCGATGGCGGCGTCTCCACGATCCACCTTAACAAACCCGCCGCTGTGGCGAAAGGCGCTGACGACATCGCCTGTTCCAAACCGGGTATGGTGCAGACCCCGCCTACCACGACAGGCGCTCCCAACCGCGCCGAGGCGATCTCGGCCGCTCCTGCGAGATGCGCGCCCCCACCGACCAAGACCGCGTGCGCGGGTAAGGCAAAACCTGCTCGGCGCAAGGTCCGGGCCACATCGGCGAAAATCGCGTCCAGTCGATCGCCCGCCGCATCTTGGATCGCGCGGCGCAGAACCCGGGCGGGCTCCAAACGGCCATCGGGTCCAAGCCGCGGCGTCTCCACAGTGTCCCGCCGATCAGCGAGGCCGCAATCGCTGGCGTAGAGAATTTTCGCCTTTTCCGCAGCGGCGAAACTTGTATCGAGGGCTGCGGCGACAGACCGCGTGACGCGCACCCCGCCGCCTTTCAAAGTGGAGGCGTAGACAAGGCCCTGCGCGCCAAAGAGCGCAAGGCCGACGCCTCCCGCCCCCAGATCGATGACGAGGGCTCCATCCCGATCGTCCGGATCAAGAGCGGCAAGTCCCGCTGCGAGAGGCCCCGCGACGATACGCCTGATGACCAGCCCCGCCTCGCCCGCGCACTGGACCAGCGCCGCGAGATGAGCCGTCGGCGCCCGAACCACCGCCACTTCCGCCGCCAGTCGCCGGCCCTCCAAGCCCCGCGGTTCAGCGACGCGGGCTCCGCCGTCGACGCGAAAGCCTAAGACCGCCGTGTGCAGGATCCGATAGGCCGGATCGCGGGCCGCCGCGACAGCGGCCTGCACCGCTTTGGCCTCATCCTTGGCGCTGACGACGCCGGCTTTGGCCTGAACGCGGCCTTCCACAATGATGGTGCCGAGATCGGGACCGGAATAGGACGCGACAGCCTCGGTGACGGCCACGCCCGCGCTGCGTTCGGCCTCATCGGCGGCGAGACGCAGAGCGCGAACCGCCTGGATGAAATCGGCGGCTTTCCCGCTCGCAGCGTTTGGCGAGGCGATCACGCCCGCTCCGATCAGGTCGGCGCGCGCCCCGCTCATGACCGCGAGCGCGCAGACCGTTTTCGAAACGCCGACGTCGACCGCCGTGACGACGGACGCCCGCGAAAGCTCTTCACAGCTGGTTGGCGCACGGCTCTCCTCACAGCGCCCTCGTTCGCCCATCAGGTCCACAGTCATCATTCCCATAGGGCTTCATGCTCCATTCAGGGCGGAAGAGGCCGCAGGCGTCACGGCCATGACGTGCGGCAGGCGCAAGTCGATGCGGGCAAGGGCCCGATCGAGAATGCGGTGCGCGTCTTGCAGAGCCTCCAATTCTTGGAGGGCGGCGGCAGGATCTTCTTCGGGCAACATCACCGTGACGCCGCCTTGGAGGCGCGCGTCGAAGCGGCGGTCGCCAACGCGGACAAGCGCGACGAGGCGGTCACGGACGGCGGGCAGGTTGTCGAGCGCCCGCAGGATCGGTTCCGCGGCGGGGCCCGCGCCAGGGCCCACCAGAAGCGGCAGACCCGCGCTCGAAACCCCGCCGGCCTCGTGCACGCGTTCCCCCGCAGCATCCACCAAGGTGACCATGCCGTTTTCCTGCCAGCGGGCCATGGCTTCGCGGCGCACGACCTCGATCCGCACCGTGGACGGCCACAAGCGCTGCACCTCCGCTCGCGCCACCCAGTCGAGGCTTTCCACCCGCGCCTTCACGTCCTGCGGATCGGCCGCCAACATGGAGCGGCGCCCTTCGGGCAGAGCAATCTCGCGGATCTCGTCTTGGCGGACCGGATCAAGGCCAGGCGCTTCGATCGCGTGCACCCGCATGCCCACGGTCGAGGCCGCGACATCCATGGCGACGGCGGTCGCCTCGCGCACATCATAAAGTTGCGGACCCAGAAACGCCGCCCCCGCAATGGCGACCCCGCTGAACAACAGCCCGCCCGCAAGAAGCGACCTCGCCGGCGGGGTGTTGGGCGCGAGACCCACCCCGCTTTGGTGGGCGCGATGAATGGCCTCCAGCCGCGAAAATGGCGGCGGCGGCGGCGGAGGCGACGGCGAACCTCCGCGACGCCGCGCGGGCCTGCGCTTCACCGCGGGCATGAGGCGTCCTCCAGCATCCAAGCGACAAGCGCGTCATAGTCCATGCCCACAAGCGCCGCCTGTTCCGGGGCGAGCGACGTCGGCGTCATGCCGGGTTGGGTATTGACCTCAAGAAGGATCAAGCGATCCTGAGCCGGATCATATCGGAAGTCGCTCCGTGTCACGCCGCGGCAGCCCAAGGCGTTGTGCGCAGCCTCCGCCTGCCGGAGACAGGTCTCGTAAACCGATGCGGGCAGATTGGCTGGGATTTCATGCCGCGAGCCGCCTTCGGCGTATTTCGCATCAAAATCATACCACTCGCCTGCTGGAAGGATTTCGGTGACTGCGAGCGCGCGCCCCCCGATCACAGCGACGGTGAGTTCTTTGCCGGCGATGAACTCTTCCACGATCACCGCGTCGCCATAACTCCAATCGGGCTCAAGAAGCTGCTCTGGCGGCCGGTTCGCGCCTTCACGAACGATGAAAACTCCGAACGAAGACCCTCCCGCGTTCGGCTTCACGACATAGGGCGTCGGCATGGGGTGGGCCCTCGCCGCCTCACGCCGATCCATGGTCTTGCCGTGCGCCAAATGCAGACCGGCCTGGGCCAAAACCGCCTTGGCTTTCGCCTTGTCCATGGCGATCGCGGAGGCGAGCACGCCGGAATGGGTGTAGGGGATGCGAAGATATTCGAGCACGCCTTGGATACGGCCGTCTTCGCCCCATTCGCCATGCAGGGCGTTGAAGGCGATATCGGGCGCGAAGGCCTTGATCTCCTCCATCCAGAGCGGATCCTTCGGATCGATTTCGGCGACGTCATGCCCAAGCCGCTGGCAGGCGGCGGCCACCCCGGCCCCGCTCGACAGGCTGACAGGACGTTCAGGGCTCAACCCGCCCAGTAAAACCGCCACCCGCGCCATTCGCGCTTCTCCTTCTTTCGCACTCCAAAAAGCGCGACAAGGTTAAGGAGAATTGTGCGGGAATGCGTCGGAAATCAGTTTCGTGGTAAAGTTTCGGTATATCCGCCCCCGGCAAAGCTTGACCCCTGTCAATGTCCATTGGCGCCTTATGAACAGGCGACGGCGCCTGCCCCTTCGGCGCCCGCTCTTGATCCGCCGCTGTCGCCAGCGCGGGGACTTGAAGATCGGGGCGGACCGCGGTCAAGCCTCCGACCGACTTCTGTTCCGTCGGCTAGGGAGCGGTCTTAAATGGCCCAGATCGTGGTGAGTTACGCCAAAGCGGACGCGGCGCGCGCGCGGCCCATCGCCCAGGCGCTGGCGGCTCTAGGCTTCAACGTGGTGGAGACACGCTTAAGCGATCCAGCGCCCCAAACCCTGCCCCAGATTGTTCTGTGGTCACGAGCGGCTGACGCCGCGCCGCGGCTGCGGCGGGCGGCCGAGCCGGTCATCGTGGCGCGCCTCGATGCGAGCGAACCCCCGCTCATCCGCGGCGCGCGGAGCGTCAATCTGCAGACCTGGCGGGGCCGACCCGACCACCGCGGATGGCGATCGCTATTGTCGGCCTTAAGCGCCAATTCCCCCCGCGTTCCGGCGGAGGCCGCCGCCTCCGCGTCCCCCGCGGCCGCATTCGTCGCCGCGAACGCATCCGAGCAGACGCAGAGCCCGGACCGCGGCAAAGGCCTGATCCTTGCGGGGCTCGTTTTGAAGTTCGTCGCCATCGCGGGACTAGGCGCAGGGATCGTCCTCGCTCTGGGCCTCTGATGGGCGCGTCTTTGAGCCCTTTCGGCCCACGCGCTTGATTTCCCACTGCAGGTCGACGCCGCAAACAGCCTTGACGCCGGCACGGACCTCTTCGCCGAGGTCCTCCAGGTCTGCGGCGGCAGCCTCGCCCGTATTGATCAAAAAATTGCAATGCTTCTCGCTCACCTGCGCGCCGCCGCGCCGAGCGCCTCGGAAGCCCGCCTGATCGATGAGTTTCCAGGCGCTGTCGCCAGGGGGGTTTTTGAACGTGGACCCGCCGGTTTTCTCTCGGATCGGCTGGGAGCCCTCGCGCATCGCGGTGATCTCCGCCATCTTGGCTTCGATGGCCGCGGTTTCGCCAGGCGCGCCTCGGAACGTCGCCTGTACCCAGAAAACGCCGGGCGCGGCGTTCCCGCGATAGGAAAAGCCAAAGTCCTGGTTTTCATAGACCCGCATCTCGCCGGTACGGTCAAAACCCCAGGCGGCGACGAGAACATCTTTGGTTTCGCGGCCATAGCAGCCGGCGTTCATCGTCAGCGCGCCGCCAATGGTCCCGGGCACGCCCACGAGGAATTCGAGGCCGGCGATGCCCGCTTTGGCCGCCGCCCGGGCCACGTTCGCGTCCAACGCCGCCGCCCCGGCGGCCACAACCCCCTCGCCGGGCTCGGCGACGATCTCGCCGAACGCCTTGCCGGCGAGGCGGATGACCACGCCCTCCACGCCCCCGTCGCGAATAATGACATTGGAGCCCACACCGAGAACGGCGACCGGGATATCTTCAGGCAAGCCCCTGAGAAAGTCCGACAGATCCTGCGGGTCCGCGGGCAAAAAGAGCGCATCGGCAGGCCCGCCGACCCGAAACCAGGTGAAAGGCGCAAGGGGCTCGTTCAAGAGCAGCTGGCCGCGGACACGGGGCAGACGGGAGGGATCAAGCATCCACCTTGGGCTAACGCCGCCCTCGGCCTGGGGCAAGTGGGCGCCCGCAGGCCCGTTCCCTTCACGCTGTCGGGTTGCGCCAGCCAGGATCAATCACCGCCCCGACGCCCCGCCTCAAAGCGACGCCTTTCAGTCTAACCCCTCAATCCGCAACCCCTGAATCTGTAACCTCTCAATCTGTAACCTCTCAATCTGTAACCTCTCAGTCTGCAACCCCTTAATCTGCGACCCTTGCGCTGACCCCGCGTTTCCGCTATCTGCCGCCCTTCTTTTTAGAGCCCCATCCCTTGTCGAGAAGCGTCCCATGAAACCCGAAGGCCACCCGGACTATCACTTCATCACCGTGGTGATGACGGATGGGACGACCTACAAGACCCGCTCGACTTACGCCAAGGAGGGCGCGACATTGAACTTGGACATCGACTCCAAGTCCCATCCGGCCTACACCGGCGGCCAGCAGACCCTGCTGGATCGTGGCGGCCGCGTCTCGCGGTTTAACGACAAGTTCGGCGGCTTCCTCGGCAAAAAGAAATAGGCCGATCGGCGTCAGGCGAGGCGCTTCGGGCCAAGACCCGCAATCAAGAAAGGCGCGTGTGGCGGGTTCATCCCTGCAGCGATCATGCGCCGACCGGTCGCCGTGTCAGGCTTTGCCTCCAAAGGCCTGCTGCAATCGGGCGAAATGCGCGCCGACAGCATTATCCGCGCCGCCTTCGCCATACATGTCCTCATCCAACCGGCGGACCCGCTCATGGAGCGCCCGCACTTGGCCGATGAGGCCCCTCAGACCCTCTGGCAGCTCCTCACCCCCCGCCAAGAGGGGCGCGCTCGGTTCCGGCCGCCCTGCGAGGCGGTAACGCTGGCTTGCAGCCTCAGCGATCGGCATGTCGCCCTCGCGCACGGCGCGTTGCACCAAGAGCCAAGACGCCACCTGCATCAGCCGTGTGGTCAGCCGCATGCTCTCCGCCGCATAGGACAAGGCCGCCATGCGCGGCAACCGCTTGGCGGCGGCCCGCCCGGGGCCGTCCAGATAGGCCGAGGTTTCCTCCAAAAGGGCCATGCCGTCTTTAAAGGTGCGCTCAAACATGCTCGACTTCGCAAACTGCACGATGCGGTCGATTGCGGCGTCAGAGAGGGCGATGCTGTCGATGTCGGTCATGGCCCTGCGTCTAGCAAGGAAAGGACCTGCCCGCGGCAGGAGAAACAGACCATATTCAGGACATATCTCCCCCGAACAGGGCGTCCGCCTTCGCCCTTTGGGCTTGTTTGTGCGAAATCGCCGCCTCGCATGCGCGAATATCGTCCTTGAGCTGGGCGATGCGCGCCTCGAGCTCGTCAATCGACAAGGCGTCCAGGGCTGCGCCATCGCGCTTCGGAGGCTGGGGCGGAAACGGATCGTCCTCAAGCATTGGCGTTACCTCTCGGTTGGATTTAAGCCCTCATGGGTCATGCTGAAAAGACCCCCCTAAACCTGCGGCCCGCAAACCATGACGGAGCCGAAACCATGAAAGCAATCGCCAGATGTCTCTTCCTGAAACCATGAGAGCGATCGTCCATCGCCCCAACGGCGCCCCGTCGACAATCGCCGCTTCGGAAGTCCCGATGTCGGACGTCCCCTTGCGGGTGGACGAAGTCCCCTGCCCCCGTCCAGGGGCCCAACAGGTTCTGATCAAAACAGCAGCCGCCGGAATGAACAGGCCGGATCTGTTCCAGCGCCTGGGTCTCTACCCCCCGCCGCCTGGCGCTTCGCCGATCCTGGGCCTTGAAGTGGCGGGCCATGTCGCCGCTGTGGGGGAAGGCGTTGAGCGCTGGCGCGAAGGAGACGCGGTTTGCGCCCTCCTGCCCGGTGGAGGTTACGCAGAATACGCAGCCGCTCCGAGCGGGTCGGTGATGCCGGCTCCGCAAGGCCTGAGCCTGATCGAGGCGGCCTGTATTCCCGAAACCACGCTCACGGTTTGGGCCAATGTGTTTGAAAGCGGCGCCCTGAAGCCCGGCGACACGCTCTTGGTCCATGGTGGCGCAAGCGGCATCGGCGTGACCGCAATCCAGATGGCGAGAGCCCAAGGGGCCCGGGTGTTCGCCACAGCCGGGGATGACGCCAAACTTGCCCTCTGCGCCTCGCTTGGGGCCGAAATCGCGATCCACTACAAAAAAGATGATTTCGAAGCGGTCGTCTCGGCAGCCGGCGGCGTCGACGTGATCCTGGACATGGTCGGTGGCCCCTATATCCAAAAAAACATCAATATTTTGAATGAACATGGGCGGCTCGTGTTCATCGCCTTTCTTGGGGGGGCGCAGGCTGAACTGAACCTCATGCGCGTGATGCTGAAGCGATTGACGATCACCGGCTCCACCTTGCGCTCAAGACACGACAACGAAAAAGCGCGCCTGGCCCGCGCCGTTGAGACCCATGTCTTCCCCTGGATCGCCGACGGGCGTTACAAGCCTGTGATCGACTCCCTTTATCCTCTTGAGGAGGCCGAAGCTGCGATGAACCGGCTCCAGGCCATGGCCCATGCCGGCAAGATCGTTCTCACCGTCTAAAGAGCGGCGCCGGACTGAAGCCGACCCGGCGAGTGAAGGAAAAGCGTGCTGATTAAAAGCCGGTGAGGCCGATCAAAGCTTTGGGAATCTGGCCTCTGCCAGGGCTGCGCCGCAAGCAGCGCCGCCGCTGCAGAGCAGCCTGGCCCACAAGAGACCTTTGACCAGAAGGCGACAATTTCCTAACTGTGCGTCGGCCGGGCCTCGGGGTGGATCGCCGGCCTGAGGAAAGCCGATGCGCGTTTTGCATGTCATCGCCGGCGCAAAAGACGGCGGGGCGGAAAGCATCATGCTCGACAGCGTGCTGGCGCTGGCCGAGGCGGGCGTCACCCAGCGGGTGGTGACCCGCAGCCACAACCAGAACCGCATCGATCAGATCCGCGACGCCGGCGTGCCCATCGATCTTGCGCCATTCGACAAGCTCTGGCGGCCGCCCACGACCGCCGCCATCCGCGCCGCCCACGACGCGCTTCAGCCTGACGTGATCCATTATTGGATGGGCCGAGCCGGCACTTTCGCGCCCAGGGCCTGGCGCGCCAAAAGCGTCGGTTGGTATGGGGGCTATTACAAACGATCGCGGTTCAAGAACTGCGACTGGCATGCGGGCATGACGCGGGATCTGGTGCGCCATATTATCGCCGAGGGCGCTCCCAAGGAGCGCGTGGTGATGCTGTCGTCCTACGCCAATATCCAGACGGCGCCGCCCATCGACCGGGCCTTGCTGGACACGCCGGAGAGCGCGCCTGTCGCCCTGGCCCTTGCCCGGCTGCATTGGAAAAAGGGCCTCGACATATTGCTCAAGGCCGCAGCGGGGCTTCCCGGCGTTTATGTCTGGATTGCCGGGACCGGCCCGTTAGAAGCCGAACTCAAAAGCCTCGCGGCCGCCCTTGGTGTCGCTGATCGCGTGCGCTTCTTGGGCTGGCGGACGGACCGAGCGTCCCTGCTTGCGGCGTGCGACGTGGTCGCCTTCCCGTCGCTTTACGAGCCCTTCGGCAATGTCACCATCGAGGCTTGGGCGTCCAGTCGACCTTTGGTGACGGCGGATGCGGCGGGGCCGGCCGCGACGGTCGCAGACGAGATCGATGCGCTGTTGGTGCCCAAAGGCGACGTGGAGGCCCTCCGCGCTGCGCTGAAACGGGTGATCGAGGACGCTGCTCTGTCCCGGCGGCTTGTGGAGAATGGGCTCCGCAGTTACGAGGCCGGCTTTACCAAGACCGCCTTTATCCGCAATGCGATGACCCTTTACGAAAAAGTCAAAACCTATGCGGCTGCGCCTGTCTGAGGGCTGAAGCCTCCGCGCTGTCGGGTCTTGCAAACACCCGTGCAAACCCTTGTCCCCCCAGCCGCGACAGCGCGACCGACAGCGTTTCCCCAGGCGCCAGGATCAGTTCAGCCTCGAAACTGCACGCGCTCTCCGCGATGAACCCCAAGGCGGCCCCGGTTTCGACCCGATGGAAAAACGCCTCATAAAGTCCCCGCGCCTCTGGTTCGCCCACGCCCACCAAGACAGGCACGCCCGCCTCTTCGAGCCGAACGAACCCGCCCGCTCCTTGGGGATGGGGGTCTGCGACGGCGCAAACGACCCGAGCGACGCCTGCCGCGATCAGACGCGCAGAGCAGCCCGCCGCCCCTGACGACCGCGCCCCGCATGGCTCGAGGGTCACATAAGCGACAGCGCCCAGCGCCCCCTCGCCTGCAAGCGCCAGCGCCGTTTCCTCCGCGTGGGGGCGACCTCCGTCGCCGGTGGCTGCTTCAGCGATGACCACGCCGTCGCGCACAAGCACGCAGCCCACCGCAGGATTGGGTGCGGTGCGTCCCTGCTGCGCCAACGCCAGAGCCAGAGCCCGGGCCATGAAGGCCAAATCTTGGTCGGGCGTCATGGCAAAGGGGGCAGAGGTTGCGCCCGCCCCGGATTGAGATAGCGCGCAGCGGTGGGCTTGAGCGCGTGGTCCAAAGTGATCAGCAGGGGATTGCCAGTGGGGATCTCCACCCCCACGATCGCGTCGTCGGCGACGCCGAAAAGATGCTTCACGATGGCCCGCAGGGAGTTGCCGTGAGCGGCGACGATCACGTTGCGTCCCTGGGCGAGGTCTTGGGCGATGGTCTGAGACCAATAGGGCAGAACCCGTTCAAGCGTGGTTTTCAGACTTTCCGTCTCGGGCACGGCCACCCCCTGGTAGCGACGATCGCCGGCAAGGCTGAAGGGGCTGTCCGCGGGCATCGGCGGCGGCGGCGTGTCATAGCTGCGCCGCCAGACCTTGACCTGCTCTTCGCCATGCTTTGCGGCGGTTTCGGTTTTATCAAGGCCGGTCAAAGCCCCATAATGCCGCTCGTTCAAACGCCAGTCCTTGACCACCGGCAGCCAAGCCTCGCCCATGGCTTCCAGCGCCAGTGCGCAGGTGCGGATCGCCCGCGTCTGAACCGAGGTGTAGGCTTGATCGAAAGTGACGCCCGAGCTCTTCAGCAGCACGCCCGCTTCTTTCGCCTGGGCTTCCCCCTCGGGGGTCAAGTCCACATCCACCCAGCCCGTGAAGCGGTTTTCGAGATTCCACTGGCTTTGGCCGTGGCGGATGAGGGCGAGAGTGGACATGAGTGCTCCTGGGGGTGAGGCCTTGCGCCATCCTTGCGATCACGCATGCGTCGATGACGGCTGGCGCGCGTCCCATGTTGATGGCCTCGCCGGCGTCCGCGATCAAGGCGGAAAGACCTCGCGCCGAGACCATCGGGCGATGCCGACGCGATCCTCTTGGCCCTCGCGCCGCGCTCTCGGAGGCCAGGGCCTTCACCGGCGCAAGCCAAGCCGCGCGTCTCCCATAAAGCGAGGGCCTGAGGAGGCCGCTTGGGCCCAAGCCTGGGAGCAAGCAGGATGAGAAGAGAGGACGCGCACGCCTCTTGAGAGAGCCACGGGCCTGCAAGATCGGTTCAAAAACATCCCAGCTCAACGAGCCATTCCTTGATCGCAGGGACGGTTCGGGCCGACCGCGCCTTTCGGCCAAGATAATCGAGATAACAATGCTTAGCGCCGCCATTGATGGTCTTGGAAGCGGAATTGACTTCAAAGGCGATGGTGCGGGCAAGACTGATCAGGTCTTGCGTCTCAGAAACCGCCTTTTTGGAACAGCGGCGACCCCCGCCTCTTGGGCCTTAGGCGACAATGGTGGCGTTCTCCCGGTGTCTCGTCTAGGACAACGCCCACGTTCGTTTAGACAGGGCCCCTCCATGCCGTTCAAGCCTGTGCCGGCGCTGGCCGCCAACACCGAAGCCTTTGAAATCACCCCTCTGGTCAAACCCACAGGCTTTCGAGAATATGACGCGCGCTGGTGGTTCGGGGCCCCCGGCGATCCCAAAGCCCCCGAGCTCAATCTATTGGGCGTTCAGGCTTTGGGGCTGGGCCTCGCCACCCTTGCCCATCGCTTGGGCGTGAAACCGCAGATCGTGGTCGGCCACGATTTTCGGTTTTATTCCCTGTCCATCAAGCAGGCCCTGACCCTGGGCCTGCTGCAGGGCGGCATGAAGGTTCTCGATATCGGCCTTGCTCTGTCGCCGACGGCCTATTTCGCGCAATTTGCTTTGGACTGCTCTTGCGTCGCGATGGTCACCGCGAGCCACAATGAAAACGGCTGGACAGGCGTGAAAATGGGCGCTGGCGCGCCTCTGACGTTCGGCCCAGAGGAAATGAGCGCCCTCAAAGAGATCGTTTTGTCGGGAGACTTCCAAGAAAGTCCTGGCGGTCTTTACCAGCGCGTTGAGAATTTCGCAGAGCGCTACATCGCCGAAGTCAGCGACAAGATCGCCATTCGGCGCCCGCTCAAAGTCATCGCCGCCTGCGGCAACGGCACGGCCGGCGCCTTCGCGCCGAAGGCCCTGCGGCGGATGGGAGTGGAGGTCGTCCCTGTCGATTGCGACCTGGACTGGACCTTCCCGCGCTACAACGCCAATCCCGAAGACGAAGAAATGCTCCACGCCATGGCCCAGGCGGTCAAAGAACACGGCGCGGACCTGGCCTTGGGCTTTGATGGCGACGGCGACCGCTGCGGCGTCGTCGACGATCAAGGCCATGAAATCTTCGCCGACAAGATCGGGCTGATGCTGGCGCGGGACTTGTCGGCCATTCACAAGGGCGCGCAGTTTGTGGTCGACGTAAAATCGACGGGCCTCTTCGCCATCGATCCAGTCCTGGCCGCGAACGGCGCATCAGTCGATTACTATAAGACCGGCCATTCCTACATTAAGCGGCGCACCACCGAACTCAACGCGCTCGCCGGGTTTGAAAAAAGCGGCCATTTCTTCTTCCGCGCGCCGATCGGCCGCGGCTACGACGACGGGCTTGTCGCAGCCTCGGCGGTCTTGGCGATGCTGGACCGCAATCCCGAGAAATCGCTGTCGCAGCTCAAGGCTGAGCTGCCTGTCTCCTACACCTCGATCACCATGTCCCCGCATTGCGCGGACGAAGTGAAATATCGGATCGTCGACGCCATCGTGGCTGAATACGAGGCCCTGGCCCGGGGCGGAGGCAGGATCTTGGGACGGGCGATCCGCGATGTGAACACGGTGAACGGCGCCCGCGTGACCTTAGCGGACGGCTCATGGGTGCTCGTCCGCGCTTCCTCCAACAAACCCGAGCTGGTCGTCGTGGTCGAAAGCATGCAGAGCGACGCCGACAAGGTGGCCCTGTTTCGGGAAGAGGTGAAGCCTCGGCTGGCGCAGCGGCCGGAAGTGGGCGTCTACAACCAGGAGATTTGAGATGAAGCCCCGAGACCCCGCGGCCGAGGCTGCATTGGCGGCGACGGTCGGACCAAGGCCGTCCTTGCGGGGCCTTTTCGCTGAAGACGCCGAGCGCGCTGCAGCTTTCGCCTTTGAAGCCGAGGGTCTGCGCCTCGATTTGTCCAAGCAACGGATCAGCCGCGCACACTTGGTCGCGCTCTTGGCCTTTGCTCGCGCCCGCGGGATAGAGCCTGCCCGCGACGCGCTTTTCGCGGGCGCGATTGTCAATCCCACCGAGGGCCGAGCCGCGCTTCATAGCGCACTCCGCGGTTTCGGCGGCGACGCGGCGGCCCAGGCCGAGATTGCCGCCGCCAGAGACAAAGCGCGCGCCTTCAAGTCCACTTTCGACGCCGACCCCCGCCTGGGCGGCGCAGAACCTGTCGAGGCGATTGTGCATCTGGGTACGGGCGGATCCGATCTCGGGCCGCGGATGGCGCTTGACGCCCTCAAGGCTTATCGCCGGCCAGGTTTGCAGGTGCGCTTCGCCGCAAACATTGATCCCGAGGACCTGGCGGACGCGCTCGATGGGCTCAACCCGCGGCGGACATTGCTGCTCGTGGCCTCAAAGACCTTCTCAACCTTGGAGACCATGGCCAACGGTGTCGCCGCCCGGGCCTGGCTGCAGGATGCGTTGGGAGAGGAGGCGGCGGGCCGCCGGCTTGCGGCGGTGACGGCCAAACCCGCCGCCGCCCAGGCCTGGGGTGTGGCGAAAGAAGCGATTTTTCCCTTCTGGGACTGGGTCGGTGGGCGCTATTCGCTGTGGTCTTCGGTCAGTCTCGCCGTCGAGCTGGCCCTGGAGCCTGGCGTCTTCGACGCGTTCCTTGCCGGCGCCCGGGGCATGGACGCCCACTTCCAGGCAACGCCTTTGGAATCGAATTTGCCGGTTTTGGCCGCTCTGACGGCGCACTGGAACCGGGCGGTCTTGGGCCACGCCTCAACCGCCACGATCGTCTACGCCCATCGCCTGCGGCTCCTCGTCGACTGGCTGCAGCAGCTGGAGATGGAATCGAATGGCAAGGGCGTGGACCTGAGCGGCGTCCCCCTCCCCACGCCTGCGGCTGGAGTGAGTTGGGGCGGCGTGGGCGCCAGCGCGCAACACAGTTTTTTCCAGCTCCTCCATCAGGGCGTCCAGGAGATCCCTCTCGACATTATCTTCCTGGAGACCGCCGACGCCGCGCGCAAAGACGATTTCACAGCGCTGAACGCCAATGCCTTGGCGCAGGCCCGCGCGCTCTTCGCCGGCAAGGACCGGGCAACGGTCGAGGCGGAAATGGCGGCGCGGGGTCAATCGGCGGAAACCATCGCCGCCCTCAGCCCTCATCAAGCGTTCCGTGGGGACCGGCCGAGCACGCTCCTCAGCCTCAATGCCCTGACGCCGCAAACGCTCGGCGCTCTGCTCGCGTTTTACGAGCATCGGACGGTGACCCAAGCCTGGCTCGCCGGGGTCAACCCGTTCGACCAATGGGGCGTCGAGCTTGGAAAGACGATGGCGACCTCGCTGATCGGCGCGCTCAAGGGCGCGGATGCTTCTGGGCTGGATCCGTCCACCGCCGCCTGGGTGGAGCGCCTTCGGCGCGTCTAACCCGCCGCCGCCTGGTCCTGCGGCAGAAGAACCTGGTCGAGAAGAGCGAACACCTTCTGCCGGACGACCGCGTCGCTGCCCGTCCGCGCTGTGGTCTCAAGCGCGGCGAGATCGGCCTCGGAGAGCGCGCGCGCCAGCGCCACAGGTTGGAGCCGCCAAAGCCCGTCGACATGGAAGGGCAAACGGACTTCGTGCTCATCCTGAAGCTGTTCGGAAAGCTTTTCCCCTTCCTTCAGGCCTGTGAAAACAACCCCTGAAGGAGGCCTGCCAGCGGGGGTCAGGGTCTTCACCATCCGCTCCGCGAGATCCTTGATGCGGAGAGGCTCGCCCATGTCCAAAAGCAGAACGGGGCTTAATCCCTGGTCAGGGCCGTGATCCGTGCCCGCGGCCTGCAGGATCAGGTCCACCGCCTCCTCCAGGAGCATGAAATAACGCTCCATGTCGGGATGGGTGACCGTGACCGGCGCGCCGCGACGGATTTGCTCCATGAAGATGGGAACGACCGAGCCTCGTGTCCCGAAGACATTGCCGAACCGCACCGCGATCGCCTGAACGCCGTTTTGCGCGGCCGCCACATCGCGCACATAGAGCTCGGCGAGCCGCTTGCTGGCGCCCATGACGCTGGTGGGAGACGCAGCCTTGTCCGTCGAGATCAATACGAAGCGGCCGCCGCCATTAGCCCTGAGCGCCTCGATCGCGTTGCGCACGCCGATCAGATTGGTGAGCACGCATTCGCCGGGATGCCGCTCGCCCATATGCACATATTTGAGCGCTGCGGCGTGGATGACGAGCTCTGGCCGCTCCCGATCGAACACGTGCGACAATCTTGCGAAGTCGCGCACATCGCACAACCGCTCGCGCACCGCAACGCCAGGCGCGGCCGATAGAACCGCGTCCATCGTTTCGACCAAACCATGGTCGCTCACATCGACCAGGCAGAGAGACCGGGGCGCGCACTGAGCAAGGCGCAGCGCGAGCGCCCGACCGATGCTGCCCGCCGCGCCAGTGATCATGATCCGGCGTCCCCTCAGAACCGACAAGGGAGCCTGCATCGGCCTAACGGGACGACCAAGGAGATCGGCCGCTGCTTGGGCGGAAATTGTCATAGGCTGCACCCCTCTGCCCCAGCCTAACCCAACGCGCATGGCAACCACGCGCCGCTGACCCCATAAACGCGAGAGCGCGACCATTCCGTCGCTCTTCTTCCCCATCAAGGGACTATCCACCCCGATCCCGATTGTCCAGATGCCAAAAACGAAGATTTCGTTGACAGCTATCCCTAGGCCGCTTTCGCGACAGCGCGGACCGCCTCGGCGACGGCGGCGACCACATCTTTCACCAGGGTTTCGTCGTCGCCTTCCGCCATGATCCGAACAACGGGCTCGGTCCCTGATTTGCGCACAAGCACCCGGCCTTTGTTGCCAAGCCTTTTTTCGCCATCGGCGATGGCCGCGATGACTTTAGCCTCCTCCAAAGGCGCGCCCCGCTCCGCCCGGACATTCTCCATGACCTGCGGCACCGGCTCGAACACGCGACACACCTCAGACACCGGCCGCTCGGAGTCCACGACCACCGAAAGGACCTGGAGCGCGGCGATCAGGCCGTCGCCGGTGGTGGAGAAGTCCGACAGAATAATATGACCCGACTGCTCGCCCCCAATATTATATCCTTTGGCGCGCATGGCCTCCATCACATAACGATCGCCCACTTTGGTCCGCTCGAGGTTCAAAGAGAGTTTTTTCAAATAGCGCTCCAGGCCCAGATTAGACATGATCGTGGCCACCACCCCAGGCTTGGCGAGGGCCCCCGCCTTCTTCCATGAGTGGGCGATCAACCCCATCAGCTGGTCCCCGTCGATCAGGGCGCCTTTTTCGTCACAGATCACAAGCCGGTCTGCATCCCCGTCCAGGCCGATGCCGATATCGGCGCGGTATTTGAGTACCGCATCCTTAAGGGCCCTCGGGTCGGTCGAACCGACTTCCTGGTTGATATTGAACCCGTTCGGCTCGTTGCCGATGGCGATCACTTCCGCGCCGAGTTCATAAAGCGCGGTGGGGGCCACTTTGTAGGCCGCCCCGTTGGCCGCGTCGATGACCACGCGAAGGCCGGTCAGCCGCAGCCGCCGCGGGAAGGTCGCCTTGGCGATCTCCACATAACGGGCCTGCGCGTCGTCGATGCGCTGCGCCCGGCCGAGCTTGGCGGGAGCGGACAGACCTTTGTCCAGAGGCTCTTCCATCAGCGTGGCGATCTCAGCCTCGTCCTCGTCGCTCATCTTGAAGCCATCTGGGCCGAAAAGCTTGATCCCATTGTCGTGGAATTTATTGTGGCTTGCAGTGATCATCACCCCAAGATCCGCCCGCATCGACCGGGTCATCATGGCCACCGCAGGCGTGGGCAGCGGACCGAACAACACCACGTCCATGCCCACAGCGGTGAAGCCCGCCACCAGCGCAGGCTCGATCATATAGCCTGATAGCCGGGTGTCTTTGCCGATCACCACCAGGTGGCGTCGGTCATCAGGGGTCAGGAACCGTTTGCCAGCGGCGAGCCCCACCCGCATGGCGATTTCAGGCGTCATCGGCCACTGGTTGGCCGTGCCCCGGATGCCGTCGGTGCCGAAATAGCCGCGCTTCATAGGGGAAACTCCGCTTTTGGATGCGTCTGGCGTGATATAGCTGTCAGAAGCTGAAAGACTAATTGAGGTGCGCAACCCGCCGTCTCGCCGCATATCGCCAACAGGCGCGAAACTCGTCAATGTCCGTTAACTCTTTGACGCGGCGAGGAAGCTTTGGATTTCGGCGGGATACTGGACATGCGGCGGGTTCGGGCAGGTGTGATTGGGGCGGGTGTCTTTGGACGCCACCACGCGCGGAAATACGCGTCCGATCCCCGGGTTGTGTTCGTTGGTGTCTACGACAACGCCGAAGAGCGGGCCGTATCCGCCGCCCACGAGGTTGGCGGCGCCCCTTTTGTCGATCTGGAGATCATGTTTGACGCGGTCGACGTGGTGACGGTGGCGACGCCGCCTGAAACCCATGGGCCACTGGCCTTGGCCGCCCTCGCCGCCGGCAAGCATGTGCTGGTCGAAAAACCCCTGGCGGCGAGTGAAGCCGAGGGCGCAGCCCTTGTCGCGGAAGCCGCGCGCCGGAACCTTGTCTTGGCCTGCGGCCATCAGGAACGCCTTGTGTTCAGCGCCATGGGCCTGTTCGACATGCCTGAGCGTCCCATCCGCATCGAGGCCGCGCGCGCCGGCCCATGGACCGGCCGGTCCGCCGACGTCTCTGTGACGCTTGATCTGATGGTCCATGACATGGATCTCGCCATCGCCCTGATGGGCCAGCCGCCTTTGGAGACCACCGCCGCGCCGCAAGCACTGCGCGCCGGCATGGCCGACGCCTTGACCGCGCGCGCACGCTTCCGTGGCGGGGCCACGGCGGAGTTCAGCGCCAGCCGCGTCAGCGAAGCCCGAGCGCGAACCATGAAAATCATCTATCCCTCGGGCGTCGTCGATATCGACTTCGTGGGCCGGACTTTCCGCAACACGACCGGCTTCCCGCTGAACGCGGACTTCGCCCAAGACCCCCGCGGCCGGGATCCCCTCGGCGCGAATGTCCACGCGTTCTTGGATGCTGTGACCGGCGCTGCAGCCCGCCCGCCCGTGACGGGCGCGGAGGGCCTTGCAGCGCTCCGGATGGCGCTTGCCGCGGACCGGAGCGTCCTCGTCCACGCCGCTTGACGGCGCTTGCTCTTCGTCGCGCAGGCTGACCGCTAGCGCGCCTCGAAAAAGGCTTACCCATGTCGATGGCGTTTATTGACCTTGAAGCGCAGCGCGCCCGCATTGCTGACCGTATAGACCAGGCCATTGCGAAGGTTTTATCCCACGGCGCCTATATTCTCGGCCCCGAGGTGCGCCGGTTCGAGGCTGAACTCGCCGCTTTTTGCGGGGCCAGGCATTGTATCGCCAACGCCAATGGGACCGAGGCCATTGTGCTTCCGCTGATGGCCTGGGCTCTCAAGCCTGGCGATGCGGTCTTCTGCCCCTCCTTCACCTTCGCCGCCACCGCCGAGGTCGTCCCTTGGCTGGGGGCCGTCCCCGTCTTTGTCGACGTCAAGCGCGACACCTACTGCATGGACCCGGCCTCGCTGGAGGCGGCCATCGAGGGGGTCAAGCGCGAGGGCCGGTTGACGCCGAAAGTGGTGATCGCGGTCGATCTGTTCGGTCAGCCCGCCGACTATCCCGCCATAGAAGCCATCGCCCGACGGCACGACTTGAAACTCATCGCCGACAGCGCGCAGGGCTTCGGTTGCACGCTGAACGGCCGCCATCCGATGGCCTGGGCGGACGTGACGACCACCAGTTTTTTCCCGGCCAAACCCCTCGGGTGTTATGGCGACGGCGGCGCGACGCTGGTGAACGATGACGAGGAGGCCGCCGTTTATCGCTCCCTGGCCGTGCACGGCCAAGGCGTGGACAAGTACGACAATATCCGCATCGGCATGAACTCGCGTCTCGACACCATTCAGGCTGCGATCCTTCTAGAGAAACTGGCCATCTTCGCTGATGAAATCATGTTGCGGAACAGGGTGGCGGATCGTTACGCCGACGCGCTGCGCGGGTTGGTGACGACCCCGGTGGTCATCGAAGGAGGGGTGTCGACCTGGGCCCAGTACACCATCGAGCACGACGACCGCGACGGCCTTGGCGCGCATCTGAAGTCCAAAGGCGTGCCCACCGCCATGTATTATCCAAAACCCATCCATCAGCAGAAAGCCTATCAGCGCTTTCCCATAGGCGCGGGCGGGATGGCCAACACGGACGCCGCAGCCGGCCGCGTCATCAGCCTGCCCATGCACCCGTATCTGAGCAACGAGACCCAAGACCTGATCTGCGAAGCGATAAGGGACTTCGCTCGGGCGGGCGGTTGAAGGCGGGATGACAGCTTAAGCCGAGGCGCTTATCTAACGGGCTCCCTCTCACCGCGAGCGAACCCCATGTCCGAACCCGTCCCCGTCACCGTGCTCACCGGCTTTCTTGGCGCGGGCAAAACGACCCTCCTCAATCACCTGCTCACCGCGCAACATGGCAAGAAGATCGCGGTCATCGTCAATGAATTCGGCGAGATCGGCATCGACAACGATCTGATCGTGGACGCTGACGAAGAAGTCTTCGAAATGAACAATGGCTGCATCTGCTGCACGGTCAGGGGCGATTTGATCAGAATCATCGAGGGATTGATGAAAAGGAAAGGCCGCTTCGACGCGATCGTGGTCGAGACGACAGGCCTCGCCGCCCCGGCCCCGGTGATCCAGACTTTTTTTGTCGACGAGGACGTCAAGGCAGCGACAAGGCTCGACGCGGTGGTCACGGTGGCGGACGCGCTGCATTTACCCCAACAGCTTGCGGAAGCGCCGGAAGCAACCGAGCAGATCGCCTTCGCTGACATCATCTTGCTCAACAAGACCGATCTTGTGAGCGAACATTCCCTGAGAGCCCTTCAAGCCCGCATTCGGGCGATCAATCCGACGGCTCGGATCATCCGCGCCGAACGCAGCCGCATCGATCCTGTTTTGGTGCTGGACCAGCGGGCGTTCCAGTTGGACCGCATTCTGGAGCAAAACGACCATTTTCTCCATGATCACGGCCATGATCACAACCATGATCACAACCACGATCACAACCATGATCACAACCATGATCAACCGCACGACCACAGCCATGACGGCCGCACCAGCGCGGAAAACCATATCGCCGCGGCCAATATCTCGTCGGTGTCGGTAAAGACCGATAAGCTGATCAATCCGCAAAAGCTTCTTCCCTGGTTGGATAGGCTGACCCAAGAACAGGGACCTGATTTGCTGCGCATGAAGGGCGTTCTGGCTTTTCCCGACGAACCCAAGCGCTTTGTGGTTCAATCTGTACACATGATCATGGAAGGCGATGTGCAAAGAGACTGGCGTCCCGACGAACCGCGGACGAGCCGCATCGTCTTTATTGGCCGCAATCTCGATGGCGAAGCCCTGCGCGCCGGGTTTTTGGCCTGCGCCGCATGAACGCCGAAGACGCCATCTTAGCGCCGGTGACGGGAGCCGCTTTTGTGAGCGGCGTCGCGATGGCGGCGAGTGGGGAAGGCATGGTTATCACCGAGGCCGGCGCCGCTTTTAAAGTGCATGACGGCGCGGTTCTGTGCGCTGTCGTAGCCCCTGACGGCTCGGCCCTGATCACCGGCGGCGATGACGGCAAGCTCTTCGCCACAAGCCCTGAGGGCGCAATCCGATTGATCGCGGATTTCCGAGGGAAATGGGTCAATTGCCTTGCCTCAAGCGTCGACAGCGGCGTAGTGGTCGCCGCGGTGGGTAAAGAGGCGATCGTCTGGACCGATCTCGCCGCGCCGCCCACCACCCGTCTGCCGCACCCCTCAACCGTTTCAGGGCTCGCGCTGGACGCCAGAGGCCGCCGGCTGGCGGCCTCCCATTATGGCGGCGCCACCCTGCGCTATGTTCTCGCAAAGGACG
The DNA here is from genome assembly GCA_018971945.1 of Alphaproteobacteria bacterium. Lineage (GTDB taxonomy): Bacteria > Pseudomonadota > Alphaproteobacteria > Caulobacterales > Aquidulcibacteraceae > REEB509. The sequence continues at coordinate 10,096 of JAGWZH010000012.1, read as the reverse complement.
ATAAGGGTTCGGTCTTGAAATGGGCTGGGAGCCATATCGGCATCGCCATTGCTCCGGACGCCTCTTATGTCGTGACCGCGATGCAGGAACACGGGCTGCATGGATGGCGTTTGTCCGACAAGAAAGACCTGCGCATGGCCGGCTACGCCATGAAGACCCGTTCCATGAGTTTCGAACGCAAGGGCCGGGCCCTCGCCACCAGCGGCGCCGATTGCGCTGTCGTATGGCCCTTTGTGGGCAAGGACGGCCCCATGGGAAAACCGCCCGCGCTTCTGGCGCCGCGCCCAGCCGCCTCCACTGTCGTCGCCTTCCACCCGCACTCGGATGTGCTGGCCATTGGTTACGCCGACGGCGCTGTCCTGCTCGCCAATCTCGAGGGCCCGCCAGCGACGGTGTGGGCCGCCCCTTCAGGGCGGCCGATCGCCTGTCTTGTCTGGAGCTCGGATGGAAAACGCCTCGCTGCGGGCGACGAGGGCGGGGCGCTCACGGTGGGCCCCTTGGCGTAAACGCCGACCTCCAGAAAGGCGATCGGGCCGATCGCAAGCGGTGACGATCCTTGAGCGCGCCAGAGCCGGGCCTGAAACGCGCTGCGGCCAAAAGGGCCTGGCCCAAAGGACTTGACCCAAAGCGTCGCAGAGCGCTTCGCTGATGATCTTGGCCGTTTTCCGCCTTCTCCGGCCCAGTCCCGCAAAGCCTTAAAACGCCCGAGAAGCGCCTTGCGGCGCCCGCGTCGTCTAGAATTCCGAACGGGAGCTGTCCGGATCGTCGAGCTCTGCGTCCGGATCATCGACTTCAACGGCGGGGATCGCGTAGCTTCCCTTCAGCCATCGAGAGAGGTCCACATCGGCGCAGCGCTTGGAGCAGAAAGGCCGATAGGCCGGATCCTTGGATTTGCCGCAAATGGGGCAGCTGGCGGGCGCATGCGTCATTGTCGCCATGTGACGCTAAATGGCGCGCACGTCCAGCTTGTCGCGCGGTTGCCCCGGGGCGGCCTTGATCGACCAGAGCAGCCCAACGCGGGAGGAGAGCTGCTCCCGCCAGGGCACGATCGCTGAATCGAGCCAGGCCATCACTTCCGGCGCCACAAAAGCATTGACCAGACGTCCCCGCGCGGTGCGCGCTTCACGTTCCACCGCGCGCAGGATTTCAAGCGCCGCGGTCTCCACCGTGGGACGGCCATCGGCCTCACGCAGAATTTCGTGCAGAGGCGCGGTCAGCTGCGTGCGCGACAACTCAAAGACGCCGAAAGCGGATAATTGCCCCAGCCGCACGCCCCAGGGGTCGGCGGCGAACGCGCGCTTGACTTCGCCCGCCAGCTGCTGCTTGGCGGCGTTGGAACGCATCGAAACAAAATCGATCGCGATAAGCCCGCCCAAAGACCGCAACCGGACCTGGCGCGCCGTCTCACGGGCGGCTGCGGCGTTGAGATCAAGGGCGAATTTCTCAGGATCCTTTGATCCCCAGCGTCCCCCGGCGTCAACATCCACCGCCACCAGGGCCGCAGTGGGTTCAATCGACAAAGCCCCCCCGCCCGGGATCGGCGCGGTCCGCGCCAAGGCCTCGTCGATGGCGGCGTCGATCAGGGCGCGTTGAGCGGGTTCGGCGGGACGGGCGGATTTGACGTCGGAGGCGACCTCTGCTTCTTCAAGACGTTGCGGCGCCCCTCCAGGATGCGGTTCGTCAAGAAGGCGCACGATCGGGTTTTTGCCGCGAGCCCCCTCGCGCGACACCGCGACAACGACGCCGCCGCCGTCTGTCAAGCGCCGCGGGTTCCGGCCCTCGATCCGCGCTTGCCCGCGCACATCCAAGGGAAGAAATCCCAGCTGCTCTTTGAGGCCCAGATCCAAAAAGGCGCCACGCCGGCTCTGGTCGATATGGCGAACCCGGGCGGAGTAAACCTCCCCCCAGCGGGCCCTGCGGCCCTCATCGCTGGCGCGATACAAGCGCAGCGCGACCACCCGGTCTTTGTCGACCAAGGCCTCCCGGATCTCGCCGATGGCGGCGTCCACGATGCGGGTCAAGCCGCCGAGAGGCTTGGCGGTCATAGCCGGACGCCGAAGGAGGCCAACAAATGGGCGGTTTCATAGAGCGGCAAGCCGACAATCCCTGTGTAAGAGCCCGAGAGGCTCATGACGAAACGCCCCGCCGCGCCTTGCACCCCATACCCCCCCGCCTTGCCGACCCATTCCTCCGTGGCGAGATAAGCGTCAATCTCGGCGCCGGTGAGGCGCTTGAATGACACGCGCGTGGGAACCGCCCGCTGCCGGGCCTGTCCGTCGGCGCCGAGGACCGCCACGGCCGTCGTCACGTGGTGCGTGCGGCCCGACAGCAACGCCAGACAGGCGCGGGCTTCCTCAGGGTCGCCTTCGGTCTTCGGCAAAATCCGTGTCCCGACCGACACCACCGTGTCCGCCGCCAGCACGAGAGCCCCGGGGGCCAATGCGGCCCCGGCCCGGGCTTTGGCCAAAGCAAGCCGCTGCGCCACGGCACGAGGCTTTTCCTTCGGCAAGGCGCTTTCGTCCACCTCAGGCGCAACGACGCGATCGGGGGTCAGCCCGATCGAGGCCAACAGCGCAAGACGCCTTGGACTGGTGCTGGCGAGGACAAACCCGCTCAAGGGCGCTCCTTCAGCTCCAGAGCGTGGGCGATCAGCCGATCGTACCAGCGGCGCGGCAGCAGATTGGGCAGCGTATGCTGCAAGAAACGGTTTTTCATGATGGTTGTGCGCGGCGCGGGGCGGGGCTCCGTCAAAAGGCGTTGCACGAGCGCCGCGATCGCTTCCGGCTCCAGCCCATCTCCGCCCCGATCCAGCATGACGTTCAAGAACTTGCCGATGATCGGGCCATAGGCGGTGTTGGCGAAGCGCTCAAGCCCGGCCTCGCGGGCCTTGTCCCAAATCGGCGTCGCCACAGGGCCTGGGGCCACGACCAGGACGTCGACGCCGAACAGCATCAATTCGCGACGCAGGCTTTCACTGTAGCCTTCCAGGGCGTGCTTGGAGGCGGCGTAAGCGCCGAGAAAAGGCGCAGCGCTGCGCCCGCTGACCGAGGACATCATGACAATACGACCCTTGGGCCCGGTGCGGTCCGAGGCGGCTTTGGGTTCAGCGCCCAAAAGCGGCGCAAACGCCTGCGTGACATGATGGACGCCAAGAAGATTCACCTCCACTTGTCGGCGCAGCTCCTCCGGCTCAAGATGCAAAAGCGGCCCTGGCGTGGCGACGCCGGCATTATTGATGAGGCCCCCGAGCCGTTCCGTTCCCAAGGCCTCGGCCACCATGTGCGCCGCGCCCCGCACGGAGGCCTGGTCCGCCACATCCGCGATCAAGGCCCGCGCGCCTTGTTGAACCTCGCCCTCAAAACGTGCGGCGGCCTCCAGGGAGCGCACCGTGCCGAACACGCGCCACCCCGCCTGCGCCATGACGCGCGCGCAGGCAAGGCCTATGCCGGTCCCTGCGCCGGTGACGACGAGGCTGCGCCCCATGCCCGGCCGGCCCTATTTGAACCGATAGGTTATGCGGCCCTTGGTCAAATCATAGGGCGTCATCTCCACAAGCACCTTGTCTCCCGCCAGGACCCGAATGCGATTCTTGCGCATCTTGCCGGCGGTGTGGGCGATGATCTCGTGTTCGTTTTCCAGCCGCACGCGGAAAGTGGCGTTGGGCAAAAGCTCGGTCACGGTGCCTGCGAATTCGATCAGTTCTTCTTTGGCCATAAGGTCTCCTCAAGGGGGGCGAGAGCGGTTTCGGAGCCGCCGCTGCAGGGGCATAGACGATCGCGGCGGACGATCAAGGGGAAGTCGCGCCTCAAGGGCCCGCGGCTTCGGCGAAGCGTTGGGCGATGCGGCGGTCGAGGGCGTCGCGCACCGCACGATATTCCTCCAGGCGCTGGGCGCGGCTCCCTTGGGAGTCGGTGGGGTCGAAAGTGGGCCAGTATTCGACCTCGACCGCGAGGCTCCGGGTGAATTCCAACGCTTGATGGTGCGCCTCCGGTGTCAGCGTGATGATCAGATCAAAGCTCTCGTCGTCCAGATCCGCGAAAATCCTGGGGCGACGCGGCGGGATCTCCACCCCCACCTCGTCCATGACGGCAGCGACAAAGGGATCCGGCGCGAGGCCTCTGCGAACCCCGACGCTCTCCACATAGATCCGCTTTGCGAAACGGCGTTTGGTCAGTCCCTCCGCCATGACCGACCGAACCGTATTGAAGTTGCAGGCGAACAAGACCGCCAGGGGCAGGACTGCGCCGCCGGCCATGGGCCTTAACCCCGCACATGCAAAGCGCAGATCAGGGTGAAAAGCCGCCGGGCGGTGTCGAAATCAAGCTCCACCTTGGCCGCGAGGCGTTCCCGCAAAAGCTCCGAGCCTTCATTATGAAGGCCCCGACGGCCCATATCGATTGCCTCGATTTGGGCGGGCGCGGCGGTCCTGATCGCCGCGTGATAGCTTTCGCAGACAAGAAAATAGTCTTTGATCACGCGGCGCAGGGGCTGCAGGGAGAGCTGGTGGGTTTGCAGCAATTGCGGCGGGTCCCCAGCGCTGACCGCGAGCGACAGCCGCCCCTCCACCAGCGACAAGCACAGCGAATAGGGCCCGGCGTCGTGGCCTACGAGAACAAAACGATTGCTTTCCAACAGATCGAACACGGCGACCCGGCGTTCATGCTCGGCCTCGGCGCTGGCCGCCGCCAGCGACGCCTCGTCCAGACGCACATCGATCAGGCGGGAGCTTGCGCTCATGCGCCGCGACCCAAGCGGGCCCGCAGCGACCAGGCATGGGCCGGCAGCCCTTCCGCGTCGGCGACGGCCGCAGCCCCAGGCCCGATCGCTTCGAGGCCCTCGGCGGAGGCCGAAAGGATCGTGGTCCGCTTCATGAAAGTCAGGGTTGAAAGCCCCGATGCGAAGCGGGCGCGACGCCCCGTCGGCAGCACATGATTGGGCCCAGCATTATAGTCCCCCAAAGCCTCGGGGGTCAAAGGACCGAGAAACAACGCACCAGCATGCGTGATGCGCATCGCCAGACGCTCGGGATCTTCCACGGCGATCTGCACATGTTCTGGGGCGGCGGCGTCGATGAGGGGACATGCGTCCTCCAACCTCTCCACCAAGACGATCGCGCCATGGTCGCGCCAGCTCGCGGCGGCGGGCGCTCCCGCCTTGCCTTCCGCGATCAGCCGTTCGACCGCCGCCTGCACCGCGTCGGCGTATGCAGCGTTCGCCACGAACAAAACAGACTGGCTGTCCTCTCCGTGTTCGGCCTGCGCCAGGAGATCGGCCGCGATCCATTCCGGATCGACGCTGCTGTCGGCCAGGATGAAAACCTCCGAGGGCCCGGCGATAGAATCGATCCCGACATCCCCAAAGACAAGTTTCTTGGCCGCCGCCACAAAGGCGTTGCCAGGCCCGGCCACCACATCGCATTTGCGTAACTCCCCCGCCCCATAGGCCAGCGCGGCGATCGCCTGCGCGCCGCCCAAGGCCCACACCTCGTCGACCCCCGCCGCCTCCGCTGCGGCCAAAATAGCGGGGTTTTCCGCAAGCCGCGCCGGCGGGGTCGCCATCACGAGCCGGTCCACGCCGGCCACTCTGGCGGGAATGGCGTTCATCAGCACCGCGCTTGGATAAGCCGCAAGGCCTCCGGGCGCGTAAAGACCCGCGGCGTCGACTGGAGTCCACCGCCATCCAAGGGTCAAGCCTTGGGGGTCGGTCCAGATTTCATCCTTGGGTCGGGCATGGGCGTGATAGAGCCGGATGCGCTCGGCCGCCTGCTCCAAAGCGTCCCGCAAGGGCCGTGGACACAAGGCGGCGATCCGACGGCGTTCGCTGTCGGAGACCCTCACGGTCTCCGGCGTCAGGGTCACCCCGTCGAAGCGGGCCGTGTAGTCGATCACCGCCTGGAGGCCCCGGGCGCGCACCTCAGCCAAGATCGGACGCACCGCGGCTTCAGCGGCGTCCATGCGTCCGCCGCGCTCCGCGATCAGCGCTTCATAGGCCTTGGCGAAGCCTCGATCACGAGCGTCAAGACGCCGGCTCATGAACCGATCCCGGCAAAATCTTGCGAATGGTCAGGCTTGCGTGGGGTCAGCCAAGCGGCGCCGACCTCAACAAGAGCGGCGTCTACACACTCCACCGTCAGCCGGATTTCCCCGCCTCCCGCCAGAACAAGGCGGATCACACCGCCGGGGGGGGCTGGATCGGGAATGAATTCAAGGGCCAGAAGCCAAGCCTGCGCCTCTGGCCGATCCTGGCGCACGCGCAGGCTCTTGACCGCCGTCACCCCATCGAAAGAAAGCCCAGCTTTGATCCGCTCATAAGGCCCTATAGGCCCGGCTGTTTCCCATCGGAACCGGTCGATCGCCAGCGTGAAACGGCGGCCCCTGGCGTCAAACAAGGCGTCTTTGATCTTGAACAGCGCGTCCTGGGCGGCGGCCGACAGGATCGCCAAATCATCGGCGTCTTCCGCCCGCAGGCGCAGCAAACCACCCGGCCCGCTCATCATGCGGCGTCCTCTGTGGCAGGTTCTGGAGCCCCATCTTTTGTCCGTTTCACTTGACCTCCGCAGGCGGCCAGCTTGGCCTCCAGCCGCTCGAACCCGCGGTCAAGATGATAGACGCGTGCGATTCTGGTCACCCCTTCCGCCATCAGCCCCGCGATCACAAGACTGACCGAAGCGCGAAGATCTGTGGCCATCACCGGAGCGCCGAACAGCGTCGGCACGCCCCGGACCTGAGCTTCCGCGCCGCGCACGCTGATATCGGCGCCCAGGCGGGCGAGTTCAGGGGCGTGCATGAAACGGTTCTCAAAGATCGTCTCACGGATCACGCTGTCCCCGTCCGCCGTCGTCAACAACGCCATGGCCTGGGCTTGCAGATCGGTGGGAAAACCCGGATGCGGCGCGGTGTCGAAGCTCACCGGCGACAGCCTGCCCGGCCCCCGGGCGACCTCTATCCCCTCGACGCTGGTAGCGACTGTCGCCCCAGCATCGGTCAGAAAGCCGATCAAAGCCTGCAGATCGTCGGCCCGGGCGCCTTTCAGGAACACCTTCCCTCCCGCCGCGGCGGCCGCAATGGCATAGGTGCCAGCCTCGATCCTGTCGGCGATGACATGATGGGTCGCGCCTCCGAGACGGGTCTTGCCGTGTATCTCGATGGTGGCGGTCCCCGCGCCGCGGACATCAGCCCCCATGGCGTTCAGGCAGGCGGCCAAATCGCCGATCTCCGGCTCTTGGGCGGCGTTGGACAGCACGGTGACGCCGTCAGCCAAGGTCGCGGCCAACATCGCGTGTTCGGTGGCGCCGACCGAGACGAACGGGAATGAGATCTCCGCCCCCTTTAGCCCCCGAAGCGCGGCCGCTTTCACATAGCCGCGCTCGATATGAATGTCCGCTCCCATCGCCTCAAAGGCTTTCAGATGCAGATTAACGGGTCTGGCGCCGATGGCGCATCCTCCGGGCAGGCTCACCGTGGCGTGGCCGACGCGGGCCAAAAGAGGCCCCAAAACATTAAACGAGGCGCGCATTTTGCGCACAAGATCGTAGGGCGCGATCGTGGAGGCGATCTCCGGGGCGTGGAAAGAGGCGACCGAGGCTTCTTTCACCCACTCGATTCTGACGCCCAAGGTCTCCATCAAGCCCGCCATGAAGCGGGTGTCGGCCAGATGAGGCATGTTGGTCAGGGTCAGAGGCTCGTCGCTCAACAAGGCTGCCGCCATAAGCTTGAGGGCCGAGTTCTTTGCGCCTGAAATCGGGATGACGCCGTTCAGCCGCGCGCCGCCGGAAATGACGATCTGGTCCATATCTTTGGGATGGCGACTTGTCGCGCTTTACGCAAGGGCCGGGTTTCAGCCCTCGCCGCTCAGCTCCCTGGCTTCTGTGGTTCGGCGGGCGGGTTTCGGCCTGCCTTCCGCCGTGCGAGATTAGCCTTTAATTGCTGTTTCAGGCGCTGCTCGCGATCGGCGCGCGCCTGCGTCCCCTTGTCTGGCGTCTTCGCCGTCATCGCCGTATTAGCCCCTTTTCCTTCGTCACGGGCTCAGCTATACGCGCCGCTTCCGCCGCCGTAGCTCAGTGGTAGAGCGCGTCATTGGTAATGACGAGGTCGGGAGTTCAATCCTCCCCGGCGGCACCAGGCTTGTTTCCGATTTTCCCCCGCTTGAAAAGCCGCTCTTCGCAGGCGAGGTTTGCTGAGCGACCGCTGCGGAGGATCAAGATTGAGCGCTTCAGACTGCCTGATCGCCCTGGACCAGGGCACGACCTCGAGCCGCGCCCTGTGTTTTTCGCTGGATGGGACGGTCATCGCCCAAGCCCAGCAAGAATTCCCCCAGATCTATCCGCAGCCAGGCTGGGTCGAACACGACCCCGAAGTGATTTGGGCGACGGTCCTATCCACCGCCCGTCAGGCTTTGGCGGAAGCCGCGGCGAAAGGCTTCCGGCCTTTGGCGATAGGCGTCGCCAACCAGCGGGAGACGACCATTGTCTGGGACAGGGCCACAGGGGCCGCGATCCACAACGCCATCGTTTGGCAGGACCGCCGCACCGCAGGCGTCGTCCAGCGCCTCGCCGCAGCGGGCCATGAAGAGACGGTGGCGGCCAAAACCGGTCTTGTTCTGGATCCTTATTTTTCTGCGACAAAGCTCGCCTGGATCTTGGACGCGGCGCCAGGCGCCCGAGAACGGGCGGCCAGCGGCAGTCTCGCGTTCGGCACTGTGGACAGCTTCTTGATTTGGCGGCTCACCGGCGGCCGCGTCCACGCCACCGACGCCACGAACGCGAGCCGCACAAGCTTGTTCAACATCCATGATCAAACCTGGGACACGGACCTTCTCGACCTCTTCTCCTGCCCCGCCTCCATTCTCCCCGAGGTCCGCGACTGCGCCGCCGATTTCGGCTCAACCGACCCCGCCCATTTTGGTCTTTCAATCCCGATCAGAGGCGTCGCCGGCGATCAACAGGCCGCCTTGGTGGGGCAAGCCTGCTTCTCTCCCGGCAGCGTGAAAAGCACCTATGGCACGGGGGCCTTTATGGTCTTGAACACCGGAACCCGACCGGTGAGGTCCGCCAATCGCCTATTGACGACGGTGGGCTATCGCCTGGGCGGCGTCGTGACCTACGCCCTCGAGGGCAGCGTGCTTTCCGCAGGATCGACAGTGCAGTGGCTGCGAGACGGCTTGGGCCTGATCGCCAAAGCGTCGGAAATCGAGGCGCTCGCCGCATCCGCCGGGGACATGACGGGCGTTTATCTCGTGCCCGCCTTCACCGGACTGGGCGCGCCCTACTGGGATCCTGACGCCCGCGGCGCCATTCTCGGGCTGACAAGGGGCGTGGGCCGCGCCGAGATCGCCCGAGCGGCTCTTGAGAGCACAGTCTATCAAACCAGGGATCTGTGCGACGCCATGGCCGCCGACGGCCTATCCCCAACCTTGTTGCGGGTGGACGGCGGCATGACCGCGAATGTCTGGTTCCTGCAGCGATTGGCCGATATTCTTGGCACACCGGTCGTTCGGCCGGCCATCTTGGAGACCACCGCTTTCGGCGCGGCAGGGCTGGCGGGATTGGGCGCTGGGGTATGGTCTGGACCGGAAGAGCTTGCGGCTCTGTGGCGCGCGGGCGCTGAAGCCGCGCCGAAGGCGGCTGCGGCTGAGCGCGACGCCGCTGTCGCAGCCTGGCGCGCGGCGGTGCGTCGGGTGTTGACTGCGTAGGCTCAGGCGCTTTCCGACCTTGTGGGTTCGGCTGGCGACGGCGGCAAGCGCCCAAGATCAAGGATCGGAGCACAGAGCGTTCACAAGGATTGGGGCCCCAAAAGCCCGCGAACGGGCGCTAGGCGCTTGCCCGCGCCGGCGCGGGCGCCCCGGCTCCATCCAGGGCCTCAAGACGCTGGACCAGCGCGGCGTGCTGGAGCCACAAGGGCTGCGGCAGGCGGTCTCCATAGCGGCCGTAAAAATCGGGGATGAGCGCAGCCTCTTCGGCCCAGGCGGCTGCATCGACGCTGAGCAGCGTATCAAGAGCGTCTGAACGCAACTTCAAGCCGGACACGTCGAGCGAAGCTTTGGTTGGCAGCAGGCCGATGGCCGTCGTCTGCGCCTCGGCTTTGCCCTCCAAGCGTTC
>JAGWZH010000228.1 GCA_018971945.1 Alphaproteobacteria bacterium | reverse complement strand
ATGCCGCGCTTTTTGATGTCGGCCTTGATGCCCTTGGCGAGTCTAGCGAGTTCGGCAGCCTTTCTTTTGGCGCGCTCCTCGTCCTCTCGCTCAAAACCCATCTCGCTTCGGTAGTGACCCATCACGCCGCCTCCATCTGCATCGTCTTGGTCGAGGATTCCCATTCGGAGAGGGTCATGGGGATGTTCCACGCCCGCCCAATGGCCTCGATCTGCTCCCACCAGTGGTCAGCCCTGAGGCTCGGCATGATGGGGCCGTGCTGGCGGTTGCGTTCCTGGCTGATGGCGCGGTGCTGTGCGAGGCGGAGTTGCTTGGCCGTTAGCCGCAGCGGCGGGGTGTTATCGCCCTTCCATGCCTGCTGGCTGGCGATCGGTTCCGCGATGAACTCCAGCGCCCGCAGGACTTCAGTGACGCCCTGAGCGCCGCGCTTGCCCTGTGCCTCGCGCCATTCCGCCATGATGCGGCGGGTGCGGTCGCCGTGGCCCTTCACATCGAGCGCTGGGCCGGTTGAGCCGAGATCCATCCGCTTCGGCAGGTGCGCCTCAAAGTCGGCGCAGATCGGAAATGGCTGCCGGGCCGTGGGCTTGAACTCGCCTAACGTCGCCTCAAAGGCGGTCTTGAGCTTGTCGCCCTCGAACGCTTGCAGGCGGGAGTAAAACACCGGCTTGAAGGTCGCCAGTGCCTCCGGCGTGGCGCCCGGATAGGCGTTCAGGATGGCTTGCAGGAGATCGGTAACGGTCATTGGCGCAGGGCCTCCATGCCCAGCCGGATACGGCGTTGATCGAAGGTTTCCCGCTGCGCTGCCGACACGCGCGCCTTGTTCATGAACCGCAGGAAACTCGCCTCAGGATCGTGGCTGGTCACGGCATTGGAGCGGCACCAGAGTTGGAACTCTCGCAACTCGGCCTCGTAGGCTTCGCCCACCAGATCGGGCCTGCCTTTGCGCAGTTCCGCGACCGTCTCGGGTTTGGGAATCCAATCTGCTCCGATGAGCGTCGCGCGCTTGCGCGCGTTCTCTCCCACAGTAGGGGTAGTAGTTACATTGCCCTGCCCAGCCCCGCCCTTCCCTGCCCTTCGGTTAGGTGACGGTTCAGTAACCGGGTCCGTAACCGTTACAGGTGGGGTTACGTCGCGGTTTCTATTCCGCCATTTCTCCTGCTTGGCGCGGTTGGCGAGACGTTGCTTCCATGACTCATTGGCGACCTCGGCAACGACTGCATGATAGAGGCGGCCATCGTCGCATTTGACCCAGCCGCGCATGGCTTGCTCTTTGATCTTGCGCCACGCCTTCACGGCGATGCCGTAACCCGCATAGTCGGCAAGCAACTGGTCGTCGTCAGGTAAGCTGGCAGCGGGCACTTCGTGGGCGTAGGATCGCCACCATAGGCGCAACGCGGCGACCTTCGCGTCAGAGCTTGCGGCAATCCAGGTTGCTGATCCAAACAACCGATCGCCAAACAACGGCATGTATTGAAGCCCGCGCAGGTCGCAGTCCGCGGGCGTGAACGGTGCTGTCACGCGCAGTCTCCTATCAAGACATTCCCGGCTCGCGCTTTTGACGACGCTTGCCGAGCATTAAGGTGCCGGAGGTTCAAAACCCGTGATAGGCGGGCGCGGGGCATTGCTGACACCCGCCCTCCGGCAATCGCTTCATAGACCGCCGAAGGACCGCCTGAAAAGGCTTCGACTCCGGCT
>JAGWZH010000108.1 GCA_018971945.1 Alphaproteobacteria bacterium | reverse complement strand
CGGGAAGCGGGCGATCCACTCCGCATTCGGGCTCATGGGAAGCACATGCTCAACGCTGGCGTCGTCTTCCAGGGAGAGGACTTCCCCATCCGGCAGAGCGGCGTTGACCCATAGCACCACGACGCGGCGTTGGCCGTTCTCGCGGCCATGCTGTTTATTGATGCGGCCGATGAGCTCCTCTTGCTCTTTTGGCGATAGGGCCAGATGTAGGGGTCCAAAAAGCTTCCCGTCATCGTTCAGGACCTTGAGCAGGCGCGCGAAGCGACCCTCTTTTCGGTCAGCCCTGAGCGCGTTCAAGAAACTGGCCAAGGCGAGAGCCTCCAAGCCTTTGAAGAAGCGCAGGGCGCGCGAAGGCGCGCCTCGGTGGTCGGCGAGATAAGCGACGGCGGCGGGAATCCAAAGCGTGTCTGGAAGGGTCATCAGGCGCCTCACCCGGCGGTTCACTTCCTGGCTATGGTCGCCGGCTCTCACCGCGCCCGCGCGCAACTCCGCAAGGGCCGCCCCGTAGCGCGGGAGATCCTCGGTGAGAAACGCCTTTGGCGCGGCGCGGCGTTGGATTGCGTTGCGCAGGACGGTCAGGTCCCCAGGCCCGCGCAAGAGCTCTCCAGTATAGATGACCGGGATGATCTCGCCGACCAGCTGGGCAAAGGCGTTGCGGCCAAGACGATCCTCCAGATTCTCCCATAATAGCGCCGCCTCGTCCAACTCGGCGTCCTTGAGGCCGGAGCTCTCCAAGAGTTCCTGCTTCAAAATGTCAGGCCCGGAAAGAGACCGGCCGCGATTATTCATGGCGGCGAAAATCGTCGCAGCGCCTCCGCGCTCGTCGGCGACCATCACGTCAAAGACAGCTGAGCGGACAATAAATCGGACAAAAGCGTCCAACGCCTCCTCGTCAATGCCGCTGAGATTTTCCTCGATCGTCTGGACGGCCTGGCTGATCAGAAGCTGGCTGTCGGACCAATTTTCGCCGCCATTGACGAGGCGGGTGAGGCCGCCGGGGACCTGGACGAGTTCGAGGAAGAAGCGTTCGTCCGCCTTGCGCAGACGGAGGCGCGGCCGGGCGGCGTCGTCAAACAGAATGAGATCTTGTAGGGCGCGGCTGCGGGCTGCGAGCCGATCGCGCACCCAGGCCAGAATCATTGTGAACGTGGCCAGACGCTGCTGGCCGTCGGCGACCTCCATGTCGGCGCGATCCGTTTTCACAAGCACGATGTGACCGATGAAATAATACGGGGCGCGCCGCTCGAAAGCCGACAGAAGGTCGACCAAAAGGGCTGAGACCTCCACGGACGTCCAGGTATAAGGACGCTGATAGGCAGGAATGCGCAACATGTAAGGACCGCCGAACAGCGCGGCCAAGTTCGCAATCTGCGCCGCCAGCCCGATCGGCGATCCCCCGGCTGAGAAGTCCATGGGCGTCCCTCTTCGGCGACGAGCGCATCGAGCCCCCGAGGGGTCGTTTGCGTCGCCGCAGACTTGGTTCCTCGCAACACAACGCGGCAGCGGTCAAGATGTTGAGCGCCGTTCGACGAAGCGCGATCCGGGTTTCGGCGGAGGGCGCCGCGAGCGCGCCACACCTAAACGCCTTGGAGCGGCTCAACCGTGAAAGGGTGGTCAGGAAGAACCGCGCGTGCGGCTCTAAAACCTTCCCCGCGGAACACGGCCTCGGCCGTACCCGACTGCGTGAGGAACGCGTCCCCCAAACGCAAGCCCGAGGACGCCGAGGATGGCCTTGCGACGGCGATCACCCGACGGGCGACGGCCTCGCTGCTGTCGATCAAGGCCACGCCAGGGCACGCCTGAGACAAAGCGTCCCTCAACAATGGAAAATGCGTGCAGGCCAGCACCAAGACATCCATCGCCGCGCCCTTGGGATGGTCAAGAAGAGGCTCCAAGGCCTTCCTTATTCTGCCCGGGTCGGGTGCGGCGCCTGCGAGCGCCTCTTCTGCGCAGCGCACGAGATCGGCGCTGCCGGCGCGCAATACGACCATGTTGGCGGCGTGTTCGGCGATCAGCCGGTCGGTGTAGGCGCGACCGACGGTCGCAGGGGTCGCCAAAAGACCGATGACGCCGGTGCGGCTTGCGGCGGCGGCGGGTTTGACCGCGGGCACCACACCCACGACCGGGACTGGGAGCACGGCCCGGGTTTCAGCCAGAGCAAGTGTGCTCGCCGTGTTGCAGGCAAGGACCACTATGTCGGGCGCGGCGACGGCGGAGAGGGCGGCCAATAGAGCGGGGATCCGGACGCGAAGCGCCTCGTCCGGCCTTTCGCCGTATGGGAGCCACGCCGTGTCGGCGAGATAGTCCACGATGAGATCGGCGCCGGCGGCGCGCAAAGCGCGGACCACGCTCAGACCCCCGACCCCTGAATCAAAGATGAGGGCTCGCTTCACTTCGGCTCCGTCAGGCCCGAGGACACGCCTTCATCATCCAGCGGCAGCCCGTTCCGCATTCGGGCGACGCTCCAAGAGTCCTTGTTTTTCGTGCGCCGGCCGCTGTCGCGGTCAGCGCGATCGGGGCCTTCGCGCACGGCTCATATTCCTGTGGAAAGACTTTCTTTACCGAATTCCCTAGAATCGCGAAGTTAGTTAGTGTCGTACCAAGGATGCGCAAAGCGGGTTCAGCTGGCGCGGAATTGGTTGGGCGGCGCGACAGGCGGCAGAGCTTGTCAGGCCACGGGCCGTTGCGGGACGCGTTTCCCCACAGGCCGAGTGTGAGGGCGAGGCAATGAATCCGGTCGGCACTTCCTCCATCGTCTTTGTGACGCTGTCGGGTCTGTTCTGGGGCGGATGGGTCTTCGGATCCCAGACCCCGGCTGGCCAAGACGCGTTGGCGCGGGCCTATCAAGCCTATGCCGAGCATCAGGCCCAAGCCAATGAAGGCCTGTTCGACAACACAGCACTGCGGGCCTTGGTGTGCGGGGCGGATCAAGTTGGTCCCGAGGGCCACGAGCAGCGCCCCTGCCTAGCGATCGTCGCGGCAGGTCGAATCTTCATTGTGGATGCGGGCTCGGGCGCTGCGGACGCCCTCAATCGGCGGAATATTCCCTTGGATCGCCTGCAGGCGGTTCTCCTGACCAGCGCTGGGTTTACGCAGAGCGCCGACCTGGACGAGCTTTACGCGTCGGCGGTCTCCGGCCGGGCCGATCAGTTATTGCCTGTTTACGGGCCGACCGACACGCAGCGCCTTGTGGAAGGCATGAATACGGCGGCGGGCTTCGACGGAATCGATCGCGGCTTGCAGGCGTGGGCGCCGGCTCCGGAGCCGGATCGCTCGGTCATCGTCTTTGAAGGCGACGGCCTCACGGTTTCGGCCTTCACCACCCCGGAAGACGCCTATGCAGGCCGGGTCGGCTACAGGTTTGATTATCGCGGCCGGTCGATTGTCGTGGCAGGCGACGGCCGGATAGAGACGGCGCAGGCCGCGCATGACGCGGACGTGCTTTTGCACAGCGCTCAGGCTCTCGCGTTGAGCCCGCTGCATCAGTCGGCGGAAAGCAGCGTGTCGATTGCGGAGGTGGCCTTGGAAGCCCGAGCGGCGAACGCCGGGGCTGTGGTGTTCACTGGGGCAGGCACGGAAATGGCGGCCACGATGCAGCTTCAGGAGGCGCGCGCGGCCGGCTTGGCGGACGCCCGGGCTGGTCGGATCGGCATGCTGGTGGAGTTGCCGCTCGATAACCGCGAAGTGAATGTGCGGTCGCTCTAGGCTTTTTGTTCCGGCGACGGTTTTAAGAGCCTCCCCGCGTTCAACGCGAGGGAGGCTTTTTCATGCCTGATCTGGCTCTGGCGGCGATCGCGGCGCACCGGTTTGGATTTGGTCCGCGACCAGGGGAACTCTCGGCGATCGCCGGCGATCCGAGAGGATGGGTTAAGGCGCAGCTTCGCGCTCCCGCGTCCGAACCGCCCGCGATCGCAGCGCTGCCTGCGGCGGAGGATGATCTTCTGGCTTTCCGCCGCTGGTTGGCGCGCCAGAGACTGAGCGCCCGCGGCGAGACGGAAATGGCCGGCGCTGGTGAACAGGCTTCCGCCTCGCAGGAGGGGCGGCAGGCCGCGTCGCTCGAACAATCCTATGTGGGCGCGTTTCGTGATCGCTTCGTCAGGGCGGTCAACGCGCGGATCATCGCAGCCGCGACCTCCGACGCGCCGGTTCTCGAGCGGCTGGTGCATTTCTGGGGTAACCACTTCACCGTGTCGTCCTTAAAGCCGGCCGCTTCGGTTCTGCCCCCCTCGTTCGAGCGGGATGTGGCGCGGGCCCATGCGCAGGGACGATTCTCCACGATGCTGATCGCGTCGTGCAGGCATCCGGGGATGCTGATCTATCTCGACAATGTGTTGTCGGTGGGACCCAACTCGTCGGCTGGGCTCACAGGCCGCGGGGCGCCGCGGGCGCCCGGCGGCGCCGGGGGACAGGTCCGCGACATTAATGAAAACCTGGCGCGAGAGGTTTTGGAGCTGCACACCATGGGGGTGGAGGCCGGCTATACGCAGGCGGACGTGCAGGCGCTGGCGGCGATCTTGTCAGGATGGACAGTGGATCGGCCGCGGCGGCGAGATATCCTGTCTGATCAGGCGGGCGAGCGGTCTGGGGATGAGCTGTTTCGCTTCGATGAGGCGCTCCATGAGCCTGGGCCGCAGAGACTTCTGGGAGAGCTTTATCCCGACCATGGCCTCGCACAAGGCGAGGCGGCGCTCCTCGCTTTATCGCGACGGCCCGAGACCGCACGCTTCTTGGCCTTCAAGTTGGCGCGGCACTTTGTGTCGGACGCCCCGCCCGCGGCGGTGATAGCGCGCATGGCGCAAGCGTATCTCGACAGCGACGGGGACCTCACCAGCACCGTCGAAGCCATGGTGGACAGCCCTGAGGCTTGGGAGGCGCCACTTGTGAAATTCCGGCGGCCTGAAGATTATTTGATCGCTTTATTGCGGTCCTTGAATATCCAGGCTTTGCCTGAATCGACCGCGTGGGCGACGACAGCGCTCGCAAGCATGGGGCAGCGCCCCTTTTCTGCTCCTGGCCCGGACGGTTGGGACGACACCGAGGCGGGGTGGATCGGCGCCGACCAGGTTTGGAAACGGGTGGAGTTCGCCTCCGAGATGGCGGAGCGTTTCGCGGGCGCAGATCTTCGCGCGTCCGCTTTGGCGGAGGCCTGGCTTGGGCCGCTCTTGTCGGCGGCGACGCGGAGGGCGCTCCAACAGGCGGAAAGCCCGGCGCAGGCCCTGACCCTGCTGTTCGCCGCGCCCGAGATGCAAAGGAGATAAAGCCCATGTGTTTGTCCCGAAGGGCGATGTTGACCGCCGCTGGCTTCGCGGCATTGAGTTTTCCCTCGTTCGCGTTCGGCCAAACGCCCCGCCGAGCCCTGTTCGTGCTCATCATTCTGCGCGGGGGTATGGACGGGCTTGGCGCTGCGCCCGCTATCGGAGACCCCCTGTTCGCGCAGGCGCGGGAGGGGCTCGCGCCGCCTGCAACAGGGGACGGGGCGCCCTTGCTGCTCGACGGGTTTTTCGGGCTCCATCCTGCGCTTTTGGAGACCCACCGGCTCTATGCGGCGCGTCAGGCGCTGATCGTGCATGCGGTGGGCACCGCTTATCGAGAGCGTTCGCACTTTGATGCGCAAAACAGCCTTGAGATCGGGCTTGCGACGCCGCACGGGCGCGACACGGGC
This sequence comes from Alphaproteobacteria bacterium, assembly GCA_018971945.1. Classification (GTDB taxonomy): domain Bacteria; phylum Pseudomonadota; class Alphaproteobacteria; order Caulobacterales; family Aquidulcibacteraceae; genus REEB509. Next base: position 5,095 of record JAGWZH010000108.1, on the reverse strand, counting down.
TGGCTGAATGCGGCGCTTGGGGCCCTGCCCGGCGGCGAGGGGCTTTCGGTGGGCGTCGCAACCCCGCTCGCCTTGCGGGGACCTGCGCCGACGTCGTCGTGGTCGCCCTCGGTGCTGGAAGCGCCCGAAGAAGGCACGGTGGCCCGGCTGCAGGCGCTCTATGCGGCCCAGGATCCTGCGCTTGCGGCGGCGCTGCGGGCGGGCGCAGAGACCGCCATGACCGCGGAAGATCTTGCGATGGGCGCCGGGCGGGGAAGGAACCTCGCGCCCCTGGCCCGGGCTGCGGGGCGGTTCCTGCGCGATCCCGAGGGCCCTATGGCGGCGGTGTTGGAACTGGGGGGATGGGACACCCACGCCGCCCAGGCCACAGCGTTGGGTCCGTTTTCACGAGCCCTGCGGTCCTTGGATGGGGGGGTCCTTGCGTTACGGGAAGCCCTGGGGACCGCGTGGGACGACACCGTTGTGGCGGTGGTCACGGAGTTCGGCCGAACAGTCGGCATGAATGGCGCGGGGGGAAGCGACCACGGTCAGGGCTCAGCCATGTTCTTGTTAGGCGGCGCGGTGGCGGGTGGACGGGTTTTGGCGGATTGGCCAGGGCTTGGGCGGTCGGCGCTGGCGGAGGGTCGGGATCTCGCGGTCACCACCGCCATGAACGATGTGCTCGCCGGTGTGCTCGCCGACCATTTGAACGTTTCATCACGCGCTTTGAGTGAAGCTGTTTTCCCCGATGCAGGCCTTCGCCCTGTTTCCGGCCTCATTCGCGGCTAGGGACGCTCCGGCCAAGCGGGGAGACGGCGGATGGGTCGATGGTTTTTCGCGACGCTGGCGGGACTTCTGGTCTGGGGCGCGGCCGCCTTCGCACGGGCCGATGTCTATTTGCTGGAATTCGAAGGCCGCGCCTATGGGGTGCTCGGGCTTGGACGGGCGACTGTTCGGATCGACTATGGGGACAATCTCTACACGGTCTCCGCATCGCTGCGGTCAGCGGGACTATTGGCGTTCTTTGAGCGTACAACCCTCAACGCCTCGGCCTTCGGCGATGTGGTCGAGGGGATGCCTTCCTGGCGGAGCTATGTGCTTGATCACGCCTACAGCGCCAAACGACGTCAAATTCGCCTGACGCGGCATCCGGACCGGGTTGAGGCCTTTATCGCGCCGATCTATCGGCTCTGGGGCGATCCGCCAGCGAGCGCGCGCCAACAGCTGGACTCGCAGGACCCATTATCAAGTTTTGTGGCCCTCGGCGCGGCGGTGGGGCGGTCGCGGACATGTTCCGGCGCGTTCCCAATCTTTGACGGGCGGTTTCATTATCGGCTTGAACTGTCGGGAGGCCGGGTGACCCGGTTCGATGACGGCGGCTTTAGAGGCCAGGTGCTGCGGTGTGAGTTGGCCTATGCGCCCGTGGCAGGGTTCGAGGCGGACGACGGCGGCGGCCGCGGCCGCATCCCCCGAGGCCAGATGTGGTTCGCGCTCGTCGAGGGGGATCGGTTTGCGCCGCCGGTTCGGGTCAGCTCTCCCCTGCCGCTGGGCGAGATCGCGGTCGTGTTGCGGCAAATGCGGCGGGGCCGCGTGGCGGTGGAGGCTGGCTCTGAAGGCATGGACGCGAGCCTTTTGACGACAAACGCCCCGGCCTTGTGGCCGGGGCGTTGATCGGCTTCCCAATGGGGATCGCTTAGAAGCGGGTGCGCAGGGTCACGCCGTAGGTGCGCGGGTCGCCAAGGAAGGAGGCCAGCGAACCGGTTTGGAGGGGCTGGTCGAAATTGATGACGGTGTATTCTTCGTCCAGCAGATTGCGGGCCCAGAGTTCCACGCCCCAACGCTCGTCATTCGTGCTCAACCCGATACGGGCATTGACCAGGAAATATTCCGGCTGACGTTTGCCCGGGGCCAGATCGGATCCGGACACGATGTTGCTCATATAGCGGCTGTCGACATAAACGAGGCCCGTAAGATTATCGCCGACGGGGCGCTCATAGGTCCAGGCGCCGGTGGCCGTCCAGAGGGGGGAGTTGGTCAGCCGGGCGTTGGGGAGCCGGTTCGAGATCCCTGGGCCAGGCGCGAAAGCTCCATACTCCGCCTCGGTGTAGGCGACGCCGCCCTGGAAGGAGAGCCCCTCGATCGGGGTGCGCCACAAAGCGTCGATCTCGGCGCCCTGGGTGACGACTTCGGGGATCGAGGCGACGATGAACTGAATGCCGGTGAAGGTGTTCAGCTGGAAGTTTGCGAACTCCTGGTAATAGATGGCGGTATTGAGGATCAGAGCGCCGTCGAGAAGGCGCGTCTTCAAACCGGCTTCGTAGGCGTCCACGGTTTCAGCCGCAAAGCTCGGATCGAGGTCGAAGTCTCGATCCAGATTGAAGCCGCCTGCTTTATAGCCTTGGCTGTAGCTGACATAGGCGGAGACGTCGTCGGAGAAGGCGTAGCGCCCGGAGATGATGCCAGACCACTCGTTCTCCTCGCGGGTCCGGACCAGCGCGGGGCCGTCGAGGCTCGAGTTGAGCCAAGGGAGGCCATAGAGCGTGGTCGCCACCGAGCCCGCCGTCGCAGCCGGCACGCCAAGACCGGTCAAAGTCGTCAAGGTGGAGGCGCGCAACGCGTTGCCGCTAAAGGGCGTGTTGTAGCGGCCGTTGAAGACTTTCTCTTCTTGAGTGTAGCGCAGGCCAAGGGTGACCTCGAAACGGTCGGTCACCTCAAAAATATTGTGGGTGAAGAGAGCAAGAGACTCATTGGTCTGCTCATACCGATCGCGCTGGCCGGCGCCTTCCGCAGCGTTGAGACCAGTCGTGAGCGACCCCGCCAAGGCGCCGCCCAGCGTGGGGGTCAGCTGGGCTTGGAAGAACTCACGGTACAAGCCGCCAAGCGTCAAATTGTCCACGCGGGTCAGGGTCTCGTCTGCGTAATAGACGCCCACGAGCCAATCCAGGGGTCCGTTTACGCCAGCGAGCCGGAATTCCTGGGTGAAGATCTCAAAGCCGAAGCCGTCGCCGGTAGCGCTGTCGCGGAACCAAATGTCAGCCGCGGTGAAATCGGAGTCTTGGCTTTGAAGAACGTTCCAATCACGGAAAGCCGTGATGGCGGTGAAGGTCATGTCGCCAAGCTGCCAGTTGAGCTCGCCGGAGACGCCCTGGTCCTCGATGATCTGATCATAGCGGCGATTGGCGAAGCCCGTGCGGTCGCTGATCGATCCATTGCCCAACGCCGCCAAACCGCCGGGGCCATAGCCGCCAAGGGCATTGATGATCGCGGTGACGGGCGCTGGGAAGGTCGCCGCCGCGCCCGAGCCCAGGAATGGCGTGCCGTTCAAAAGAGCCGCGTTGTAGATTCGCGCAGCGCAGCATTCTTCGTCGCGCTCGCTGTAGTCAGCGATCAAGCGCAGGCTGACATCAGGGTTTGGCTCCCACAGCAATTGGCCGCGGACGGTCCAGACATTGCGGTCATTGACGTCACGCCGGGCCCCCGTCGGGCCGATGGTGTCGATGAACCCGTCGCGGGAGCCGGTGGAAGCGAAAAGCCGGAAGCCCAGCTGGTCTTCCACGATGGGACCATAGACCGCACCGCCCAAACGAAGCTCGCTATAGTCTCCCGCCGTGACTTCCGCAGACCCGCCAAACGAAGACAGATCGGGGCCTGCGGTGCGCACCGTGATGAGACCGGCGGAAGTGTTCCGCCCAAAGAGCGTTCCTTGCGGGCCGCGCAGAACCTCGATCTGGCTGATCTCGCCAATGTCGGTGAGGGCGACGCCGTTGCGGGCGCGATAGACGCCGTCCACGAAAATACCGACAGCGGACTCAAGGCCTGGGTTCGAGCCCTCGGTGCCAATGCCGCGGAGGCGCGCGGTGGCGCTGGTTTCAGCGGCGGCGTTGGTGAAAACCAAGCCCGGGGCGACGGAGGTCAAGTCCTGCAGGTCGCGGATCCCGGAGTTTTCGATGATCTCGGCGGTGACGGGCGTCACCGCGATGGGCACGTCCTGCAGCCGCGTCTCGCGCCGGGTGGCCGTGACCACAATCTCCCCGTCGCCAGCATCCTGGGCGTAAGCATAGTCCGTGGCGACAAGAGCGGCGACAGCGGAAGCCGTAAACAGCCAAAAGTTCTTCTTACGCGATGCAGCCATGGCGATGGATCTCCCTTCGTCGCGGCGAGCGCGACAATCTGATATGCGAACCCTCTGCCTGACAGGGATTTCGTAGCCGTTAAGCGAGGCCGCAGGATCATTCCCCCGACATCGCCCGCTGCAACCCTTCCTCGCACGGGTTCTATTGAGAATAGACTAGGCGGCGCTAGGGACATCGTCGAGGGCTGGCTGGGGATCGCCGCGGCCATGAGGCGTCATCGTGCCAAGAATGCAACAGTCTCGCCGCCTGATTTTTTAGCCAAGGGGCTCAGCGGAGGGCGGCGCTCAGGGCATCGTCGATGAAAGCGTCCCAGTTGGACGGCCAATCGCCCTCTTTGGCCCTCAGGGCCGAGGCCAGGGCTCCGGCCCAAAAGCGCTCCCGGGCGGTCGGGTCGGGCAAAGCCTTGACGACGAGGGGCTCGGCCCGCGCAGCGGCGGCTAAAAAGCCGCTCAAGCGGCCCGGCGCAGCGGCAGCGACACGCTTGCGCAAAGCTTTGGCGAGGCCGTCCGGAAGCGCGGTGGCGGCGATGCCGATGGTCACGGGACCGCCCAGGGTCACATCGCCCAGCACACCGTCGGAGAACTCCGGACCACCGAGCATCTGGAACAAAGCGCGGGCGGCTTTCGCGGAGGCGCGGGCCCTGGCGGGGCGCGCTTCGTCAGGGCCTGCAAGAACCAGGGCGGCGCCGCGGAGATCGGCGGCGGTCCAACGCCGCTCGCTGATCCTGACCGCCGGAGACAGCTGCCGCAATTCAGGGGAAGGATCGAGGGCGACGACGCGCACCCCTGCGCCAGCCGAAAGGAAGCGCTCCGCCAAGGGCGCCACGGCGGGAAGTCCAGACAGAATCACCACCGGCCGACCCGCTAAATCAAGGAACAAGGGAAACAGCGGAAACAGATGCGCCATGGGCTTCCCCCCCTCTCTCCCGTTGCGCAGAGGATCATGCCGCACTTCGGCGGTCGGATAAAGAGGCGGAGGGGCTT
>JAGWZH010000227.1 GCA_018971945.1 Alphaproteobacteria bacterium | reverse complement strand
GGTCAGCTCTATACAGACGTTCCCATCGAAGCGGCCCAGCGGGCGATGCGTTTTTACCGGATCCGCCGAACCAACGCCGACGCTGCCGCCAGGGCCCTTGGCTAGTGGCGCGCCTCGGCTAATTTGACTCATGTACTGTCGTTGCGAACGCTGATTCTTGCCGTGCTGGTAACAACCAGCGAGGCATATCATCATGGCGGCCAAGAAATTCATTGTGGACCTCAGCGCTGAGGAGCGGGTTCGGCTGGAGGGGTTGATTTCCAAGGGCAAGGCGTCGGCCAAGGCGATCCTCAAGGCGCGGATTTTGTTGAAGGCGGATCAGGGCGTGGGCGGTCCGGGGTGGTGCGACGCAAAGATCCTTGAGGCTTTGGACACCAATCTGACCATGGTGTCGCGCACGCGCGAGACCTTCGTGACGCTTGGTCTTGACGCAGTGCTGACGCGAAAGAAGCGCGAAACGCCGCCAGTGCCTGCGATTTTCGATGGCGAGGCCCAGGCCAAGCTGACGGCGCTGGCCTGTTCGCAGCCGCCGCCCGGTCATGCGCGTTGGACCATCCGGCTTTTGGCGACGCACGTGGTGGAGCGCCAAATCGTGCCCGCCGCACACCACAATACGGTTGCGCGCGCGCTCAAAAAAACGACCTGAAACCGCACCTGACCGACTACTGGGTGATCCCACCGAAGGCCAACGCCGCCTTCGTCGCCGCGATGGAGGATGTGCTCGAGGTCTATCATCGCCCGCACAATCCGGCGCGCCCGCTGGTCTGCCTCGACGAAACCAGCAAACAACTCGTCGCCGAGACGCGCGCGCCGCTCCCGATGAGGCCCGGACAAAAGGCCCGCCATGATTACGAGTACAGGCGCAACGGCACGGCCAATCTCTTCATGGTGTTTGCGCCGCTGGAAGGTTGGCGCCATGTCGACGTCACCGAGCGCCGCACGGCGATCGATTACGCCAAAATCTTGCGCGATCTCGCCGACACCCACTTCCCAAAAGCCGAAAAGATCGTGCTGGTGCAGGACAATCTGAACACCCACACGCCTGCCGCGCTCTACGAAGCGTTCGCGCCGGCCGAAGCGCGCCGCATCATTGAGCGGTTCGAATGGCATTACACGCCAAAGCACGGCAGCTGGCTCAACTTGGCGGAATCCGAACTGGCCGTGCTTTCCAGCCAATGCCTCCAGCGCCGCATCCCCGACGCCGAGGCCCTCGCCATCGAGGCCGCAGCCTGGGTCGCGCGCCGCAATACCCACAACGCCAGGGCCAATTGGCGATTCACCACCGCAAACGCCCGCGTCAAACTGAAAAATCTCTATCCCTCACTTTAGAAGATTCAGGCTACTAGAGCCCTTCCCGCTCGGGAGGATCCTCGTCGTCGCGCCGTTCGATGTTCGGCGGCGCCGGCAAGGCGCTGAGCTGGTCAATCATCGCCGCGATCTTGGTCTTAGCGGGATAGATCGCGGTCACGTCGCCAGATCGGATGATCACGAGTTCGACGTCTTCGCCAAAGGCGACGTCCTTGGGGAGATGGACAGCCTCGCTGTCGCCGCTTCTGAAGGTTCGGGTCCGGGCGACGGTCATCGGCCTTTCTCTTTCGGATATACAAGTCTGTAATTCCATCGCGCGCATTTCAAGGCCGTGACTGGCGTCTTGAGGGAGCACACGATCTGTCCGGTTTTTGTAGCGGATGATTTGTCCGGCGTTTAGGC
>JAGWZH010000226.1 GCA_018971945.1 Alphaproteobacteria bacterium | reverse complement strand
GGGTTGGACCGACGATCTATATGGACTATCAGGCGTCAACGCCGCTCGACCCGATGGTTCTTGATGAAATGAGTCGCGTTTGGCGGCAAGAGTTCGCCAATCCTCACGCGGCTGAGCATGTGCTTGGATGGGCAAGCGCAAATGTTGTTGACCGCGCCGCAGCCGAAATACTCCAATCTCTCGGTCAGCCAAGCCATGAGCTTGTCTTTACAGCGACAGCTACGGAAGCCAATTGGCTTGCAGTCTTGGGGTGGTCATTGGGAGCGTCGTCTGGCCGGCGTCCAATTCTTTACTCTGCTATCGAGCACAAATCTGTCGAGGCCGCAGCTGTGGAGGCGGCCCGTTTGGGACGTGCAACGGCTGTCGCGTCGGTTGACCGCATCGGCCAGATCTCCGGACTTGAGGCCCTATTGGAGCGGGAAAGGCCCGGCTTGGTCAGCGTCGTTGCTGTTGGGAACGAGACCGGCACGATCCAGGACGTCGAGGCAATTGCCGTAGCCTGTCGTAACGCCGGCGCGGTTCTTCATTTGGACGCGTCCCAAGCCGCGAGCGGCGCGGATGTGGCGCACATTGCCGTCCATGCGGACCTTCTCACAATCTCGTCCCACAAGATGTACGGTCCCAAAGGGATTGGCGCGCTTGTCGGGCGCCCTGAGGCGCTCGCGCAGCTTCGCCCTCTCATGCCCGGCGGCAGCCAACAGAATGGGCGTCGTCCCGGTACGGTGGCGCCAGCCTTGTGCGCCGGCTTTGCGCGGGCTGCCCAGATGTGCGTCGGCGAGCATGGCGAAGCTGAGCGCGCGCGGGTCAGCGGCTTGCGGGACAGGTTCGTCCGCACGCTTCAAGACCGCCTAGAGGATGTGTTTTTGGTTGGGCCGCCGCTGACGAGGCGTCATGCGGGAAATGCGTGTCTGCGGTTCGCCAACGTCGATGCGGCCGATCTCTTGATGGCTCTTCAACCGCAGATCGCTGCAGCAACGCAGTCGGCATGTAACTCAGGGCGCCTCGAACCTGCGGCCGCCTACCTTGCGCTCGGTCTTACGAGCGAAGAGGCGCGCGAATGCATTCGGTTCAGCATCGGCCGGTTCACTGATGAGAGCCAGATCGACGATGCGATCGAACTCATCGCCGCTTGCGTGCGCGACCGTCGCGATCTGAACGGATAGGCCTCGATGCGCAAAGAAATCGGCAAGCGCGTGAGAGGCGCTTTGTACGTCCACCGTAGCGCGATAGCGCTCCTGTCGGGCGGAGAGAAAGCCGCCTTGGATCGGGCCCTTGAGCGTGCGGGGGAGGTGGCGTGGAACGTTGCGCGGATCTCGTCCGCCGATGTCGCGCTCTTGACGTATGATGACTTCGACGCCGTTGCGTTCCCGACGCTTCGGTCGTCTGTGAAGGTCGAGCTCCCCGATGGCCCCATCAAGACGACATCCTACAAGGACGGCGCCAGCCGTCCGGTGCTCCATCGCAAGGAGCTTCTGCTCCCGCCGGGTGATCCTAGGATCGTGCCGTTTTCCGCGCTCACGCGATCTGCCGAAGAGTTCGGTCTCTTCGCCGAGCCGCTGAAGATTGGGTCGTCAGGGCGATGGGAGCTGCTCCTGAAGGAGAAGGGGCTTGAGGTTCACGGCGCTGAGCTTGTTCCGATCGGACACGTAAAGGCGGCCGTGCATCGACATCGCACCGCGTTGACGCGGCGAAATCTCTCCCAGCCGGTCGCCCT
>JAGWZH010000107.1 GCA_018971945.1 Alphaproteobacteria bacterium | reverse complement strand
CTTGGGCGTGGCCGTATTCGGGGTGACCTGCGGTGATCGCCCCCAGCTGACGGAAGCGCTTGATCTGCTCAAGCGTCATGTCCGGATAACCCGTCAGGTGCAACAGCGCATAGAGCAACATCGAACCATGACCTGCCGACAGGACAAACCGATCCCGATCGGGCCAGTCATGGTCTACAGCGTCAAACTTTAAGTGTTGGGCAAACAGAACCGTCGCGACATCCGCCATCCCCATCGGCATGCCGGGGTGGCCCGATTTGGCCTGCTCCACCGCATCCATCGCCAGGGCGCGGATGGCGTTGGCCATGCGGCGCAGGGTGGAGGCGTCTGACGTGCCGAGCATGCGGTTCTCCTGATTGCCGCCCCCCCGTATCAAATGAGTCTTCGTCTGACCACCCAATGGCGCTTGTTTCCGCAGGGGGCTGCGGTAAACACCCCGTTTCGCACGCTGGCCCAATCACGGCGCGGGAGGGCGAACGCAATCGGGGAGCATCGGATGCACATCTTTATCGACACCGCGGACGTGGCTGAGCTGGATTCGCTCGCGGAAACGGGGCTTGTGGATGGGGTCACGACCAATCCGTCGCTGATCGCCAAGGCCGGAAAAGCGATCCTGCCGACGCTGAAAGAGATTTGCGCGCTCGTGCCCGGGCCCGTCAGCGGCGAGGTGGTGGCTGTCAACAGCGCCGACATGCTGAAGGAAGCTGAGGTGTTAAGCGCGCTTGCGCCCAACATCGTCATCAAGCTGCCCTTGACGATGGAGGGGCTCAAGGCCTGCAAAGCGCTGAGCGAGCGGGGCGTCAAAACCAATGTCACCCTGTGCTTTTCGGCCGTGCAGGCGCTGATGGCCGCAAAAGCCGGGGCCACGTTCATCAGCCCCTTCATCGGACGCCTTGACGACAACGGCCAGGACGGGATGGGCCTTATTCGCGAAATCCGCGAAATCTATGACAACTACGGTTTCGAGACGCAGATCCTGGCCGCGTCCATCCGAACGACCGGGCATGTGCGGGACGCAGCCCTCGCCGGGGCGGATTGCGCGACCATTCCGCCGGCTATTTTCAAAGCGCTTTACAAGCATGTGCTGACCGATCTCGGCCTTGAGGCCTTCCTCAAGGATTGGGCCGCGACAGGCCAATCCATCACCTGACCCCAAGATCCGCGCCAGGAGGGACCGCGTTGCCAAGATCCAAAACCATTCGAAAAGCGGTCCTCCCTGTAGCAGGCTTCGGCACGCGGGTTTTGCCCGCGACCAAGGCAATCCCCAAGGAAATGCTGCCGGTGTTTGATCGTCCAGCCATCGACTACGTGGTGGCGGAGGCGCGGGAAGCCGGGATCGAGCACATCGTGTTCGTCACCGGGCGAAACAAAGGGGCGATCGAGGACTATTTCGACCACGCCTTTGAGCTCGAGCATAGCCTTCAGGCGAAAGGCAAAACCGCGATCCTGGCCGAGGTGGAGGCGGCGCGGCTGCCGGCGGGGACCTCAAGCTTTGTGCGACAACAGGCGCCGAACGGCTTGGGGCATGCGGTCTGGTGCGCGCGCGACGTGGTGGGCGATGAGCCGTTCGCCGTGCTTTTGCCGGACGTGCTGATCATGGGACAGCCCGGCTGTCTCAAGCAAATGGTCGACGCCTACGAGACCGTTGGGGGCAACCTGATTGCGGTGGACCCTGTGGCGCCGGAGCAGGTCTCGAGCTTTGGGGTTATCGCGCCGGATGGGGTGGCGGATGGCCCGCTGACCCGCATGAAAGGCATGGTGGAAAAGCCGAAGCGGGAGGAGGCCCCTTCCCTGTTGCGGATCACCGGCCGTTACATTCTGCAGCCGGCGATCTTTGACAAACTTGCGGCGCAAAAGCCCGGGGCTGGGGGCGAGATCCAGTTGACGGACGCCATGGCGGCGCTGATGGCTGAGGAAGCGTTCCACGCCTTCCAGTTCAGCGGCCGAAGCTATGATTGCGGAGACAAGATTGGGTATCTCGCGGCGACAGTCGCTTTTGCCCTCAACAATCCTGCTTTGAGCGCGGAGGCGCGGCAGACGCTGCAGACCGCCCTCAACGAGGCTGCGACAAGCCGCAGCTAGGATTTGCCGTGGGCAGGCCCCGGTCTTAAGCTCAGGCCTTCATAGACCTTGGGTTGCCATGGCGTCGGACATCTTCGCGCAAATCAACACCTATGGCCGGCGTATGCGCGGCCAAAGCCGAAGCGCGGCCTCCGGCCCGGGGTTCGGCCATCTGCGGGCGCTGGAGGCGGAAAGCCTCGCGATCCTGCGGGAGGCGGGCGCGAACTTCCGGCGTCCCGTCGCGCTTTACTCAATCGGCAAGGACTCCACGGTGTTGTTGCACCTCGCCCTAAAGGCGTTCTGGCCTGAGAAGCCGCCGTTTCCGTTCCTGCACATCGATTCTCTTTGGGAATTCAAAGACATGGCGCCCTTCCGTGACGCCTTGGCCGAGGCCCTCGGCGTCGAGATGCGGGTCCATGTCAACGAAGACGGTCGGCGACAAGGGATCAGTCCCTTCGTGCATGGGTCGGCGCAGTTTACCGAAGTGATGCGGACGCAGGGGCTTTTGCAGGCGCTCGCCAAAGGCGGCTATGACGCGGCGTTCGGCGGCGCGCGGCGGGATGAGGAGCGTTCGCGGGCGAAGGAGCGGATCTTCTCGGTTCGGAACCCGCAGCAAGGTTGGGACCCGCGTCGGCAGCGGCCGGAGCTCTGGCGGCTCTATAATCCGCGGCTTGCACCTGGGGAGACAATGCGCGTGTTTCCGCTCTCCAATTGGACGGAGGCCGACATCTGGCTCTACATCGCGCAAGAACAAATCCCCGTCGTACCGCTCTATTTCGCAGCCCCGCGGCCGGTGGTGGAGCGGGACGGGACGCTTTTGATGGTCGATGACGACCGGATGCCGTTGCGGGCGGGGGAAAGCCCACAAGAAGAGATGGTCCGTTTCCGGACGCTGGGGTGCTATCCGCTCACCGGCGGCGTCCGCTCCACCGCGACCACGCTGGAAGCGGTGGTGGAAGAAATGCTCACCATCCGCACATCGGAACGAAGCGGACGCTTGATCGATTTCGACGACGCCGCCTCGATGGAGAAGAAAAAGCGCGAGGGCTATTTTTGAGCGGACGGAGGATCAATTTGGGCGCGCCCGCGGCTCTGGGGGCGAACGGGGTGCTGCGGTTCACCACGTGCGGGGCGGTGGACGACGGCAAATCGACCCTGCTCGGCCGGCTCATCGTCGATGCAGGGGCGGTCTATGAGGACCATCTTGCAGCGGTCGCCAAGGCCAGCGTGGCGCGGCGCCCTCAGGGCGAGGGCCTTGACTATTCGCTGCTGTTTGATGGGCTTGAGGCGGAGCGGGAGCAAGGCATCACGATCGACGTGGCCTATCGCTTTTTCACCACCGCCAACCGCAAATACATCGTGGCGGACGCGCCCGGTCACGAAGATCACACGCGCAACATGGCCACCGCGGCTTCCAACGCCGATCTGTGCATTCTCTTGGTGGACGCGGCAAAGGGGATTTCGCCACAAACCCTGCGTCACATGCGGATCGCAGCCCTTGTCGGGGTCCAGCATGCGGTGATCGCGGTCAACAAGATGGACCTCGTCGGGTTCGATGAGACCGTGTTTGCGCGGCTCGCCCAGGACATGAGCCAGCGCTGCGCGGCATTGCGGTTTGTCTCAATCACCACGATCCCGCTCTGCGCCACAAGCGGCGACAACGTCGTCCATCGCAGCCCGTCGACGCCGTGGCATAAAGGCCCGACCCTTTTTGAGCATTTGGAGCAGGTCGATGGCGCGGATGTCGCGCTTGCCGCTCCCTTTCGTTTGCCGGTGCAGCTTGTGGCGCGAACAGCGGAGGGGGGGCGTCTTTATCAGGGGCGGATCGCTTCGGGTCGCATCCAGCCGGGGGATGAGATCCGGATCCCGCACGGCAACCGCACCGCCCGGGTCGCCCGGCTGATGAGCATTGATGGGGACCTGCCCGAGGCTTTGGCGGGGGATTCTGTGGCGGTGGCTCTTGATGCTGAGCTCGACATCGCCCGGGGCGATCTTCTGTGCGGACAGGGGCCGTCGCCGCTGCTCACGACCGCCCTCAAGGTCGACCTGATCGGCTTCAGCGAGCATGGCGTCGTCAAAGGCCGGCGCTATCTGCTGCAGTGCGGGGCGAAAACGGTCACGGCCCATGTCAAAGCCTTTGGCCCCCGGGAACGGTTTGATCCAACCCAGACACCTCCGACAAGCGATCCTTCGGCCGACTTGGGACTGAACGAGATCGGCGAGGCGACGCTTGCGTGCGTCGAGCCGCTGGCCTTCGACGCGTTCAGCGACAACCGGTTCACAGGCTCGTTTATCCTTGTGGATCGGGCGACGGCGGACACGGTGGCGGCAGGCGTGTTGCGCGGGGCGGCGATCGAGGGCCAGGGCGTCACCCAGCAAGCCATGGCGGTGACCAAAGCCTCGCGTGTCGCCATGCACGGCCACAAGCCTGCGATCTTGTGGTTCACAGGGCTGTCCGGCGCCGGCAAGTCCACGATCGCGGATCTGGTGGAGCAGAAACTCCATGCCCGCGGCGCCCACACCTATAACCTCGACGGCGACAATCTGCGGCTTGGGCTCATGTCGGATCTGGGCTTCTCGCCGGCGGATCGGGTGGAAAACATCCGCCGCGCAGGCGAGGTGGCGAAGCTCTTTGTCGACGCCGGCCTGATTGTGACGTGCTCGTTCATCTCGCCTTACGCGGCGGAGCGAGACGCAGTGCGGGATCTCGTGGCGCCGGGCGAGTTTTTCGAGATCTATGTCGACACGCCGCTTGAGGTGTGCGCCGCGCGGGATCCGAAGGGGCTCTATCGGCGGGCCTATTCTGGGGAAATCAAAGGCTTCACCGGTGTCGACGCCCCCTATGAGGCGCCTCAAGCGCCCGAACTGGTCTTGTCGTCAGCGACCCAAACGGCCGACATTTTGGCCGATGCGGTCATCCAACGCTTGCTGGACGCGGGCGTGATCTTCTGATGAGACATGGCCCCCAAAAGCCTCCAGGAGCGATGCCCGATGACGGAGCGGTCTGAGACGCCAAGGCCCCATTCGGTTTGGTCGGCTGTGCCCTTGGCGGCGTTTTTCGCCCTCGCAGGCCCTGTGGCGGTCGCCGGGGGGCTGGCGCTTGCGCCGTTGCAGGCGCTGGCGGGCCTTTTGGGCGCGCCTTTCTCGGGATTGTGGCGGGGTGTGAAATCCGCTTGGCCTGTGCTTGTTCTGGCCGCGGCCTTTGTGGGCTTTGCGGCGGCGAGCACGCTGTGGTCGCCTTTCACCCCCCGCTCATTGGAGGAAGCCCAGGGTCTTAAGCTCGCGCTTGGGGTGTTGGCGGCGGCGTTGTTCTGTGCCGCTGCAGGGGGATCGCCACGGGCGCGAGCCCTTGCGCGAGCGGCGGGGATTGCCGGCGCCATTGTGCTTCTGGGTCTGTTGGCGGCGGAGGCGCTTGCGGACATGCCGCTCAACCGGATGGCGCAGCCGGATGTCGGAACCGGCGTTTTGGAGCGCAACCCTGGCCGAGGCGTCGCAATCCTAGTGGTGATGCTGTTCGGCGCGATAGGAGCGCTTGCGGGCGGGGATTGGCTTGAGCGGGCGCTTTGGAAAGGGCTTCTCATCGGCACCGTCGCTTTGAGCACGCAGTTCAATATGGCCGGCAATATTGGAGCGTTCGGCGTCGGGCTTTTGGCGTTCATGATCGCCTGGCAGGCTCCGCGCTTTGCTGTGAGCGCGCTGGGGCTTGGGCTGGCGGCCTGGGTCGTGGCGGCTCCTTTCGTCTTGGGCTGGCTCGCCACGCAAGACACGCTCGCCCAATCGCTGCCGCTGTCTTGGCAGGTTCGCCTTGATATCTGGGCTTATGTCGCGCCGCGGATCGCGGAGGCGCCCTGGCTGGGGCATGGGATCGACGCGTCCCGGACCATCACGGCGATGGGACACGTGGGGGATTTGACCTTCCCGCAGGTGCCTCTGCATCCGCACTCCGCGCCGTTGCAGGTTTGGTACGAACTTGGGGCGGTGGGCGCTGGGCTCTTGGCAGCGACATTGGCGGCGGGGGGACTGATGGCGGGGAGAGCGCTCAGCCAACAGCCCGGAGCGGCGGCGGCGGCCTGCGGAGGGATCGCAGCATTGGCGGTTTTGTGGAGCATCAGCTATGGCGCTTGGCAGGAGTGGGTGATCGCTTTGTGCGGCATCGCTTTGGCGCTGGCGAACGCGGCGCGGCGGTAGCGGTCGATGGGGTGGGGATGCGCGATGCAGAAGATCTTTCCGGTTTTGATGTCCGGCGGCGCTGGGTCGCGTCTTTGGCCGGTCTCCAACGCCCAAAGACCCAAACAATTCCACAGCCTCGCTGAGCCCAAAACCATGATCCAGGCCACCGCCGCCCGGTTTCGCGGCGCCATGGGCGGGGCGATGTTTCTTGATCCCATGATCGTGGCTGGCGCAGCCCATCGCGCGATGATCGACGAACAAATGGCAGCGATCGGGGTCAAACCCCAAGCGATCGTGCTTGAACCCATGGGCCGCAACACCGCCGCCACAGCCCTTCTGGCGGCGGAGACGGCCCAGGCGTTGGACCCCGAGGCCCTCGTGCTCTTGCTCCCCGCCGATCATGTCATCGCCAAACCTGAAGCGTTTCTGGAGGCTATTCTCCGCAGCGCCGCCATAGCCCATAGCCGCATTGTGACCTTCGGGATCACGCCGTCCGGTCCAGAGACAGGCTATGGTTATATCCAAAGGGGCGCGGCCCTCACAGAAGGCGTCTTCGAAATCGCACGCTTCCGGGAAAAACCGACCCAGGATCTGGCCCAGACGCTGATCGAAGATGGCCGACATGTCTGGAACGCCGGGATCTTTCTCTTTTCGCCCGCGGTCGCGATCCAGGAGTTCGACCACGCTCCCGAGGTGCGCGTCTGCGTCCGGGCGGCCCTCGCCGAGGCCGTCCGCGACGGGATCTACACCCATCTCCCTGAGGCGATCTTCGCCGAGACGCCGTCTTTGCCCTTCGACATCGCCGTCATGGAACGCACGCGGCTGTCCGCCGTGGCTCCCTGCGACATGGGTTGGGCGGACGTCGGATCCTGGTCCGAATTATGGAAAATCAGTCCGCAGGACGCCCGCGGCAACGCTGTTTTCGGCCAGACGGCCCTCCTCGACAGCGACAATTGCCTTGTGTTCAGCGAAGGCCCGCCCATCGCGATCGCGGGGCTCTCCAACATGATCGTCGTGGCGACAGCCGCGGGAACGCTCGTGGTCCCCATGGACCGGGCGCAAGACGTCAAAGCCTTGTTGGCGCGGCTGCAGGCCTAAGGCGCGCGGTCAGCCGCCGCCATTTTGGGCGCGTTTGACGAGCGCGCTTGTGGATTGGCCCGCGATGAGATCCGCCAAGAGCACCCGGCCGCCCCGGGCCTTCACAAAGGCCCCGCCGACGACGTCTTCCTCTTTATAGTCCGCGCCTTTGATGATGACGTCGGGATAAAGGGCCTCGACGAGAGCCAGGGGGGTCGGGTCGTCGAAGACCACCACGAGATCGACGCCCTTCAGCGCTTTCAAGACGCGGGCGCGGGATTCCTGATCTTGCACAGGCCTTAAGTCGCCCTTCAAAGCGCGGACGGAGGCGTCGGAGTTGATCGCCACGATCAAGCGATCGCAAGCAGCTGCGGCCTGCCGCAACAGGCCGACATGGCCGGGGTGCAGAAGGTCGAAACAGCCATTGGCGAACCCCACCTTGAAACCTTCCTGCTCCCATAAGGCGCGGATCTGCTTGGCTGCATCGAGGGGCGTCAGCCCGTCGTCCTCATCCACAACGCCCTGGTCGGCGCGGACGCTGGGTCGACTGACATGCCGGGCCCACGCCTCCTTGAGCTCATCGACGCTGCAGGTGGCGGTGCCAAGTTTTGCGACCACCACCCCTGCGGCGATATTGGCGATGCGCATCGCAGTCTCGATGGGGAGTTTCGCGCCGAGGCCAAGGGCGAGGGACGCCACGACCGTGTCGCCAGCCCCGCTGACGTCGAACACTTCGCGCGCCTCCGCCTTGAGATGGATGGGCGGCTGCGCAGACCGGAAAAGGCTCATGCCCTGTTCCGAGCGGGTCAGAAGGATCGCGGCGTCGGCCTGGTCCATGGCCGCGGCGGCCGCGATCGCGGCTTCCGCATCCGTCCCGCAAGCCAAGCGGGTCGCCGCGGTGAGTTCTTTCCGGTTCGGCGTGATGAAACTGGCGCCGCGATAGGGCTCAAAGGTCGGGCGCTTGGGATCCACGATCACGGGCTTGCCCGCCTCTCGCGCCGCAGCAATGGCCGCAGCGATGACCGCATCGCTTAAAACGCCTTTGCCGTAGTCTGACAGAACCAGGCAATCACACGCCTTGATCCGCTCGCGTACGCCCGCGATCAGGTCTTCG
Organism: Alphaproteobacteria bacterium; assembly: GCA_018971945.1. Taxonomy (GTDB): domain Bacteria; phylum Pseudomonadota; class Alphaproteobacteria; order Caulobacterales; family Aquidulcibacteraceae; genus REEB509. Next base: position 2,582 of record JAGWZH010000107.1, on the reverse strand, counting down.
GTCACCGCTTCGTCATAAGCCGCCACGCTCTCCCGATCGACCCGGACGATCTGCTGCTGGCCCGAGACATAGCGGGTTTTTGTGATGGTCGGATGGGTTTTGCAGGGGACAAGCCCGAGCTCGATGCGACCGATTTTCTCCAAAAGAGCGATGAGGCGCGCAGCGCTCGCATCGTTCCCCACGACCCCGATCAGATCGACAAGCCCCCCAAGGGCCACCACGTTCGCCGCGACATTGGCGGCCCCGCCGGGCGCCTCCAGATCTCGCGCAACCTGCAGAACCGGAACCGGCGCCTCTGGAGAAATCCGGGCGACCGAGCCGATCACATAGTGGTCGAGCACGACATCGCCCACAATGGCGACGCGGCTTTGAGCCAGAGCATGGATCATGGAGGCGGCATGGAGCATGCGGGGACAGACCTCGTTCTCAGGCGCAAGACCTAGAAACCCTCGATGGGCTCCACAAGCGCTTTAGCGCCGCCGGCGATCAAAGCCGATCTCTTTTAAGGCGCGCTGCGTCCCATCAAACCCTTCCAGTCAATGACCGACAATCTTCTCGATCCTTAAATGCCGACCGATGAAGACTGAAAAACCAAAGGCGCGGGCGGGCCGGACAGGCTCCAGAAGAGGTTCCCGAAGAGCTTCCAAACGAAAAGAGAACCTTTCAAGGTCTAGAAAGCTTGAATCCGGTTTCAAAGCATACCCCTATCAGACGATGGCGAAGCCCAAGATCACCCAGTCTCTTTATGCCCATGGCTTTGTCCGCATCGCCGCGGTGACCCCGCGCGTGCGCCTCGCAGACCCGAGCGCCAACGCCCAAGCCCTGATCGCCGCCGCTCGGAAAGCCGACGCAGAAGGCGCGGCTTTGGTCTTGTTCCCTGAGCTTTCTTTGACCGGCTACGCGCTTGATGATCTTTTTTTCCAGCAGGCCTTGCAGGACGCGACGCTGGACGGCTTGGCCGAGATCCGCAAGGCGAGCCGGGAGATGCAGGCGGCGTTGATCGTCGGCGCTCCCCTAAGGGCCCTGGGCGCGATTTATAACTGCGCCGTCGTTGTGGCTGCGGGAAAGATCACAGCCGTCTATCCCAAGCTTTACCAGCCAAACTATCGCGAATTCTACGAAGCCCGCCAGTTCGCCTCAGGCCATGGCGCGGCCTTCGACACGATTGAAGTCCTGGGCGAAACCGCGCCCTTTGGAACCAATATCCTCCTGAGCCTCGCCAATAACCCCGACGCGCTCGCCCATGTCGAGATCTGTGAAGATCTCTGGGCCCCCGAACCCCCTTCTGCGCGGGCGGCTCTCGCCGGCGCGACGATCCTTTTAAACCTCTCCGCCTCCAACATCACCATCGGCAAGGCCCGCGAGCGTGCGGCCTTGGTGGAGGCCCAGGCGCGGAGGCTGAGCGCAGCCTATGTCTACGCCGCCTCCGGGGCCGGCGAGAGCACCACCGATCTTGCCTGGGACGGACAGATCCTGGCCTACGAGATGGGCGACAAGATCGCTGAAGGCCCCCGCTTCGCCCGCGATGGCGCCCTTGTCTATGCCGATATCGATGCCGGCCGGCTCGCGACGGAGCGCAGCGCCCTCAATACATTCCGGGAAGGCCAGGCCCGCGTCCGGTCAGACGCCGCCAAGACGAGGACCGTGGGCCTGCCCTTCCGCCTCCCTGCCAGGGCGCTGCCCCTCTTGTCTGCGCCGGCGCGCTATCCCTTCGTGCCCGACGATCCCGCAACCCTCGATCAGGACTGTTTTGAGGCCTACCATATCCAGGTCTCAGCCTTGGCGTCCCGGTTCGAGGCGAGCGGGGTGAAGAAGGCGGTGATCGGGGTCTCAGGGGGGCTTGACAGCACCCACGCCCTCATCGTCGCCGCGCGGGCGTTCGATCTCTTGGGCCGCCCCCGCTCCGACATTATCGGCGTGACGATGCCGGGCTTCGCGACGGGCTCCGAAAGCAAAGGGCTCGCCTGGTCTTTGATGCGGTCTTTGCAGGTCGACGCCCGAGAGGTCTCGATCGCTCCCCTCGCCGCCCAAATGCTGAAGGATCTCAATCATCCTCATGCCGAAGCCGCCCCTGTCTACGACGTCACCTTCGAAAACGTGCAGGCGGGCCTCCGAACGGACTATCTCTTCCGCCTCGCCAATCTCGAAGGCGGGCTCGTCATCGGCACAGGCGACCTCTCCGAATTGGCCCTTGGCTGGTGCACCTATGGCGTGGGGGACCATATGGCGCATTACGCCGTCAACGCTGGGGCGCCGAAAACACTTATCCAGCAGCTCATTGGCTGGACGGCGGCGCAAGGCCATTTTGACGAGGCGACAAGCGCTGCGCTGCTTGCGGTGAGAGACGCAGCCATCAGCCCCGAGCTTGTGCCAGCCGACGCGGCCGGAAAGACGCAAAGCACCGAGGAGACCGTCGGACCCTACGCGCTGCATGATTTTATCCTGCACCATCTGATCCGGCGCGGGGCAAAGCCATCCAAGGTTCTGTTCTTGTTGGAAAGCGCCTGGGGCCCTGAAGCCAAGGGCCCCTTTCCCGCCGGCGCGCCGGCGCGAGACCGCCGAGTCTATGCGCGAGACGAGCT
>JAGWZH010000225.1 GCA_018971945.1 Alphaproteobacteria bacterium | reverse complement strand
TGCGCACGGGCGATTTGCCGACCGTCGAGGGCGGCGGGCGGCTGTTCGATGAAATCCCGCGCGAGAACATCCCGCCTGTGTTGCGCGACCGCCTGTCGCCGAATTACGCGCCGGTTCCCGCAGATATGGCGCAAGCGGCGTTCGAGGCCGGTCAGCCAGGCGTGCGGATCAACAACGTCATTGACGACAACGTGGACACGTTCGACCTGACGCAACGCACGCCTACGGACACGGTGCAGCGGTGGCCGACGAACGGGCGCCCGGAAACGGGCTATCGGTCGCGCTTCGCGATGTTCGACCCTGCGCGTGCGGGGCGGTCGGACATTATGGCGGTGGTGGTTCCGGCAACCGTCGCGCTTGGCGGCGCTGTTGCGGGCGCGGCGGCGTTGGCGCCGCAGGATGCGGAGGCGGCGACACCAGGGACCGCACTCGCCCGCGCCCTCGCGCGCCAGGCGCCGCGCTTCAACCAAGCGCTCGACACGTCGCTGGACGTTGCGTCGTTCTTCGACCCGTCCATGGGCTACGCAACCGAGACCGCGCGCGCGCTCAAGGATCTGCCCGGCAAGGTCGGACCTGCGGGCGCTGTGGCGCTCGCGCCGCTCACGGGCGCGACGGAGGCGCTGGCAAGCGTCGGACAACTCCCGGAACTCATGGTCGCTGGCGGTCGCGCCCTCGCCCGCGCGCTTGCTCGAGCGCCGCAGCCGCGGGGTTCGCAGACGTACAGGAAGGCACGATGACCGAATTTCTCGACCAGCTCGGCGCGCGCATCGCGTCCGTGGGCTTTCTGCTCGTGATCCTCGGCAGCGCGTCCGTGCTGTTCGCGTGCGCGTATTGGATCGTGGACAATGCGGGTTTGGAGACGTGGCGGGAGATGACAAAGGAAAAGCCCCCGGCCATTTCTGACCAGGGGCTTGCTGAGATTAGGCCGACTTCCGAACCCACTCTTTGAGGTCGAATACGTTCGGGCCCTTGCGGGCTTCCTTCGCCTTCGCCGCCTTGCGCGCTTCGCGCTCGGCTTTGCGGCGGGCTCGTTCCGCCGCCTCGATCCGATCCCGGCGTTGCGCGTCGGTTTCGGGTGGGGCGAGCAGGGCGACGAAGCCGCAGAGCCAGATGCTGATGTGGATCACGAACGCCTTGAAGAACTCGCCGATGGTCGGCTGGGCCTTCGTGGGCGCTTGCGCCTGTTTCAGCGAAGCGGCGGCTGCGAGCTTCACCTGACTGTCCGCCATCGGATCGGCGATGATGGCCTGGTCTGCGGCCATCGCGTCCGAACCGAGGTAGGCTTGATGCTCGGCGATCTGCCGCGGCATCGCGAAGCCCTTGGCGAAGTACGTGGCGGGCGTCCACAGCAAAGCAAGGCTCAGCATGATCGCCCCGGCTGCCCGTCGCTTCTGCTCGGGGCGAGGGTCGTTCGCCATCCGCGCCCCCGCCGTCGCCGTCCAGAAGGACAGGAGCGACAGGAACAGGGTGATGGCGACTTCCACGTAGGCCAAGCGGTAGGTCACGCCGAAGAGCGTTTCCGTCGCCCGATTGAGTTGCAGAATGCCGAAGGCGCTGAACGCCTCGACCGCTGCGAGGACCGTCATGCTCAAAGCATAGAGCGGCCAGTTGCCTGCCGACTTGCGGCGGCGCGTGTTAGAGATGATGTGCATGGGATTCGTCCTGTGTGGACCCCGCTCGCGGTTGCTTGCCGGCGCGGCGGGCGGGGTCGGTTGTCAAAGAGCAGGAGGATTGGGGTCCTCCTACT
>JAGWZH010000224.1 GCA_018971945.1 Alphaproteobacteria bacterium | reverse complement strand
CGCGAGGAGCTGAAGCGACCCGCATCATCAATGGCGGCGGCGAAGGTCAGCGCCGTCAGGGCGCCAACGCCAGGCGTGGTCATCAACAGCCGGACCCGTTCATCGCGCCGCGACTGCTTCAGAAGGCGGCTCTCAAGCTCCTTGCAGGTCTCGATCAACGCATCACGGGCCTTCAGCATAGCCTCTGCGATGGCCTCAAGCGTCGGATTGCCTTTGACGAGTTCACGAACCCGATCGGCAAAGGTCCTGGGAGTTGTAGAACCGACCTTCAGGCCGAAGCCCCGCAGTACGCCGCGCAGGCTGGAGTCGACGTCAAGGCGTTTGCTCAAAAGCAGCTTGCGCCCGGTCAGGAGGGCCCGCACCTCCTGGGACGCCAGCGATTTGCAGTGAACAGGCCGGAACCACCCCATCCGCATCAAATGCGCGATCCCCAGCGCATCCTTACGGTCGGTCTTGACCGTCATGGCCTTGAATGCCGAGCGGACATGGCGGGTCTCCAGAAGCGAGACTGGCAGGCCCGTCTTTTCCATCGCTGCGAACAGCCACTGCGACAGGGGGCCGGCTTCAAGGCCGATCCGCGTCATCGACACGCCGTGCTCAGCAAACCACGCCATCAGCGCCTCAGGCTCGCTCGCGACCTTCGCCTCCCGCACGACCCGCCCTGCGCCATCCACAACGCACACGCTTGTCTGTTCCAAAGACACATCCAATCCGACATACTGTTCCATGGTCGTCCCTCCTGATGCTTGGCGCATGCGAAAGCATGACGCCGTACTGAAACCATCAGTTTGAGGGACGACCAACCTCACTGGCCACCGCCAGTTTGATCTCGACCGGGCCCATTACCCCATCTAGCTCGGGAAGATCACCGGTTGGGGAAGATTACTGGTCGAATATCTTCGCCTGATTCCTTGCGCCAGAGGTCGATCATAAAGTCGACGATGTCGAGCAGCGCGAGGGTTTCCGCGCTGATTTCATCGTTTGCGGCAAACTGCGGCAGCTTTTCGATTTTGCGCGGCGCCTGGAGTGCCCCGGCATCGACACTGCACGCCTCGAAGAGATCGCGGGGATAGGACCTGGCGTGGACTGAGACAGTCGGGGGAAACGCTGATGCTGTCGGCTCCGACGTCGGTGCAAATGACAGTTCCATCTGGCGGCTATCGACGCTCGTTCGCCGCCGTCCCCCGCCGCCCATGCGCGGCTGCGCCCGTGTCGCCGCCGTCTTCGCCATTCTGGCTCAACGCCTTTCGTTCCTGTCGCCAATAGGAGTTCAGAGGTCGGAGCAAAAGTTGTCCATAGGCTTCAACCCGTCTGAGATTTTGCGGCAGAAGTGACGTGTGAGAGCTTTGATGTCGGCGTCTCGGCTGACCGACGCGGAGGAGATCACTTAGCTGCCGTTCAACCTGCGCAGCCTATCGGGCTGGAAGTCGCCGAAGTCTGTCATTCGCAACCGGGGAAGCCGCCAGACTTGAAATGCCTCCGAGAGTCCCCGGGGCGGGCCAACCCCGCGATTTGTAGAAACCGTGCGTGCTCGGCTAGACAATTCACGACTTCGCTGGACAGTCGCGAGACGGGGACATGAGCACGCGGCCGGGGCGGCACATCCTGATAGACGGGGCGACGGCGCGGTCGGCGCCCTACCGCGGGCTAATCTCCGAAGCCGTGCGGTGGGTGAGCATGGCTTACCTGACGCTCGCCGGCTGGAAGATGCGCGGGGACTGGCCGGCGCTCGACAAGGTGGTGCTCGTCGCCGCGCCAC
>JAGWZH010000223.1 GCA_018971945.1 Alphaproteobacteria bacterium | reverse complement strand
AAAAAATCATCTTTCCGTCACAGAACGCGATCCGGCGCGGGTCACAGATACGAAGTCGGTTATCGCCAGCTCCTTCAGGAGCCGAAACTTGTAAACCGCATGAGTGTGTCATGCTGCTGGACACCCGGCAGTCATGATCGAGAAGGACATATGACCGGGCATGCGCGTCGAAGCGCAGGGTGATCATGGGAGCGATCGCTCTGCGACGCCGCATAATGCGTCAAGAACCGGTCCTGTCTGTCTGCACAGGTTCCGGGGGGTTGGAATGCATGGGTTTCTCAGCGACGCCTGATCGCCAGATGCGCGATCAACCCGGGTCAGTCTGTTGTATATCTGATCTCGTCCGTGAGATTTGCGCGGCCCATTGATCGCCTCGTTGAAGAAGACGCGCCCGGCGCGCTGGCCTGCAGCGCCGCGTCAGGCAGTATCAGGCCCCGCCAGGCGGGCAAGACAACACCCCTCTCAAGCTTGAGGCTCGCCGCCTCCCGCCTCTGATTTCCAATGTGGGGAAACGAGTGGTCAAATCTCCCAAGGTCTGTCTCAGAAACAGCAGCCTTCTCCATGCCCGGCTCAGCCTGCACACCCTATGCCGTTTGCTCTGGAATTCATGACAGGGCGCTTGCCGTGCTTCTGACCTTGGGGCCCTTTTCAGGACATAGCTTTTTCTACCGTGCCGGCGCTTGGCGTTCGGCTCCGGGTCCGCTTTGATTGCAGGAGTGACGCAGACCACAATCGCAAGACCCGAGGGGCGCGATCGCCCTAGGGGGGGCAAAGGGATGCGTCTGCAGCCATCAGGCTCCCCGACACACGCCCCCATGTCCGCCAGCCTGTGGCGGGGCGTCATCGGCCAGATGGCCGGTCATGTCCGGCTGCCGCCGGCATAATGAGGCGAGGCGGGACGCGCCGGACAGGGGGCGCCGAAGGGCTCCCCTGTCCCCCCGATGGCGTCCTTCGCTGAGTTTTGTGACGCAGCTGGTCCAAAAGTATTCCTCCGGCGTGAACCGCCTTTCCGAGCGCTGAGGGATCCCGATAGCTGCGCTGCTAGAGCGGATTCAGGCTGACCGTACATAGCCACAATTTCGGAAGAGGTTGCGGCAATCCTGGGCGGTGATGCGATCGATCAGCAGGCCGATGGCTTTCCAGAGCTCTTCGACGGTTCCGGCCTCGGCCTTGCGCAACAGCGTCTTGAATTTGGCGAACGCCTGTTCGATCGGGTTGAGATCGGGGCTGTAGGGCGGCAGGTAGCGCAGCTCCGCGCCGACGGCTTCGATGGCCGTGCGCACGCCTTCGACCTTGTGGCTCTGCAAATTGTCCATGACCACGATGTCGCCAGGCTTGAGTGTCGGTACGAGGACCTGCTCGACATAAGCGCGGAAGATGTCGCCGTTGACAGGGCCATCAACAACCATGGGTGCGGTGAGCCCATCGCAACGCAACGCGCCGACGAAAGTTGTCGTTTTCCAGTGGCCATGGGGGACGGGAGCCAGAAGACGTTCCCCCTTTTTTGCTCGGCCACAGAGCCGCGTCATGTTGGTCGTCGCCCAGGTCTCATCGATGAAGACCAGCCGCTCAACATTCAAGCTGTCCTGACCTTCACGCCAGACAGCGCGGCCGGCCGCGACGTCCTCGCGCTCCTGTTCGGCGGCATGGCGCGTCTTTTTTTTAGCGTGAAACCAAGCGCTTCCAACGTCGCCCACATGGTTGCCGCGCAAACCTTCACGCCGCGTTCGTGGGCGACCCAGGCCGCGAGTTCCTCCAGCGTCGCATCGG
>JAGWZH010000106.1 GCA_018971945.1 Alphaproteobacteria bacterium | reverse complement strand
ACCAGGGCCTCCGCTTCGCCATTCGCGAGGGCGGCCGGACCGTCGGCGCCGGGGTTGTCGCCAAAATCATCGAATAGGGCCCTCAAGCCCTGCCGCCAGAGGCGGAGGCTTCGCTGCCTCCGACAATGGATAAAGATGCGCCGCCGAGGATCGCCTCGGCGGCGTTTTTGCGGCTCGTGCATCCAAAGCGCGCGGCCATCGCATCTGGACCAGGAGACAGACGCGGTCCGACCTGGAGTGGCGAGATGAGAAGTGTGACGGCGGCCCTGGTCTGCGGCGTCGGGTTATTGATGTCCGCCGCTGTCGCGCAGGAGCCCCCGGATTCGGCATGGGCGCGCTATCCTGCTGTTACCGAGATCGAGATCAGGGACGCGGCGGCGCGGGTAGTGATCGCTCCTCAACGCCGCAGCGACAGCGCCTTCGTGGTTGTGAACGACGGGCCCCTGCCTCATCCCAGGGTTCAGGTTCGCGGATCTCGGTTGATCCTGGATGGGGATCTACGCCGCATCGACGGGTGCGTTGAGGACGGTTCTGTGACGGTCGCCGGCCATGGTCGGTTGGCCGCTGCGGACCTTCCTGTGATTTATATCAGGACCCCAGAAAGCGTCATCTTCAGCGGCGAGGGTGCGCTGTCGCTCACGAGCGCCCCCGCCACTTCGGCTCGGGTCTCCCTGGCGGGTTGTAGCGCGGGCAGTCTGGGTCCTGTCGCAGATCTTTTGCGGCTGCAGCTGGCGGGGGCCGCGTCGGCGACCGCAGGCCCCTCTGCGCGCGCTTTGGTGTCCATCGCCGGGAACGGAGCGGCGCGACTGGGGCCGGTCCAGCGTGATCTGGACGTGACGATCGCAGGCAGCGGTCGGGTCGATGTCGCAGCGGTGAGCGGGGCGGTGCGGGTGGCGATCCAAGGCGATGGTCATGTCGATTTAGGAAGCGGCCACGCGGAAGATTTGCGGGTGGCTATTGCTGGGCGGGGCCATGTTCGCTTCAACGGCGCTGCAGCAAAGGTCAGCGCGGCCATAGCTGGGACTGGCTTGGTTGAGGTGGCTGCGGTGGAGTCCCCGGTGGAGCAGCGTATCGCAGGGTCGGGCGAGGTGCGCGTGGGACAGCTCAGACCGGCCTCCGCGCCTTGAGCCGCAGCCTCGTTTCAGACGCGCCCATAAAGCCTGCGGCTGGCTTGCGCCAGCAGGCTTACGCCAACAAGCCTTGCGGGCGCGGTGATGATACGGCATACAACCGCCCTTCCGCCGAACCGCGCAGCGCTCCGTATCGAGGCGGGGAGCGGCGCGGGTCCGCTGCGCCTGGTGATCCGCCTGTCAATGGCGGCCATGATCGGGTGTTGTTCGGGCAGGCGTAGGAGTGTAGCTCAGCTGGTAGAGCATCGGTCTCCAAAACCGAGGGTCGGGGGTTCGAGTCCCTCCACTCCTGCCACCGGACCGCATGGTCTGGGCCCGGAAGGGCGACCAAACACCAAGGCCCGCCACAGGTAGGCCTTGCGCGAAAGGGACAATATGACTGCCGATGCCGCCGAGCGCGAACCGACCGAACCCAAGAAGCGCGCCGGACCCGTCACGTTTTTCCGGGAAGTGCGAGCCGAAGGGCGTAAGGTGACGTGGGCGACCCGTCAGGAAGTGACAGCGTCCACGATCATGGTGGTGGTGTTGGCGATCGTAGCGGCTATCTTTTTCTGGGTGGTCGACATGATCCTGGGCGCTATTGTCGACTTCGTTCTGCAACTCTGATTTCTAGCCAAAGCGCAGGAGAAGGCCCGTGGCCGCCCGCTGGTACATCGTTCACGCCTATTCCAATTTCGAGAAAAAGGTGGCTGACGCCATCCGCGACCAGGCCGAGCGGCAGGGGCTCGCGGATAAATTTGAAGATATTCGCGTGCCGACCGAAGAGGTGGTCGAGGTCGTGCGCAACAAAAAGCGCATCAAGGAGCAGCGACATTTCCCGGGCTATGTCCTCGTCAAGATGGACATGACCGACGATGCCTATCACTTGGTGAAGAATACGCCGAAGGTGACCGGCTTTCTGGGCACCCAGAACAAACCCATGCCGATCCCGGACAAGGACGTGCAGCGGCTCCTGGGCGAGGTGGAGCAGGCGGCGGCGGCGCGGCCGCGGCAACTGATCTCGTTCGAGATTGGCGAACGGGTCCGCGTCACGGACGGTCCCTTCCAGTCCTTCGAGGGCAGTGTGGAGGAGGTCGACGACGACACCAACCGTCTGAAGGTGTCTGTGGCCATCTTCGGCCGGCCGACGCCGGTGGACCTGGAATTCGCCCAGGTGGAGAAGATCCGCTAAGGGTGAGTCTACCCCAAAGCCGGCCTTTGTGATAGTGTTGCGCGATGAATGAGGTCGTTCGCAATCCCCTCAAGATCAACGCCCGCCAGTTTGAGGACATGGCGCGAAAGGGCGCGTTCGCGACCGTCGGACGGGTTGAGCTGCGCCGGGGGATGATGACGCTGATGAGTCCCGTTTACCGCCCGCACGCCCGGCTTTTGCGTCAGTTGCTGTTGGCTTGGATCGAAGCCCTACGAGGGCGCGAAGACGGGTTGACCGTTGATCCAGAGGTTTCCGTGCGCTTGGGCGAAGACTTCCAGCCCACCGCCGACCTTGTGGTTTGGGATCAAAAGGAGGGGCAGGACCATGCGGAAGGTCCTGTGCCCTCGGACTTGGTTCGTGCCGTTATTGAAGTGGCGGACACCTCAGTCGATGACGATCTCGGTGACAAGCTGGCGGAGTACGCCCTGGCCGGGGTGGTGGAATACTGGGTGGCGGATGTGAAGCGCCGGGTGTTGTTTATCCATACCCTGCCGGGGCTGGAGGGCTATGGGACACGGGTCGAAGTCCCGTTCGGCCAAGCCGTGACCAGCCCGACCTTGGGGCTGACGGTGGAGACGAGCGGGCTTTAGTCCAGCTTATCGTCCCCGCGAAGGAAGCTGCTGTCGACGGATTTCGGACTTCAGTCGGTCAATCTCTGCGACAAGTGTGGAGTGGCCTTCACTCAGGCACTTGACTTCGTGTTTCAGGACTAAGGCGCGCGCTTTGGCTTGCCGCAGTTCGGCCAGAAGCGTCCCCTTTTCGTAGCGATCGACGATTGGCTTCATTCGCTGGACCTCGTCTCGCAGCCTTTCCATGTCTTCCGACACTTCTTTTGCCAGCGTGTTGAATACGTTTCTTGGGCTCCGGCCGGAAGGGATAGAGAGGTTAAACTGTTCTGCGAACCGCTTCACAGCGTTCCACCAGGCGCCGACTGCTGATGCTTCGGACCGAGACGCCATCTGTGACCCCATTGGTTAACGAGTGGCGTTGCTCGTCTGGCTGACTGCAGGGGGTCGAAATCAAGGAAAATCGTGACACAGGCTTGTGTTCGACAGGGGGCGAGTATATACGCCCGCGCTTCCGTCGGCGGCTCCGTCGGCGGAAAACCCCGTGGGAGGAAGGGCGAAGTCCAGCCTGACCGCACCACGACCCCTCAATCGGCCTGCGTTTAACCGATGCAGGCCAAGCCAATCATGAGGATCTCATGGCCAAGAAAGTGATGGGGCAGATTAAGCTCCAGGTGCCCGCGGGCGCCGCAAACCCCAGCCCGCCCATCGGCCCTGCTCTGGGTCAGCGCGGCTTGAACATCATGGAATTCTGCAAGGGCTTCAATGCCCGGACCCAGGAAATGACCAAGGGCGACCCGTGCCCTGTCCTCATCACCTATTACCAGGACAAGTCGTTCACCTTTGAGATCAAGACGCCGCCGGCAAGTTTCCTTCTCAAGAAAGCGGCAGGCCTGAAGCCTGGGAAGAAGCCTGGTTCGGGCTCCAAGCTCCCGGGTCGGACCGCGGTAGGCAAGGTCACGATGGACCAGTGCCGGGAAATCGCCAAGGCGAAGGCGAAGGACATGAACTGGAACGACATCGAGGCGGGCGCTCAACAGATCGCCGGCACCGCGCGGTCGATGGGCTTGACGGTGGAGGGCTGACCATGGCGACTTTGAATGGGGTGAAGACCACCAAGCGCATGGCGAAGTCCCATGCCGGGATCGACAGCCGGAAGCTCTACGCCCTTGATGAAGCGGTGAAGATGATCAAGGAGCGGGCGAGCGCCAAATTCGACGAAACGATCGAAGTATCGATGAACCTTGGCGTAGATCCAAAATATCCAGATCAGCAGGTTCGGGGCGTTTGCTCGCTGCCGAACGGAACGGGCAAGATCCTTCGGGTTGCAGTGTTCGCCAAGGGCCCCAAGGCTGAGGAGGCCAAGAACGCTGGCGCCGACATCGTGGGTGCGGACGATCTGTTTGAGACCATCAATGGCGGCAAGATCGAGTTCGATCGCTTGATTGCGACGCCGGATATGATGACGCTCGTGGGCCGTTTGGGAAAAGTGCTTGGGCCCCGCGGCCTGATGCCGAACCCCAAAGTAGGCACGGTGACGATGGACGTGACCAAGGCGGTCAGGGACTCCAAAGGCGGGGCTGTGGAGTTCCGGGCGGAGAAGGCCGGCATCGTGCATGCCGGCGTCGGCAAAGCGAGCTTCTCTGAGGACGCTCTGACCCAGAATGTTCGGGCGTTTATCGATGCCGTTGTCAAAGCGAGGCCCTCGGGAGCGAAAGGCGCCTTTGTCAAGAAGATCGCCATTAGCTCGACAATGGGGCCTGGCGTGCGAGTGGATGCGGCCTCCACTGTTTCCGGCATGTCTCAAAGCTGATCGGAACGGCCCAAACTGATCACACTCAGGATAACCGCGAGCCCCGGGCCCTTTGGTCCGGGGTTTGCTGCATCACGTCAGAATTGTCGCCTGAGCGACAACGACACCACCCGTCCTGAAGGGTTTTGGTAGGCTTCCTGATAGGCCAGAGGCGTTTGGCCGAGGCTGTCGCGGACATCGACCGCGCTGTCGGTGAGGTTGTCGACGGCGAGTTGGGCCCTCACGCCGCGCAAGCCGGGCCATCGCTCGATCAGAAACGGCTGACGGTCGAGAGCCACCGACAGGCGCGCGTTCGCCGCCAGCCGTTCGGAGAAACGCAAGGGGCCCACGCCAGCGCCGCCTGGCGTCTCGTAAGCCGCGCTCCAGACCCCTCCCAACCGCAGGCTTACGCCGCGATAGGAGACCCAGGATTGGAATTCGAGGAGGCCTGCCGGCTCGCCAGCGGCGTCGAGGCCGCCTCGCGCGACCAGGTCGATGGGCGCTGCGCCTGAAACAAGCACGAGGCTGTCGGTCAATCGCTCGCGATAGCTCAGCGACAGGGAGAAGCGGCCAGGACGAAGCTGAGGGCGCCGGCCGCCGCCGCCGACCCCAGGCGGCGGGCCTGAGCCCCAAGGCGGCGGGCCCGAGCCCCAGGGCGGAGCGCCTGTTCCCCAGGGCGGCAGGCCTTGGCCCCAGGGGGGGGCTCCGGGGCTTGGCTCGATGGGCGCGCCAAAGCCTGTGCTGTAGCTGATCCCCCAGCGGGCGAAGGCGGTTTCTCGGGAGGCCAAGGCGACGGGCCGGGCGTCGACGGCCACAAGCGCTCCCTCGCTGTTCCGTTGGAACCGGCCCGGGAAGGCGGCTTCTGTCTCCGGGAGGGTTGCTGGCAAAGGCGCGGCGATATTGTCCGCCTCATTGCGGGCCCAGCTGGCGGTGAGCGTGAGGCCCTCGACAGAAGCTGGCGACCAAGCAAGATTGACGGTGAGGTCGTCGCGCGTTTCCGCCTCGAGAGCGGGATTGCCTCCCGAGATGAGGGAGATGAAGGCTGTTTGCCCGGTGGCCGGATCAAAGAAGCGCGCATTTGGGGTGAGTTCCGGCGGATCTCCGCGCTGTCTGAGGGATGGCGCAGTCTCGGTGATTTCGGCCTGGAGGCTGAGGCGCAGGGTCTGGGTCGGGGACCAGGACAGCCCATAGCCGAAGCCCTCGAGCATGTCGTTCAGGTCGTTGATGTCGGCTGCGCTGAGAGAGGCGTTGAGCGCGAGATCGCCTAAGGCCGGCAGCGCCTCGCGGCGGCGGCTCGTGAGGGGCAGGGTCAGGCCCATGCGGCCGAGGATGCTCTCCCGGGAGAGATGAGCCCTGCGCAAGGCGCCGCCCCGGTCGGCGGCGGCGTCGAGCTGTTCAGCTGCGGTCGTCAGGCGGGCGCTGAGGCGCGCGGAGCCTGCGGGCAGGCTAAAGACTGGGCCGCTTGCATTGGCGGTCAAATCGAGCGTCGCTGCATCGCTCGACGCGGCGGCTTGGACCGCGCCGACCGTATCGCTGTCGGTCGCCGTCAGGTCGGCGCTGGCGGTGACAGTCCATTGCCAACCTGAGGCTTGACCGTCGAGGGTCAGGGCGCCGCCCAAGGATTGGCTGAGGCGATCCCGAACGGCGTCCGGGTTAAGCCGTTGGGTTTGGGCCGCGCTCTCGGCGCGGAGGCTGAGGCTGAGCCCTATGCGTTCGGTCATGGCTTGGGCGAGGGAACCGAAGAGCCGCAGGTTGTTTTCTTCAGGCAGGAGTGTACGGCGGATCGGGCTGACTGCGCCCCGCTCGGCTTCGGACAGGTCCTCTGAGGCTTCGTAAGTCGCGCCCACGGCGGTGCGCGCGGCGGCCCGGATCGTGAGATGGTTCGCTTCCAGTCGCCCTTGGCTGCGTTCGCCTTCAGCGCCTTGTGCAAAGCCGATCTCAGCGGTGTTGGCTTGATAGCGGGGGCGAAGAACGATGTTGACGACCCGCTGGTCTGGGGCGAAGCCGTACTGCAAGCCTGCCTGCTCATCGAACACTTCGATCCGGGCGATGGCTTCAGCAGGGAGGTCGCGCACCTCTTGGAACGAGGCGATCCGCCGGCCATTGACCAGGATCGCCGGCCGACCGCCGCCGCGTCCCCCGGCTGCTCCGGTTTGCGGGGCGATGGAGGCGAGGGCGTCTGCGACGGTCGCCGCGCCGGAGGCGCGGATGTCCGCGCTGCTGACGGTCGTGACCGGCGTCAGGTCGCCCGGGATCGTTCCGAAAGGGGTCTGTCGCGCCTCCACGACGATCTCTTCCTCATCCTGGCTTGGAGGGGGGGCCTCTTGCGCCTGGGCCAGTGCGGCGGGCGAGCAGGCAAGGCCGAGGCAGGCAAGCAGAGGGAGGCGGATCATCGTCAGGCTATAGACCGCGCCGGAGCATCGCCACAACGGTCAAAGACAAGGCTTTCAAGATCGGGACCGTCGCTGCGAAGCCGATGCGCGTCGCCTCTTGCGGCAAGATGGAAAACCATGCATACACCCCCCTTCGGCTCGTTCGTTCAGAACTGAGCCGTCCTGTCCGAGAGTGCTGGCGCCTCCCAGCGGCATAGGCTTGTCCTTCCGCCGGCGGGGCTTAATCCGTTTGGGCCCGCATGAGACAGGGAGGGAGTTTCGATGGTCCGCGAGCCCGACGCGCAAGCAGCGGCGGCTGGCCTTCGGCGCTCGGCCCCTGGGACAGGCGTCGCGCTTGAGGAGAGCGCAGATGCCGGATCGGGGCCGTCGAGCGGCGCCCCTCGTTGCGGCGTTTGCGTCCGAGTTTGGCGCGAGGCGTCCGCACCGTCTGGAATGGGCCAGGCGTGCGAATGGGAGACCGCAATGGATCGCGCTGAAAAAGCCGAAGCCGTCGAAGACCTGAAAGGGATTTTCGCCGCGGCCGGCGTGGTGGTCGTCGGCCACTATTCTGGTTTGACTGTTGCGGACATGACGGCGCTGCGTGGCCGCCTGCGGGAAGCTGGCGCGAGTTTGAAGGTGATTAAAAATCGCCTCGCCAAGCTCGCGTTGGATGGAACGCCGGGCGCGGCCGGGGCGGACATGTTCAAGGGCCCGGTGGCCATTGCTTATTCCGCTGACCCAGTTGCGGCGACCAAGGTCGCCGTTCAGTACGCCAAGGAGAAGGACAAATATGTCCTGATCGGTGGCCTGATGGGGCAAACCATTCTTGACCAGAAGGGCGTGGAGGCTTTGGCCACCCTGCCGTCTCTGGACGAGTTGCGCGGCAGATTGATCGGCCTGATCCAGGCGCCGGCCACCAAGGTGGCGGGTGTGTTGCAGGCGCCGGCGGGCCAATTGGCTCGGGTGTTGAGCGCTTATGCAAAGAAGGACGAAGCCGCCTGATCCGTCATGGCCGCTTGAAGCTGCAAGATAAGATTTCTCTCTGTTTGGGGTGCACACATGTCGAAGCTCGAAAAAATCGTTGAGGACCTTTCCGCGCTGACCGTCATTGAAGCGGCGGAATTGTCCAAGCTGCTGGAAGAGAAATGGGGTGTGTCGGCCGCTGCTCCGGTGGCGATGGCGATGCCTGCAGGCGGCGTTGCCGCCGCGGCTCCCGTGGTGGAGGAAAAAACCGAGTTCACGGTTGTCCTCGCCGCCGCCGGCGACAAGAAGATCGAGGTTATCAAGGAAGTTCGCGCGATCACCGGCCTGGGCTTGAAGGAAGCCAAGGACCTTGTCGAAGGAGCGCCGAAGCCGGTGAAGGAAGGCGTGAACAAGGACGAGGCCAACAAGCTGAAGGACCAGCTCGAGAAGGCCGGCGCCAAAGTCGAGTTGAAATAACGCCGGCGCCCGGCGCCGACGCTGCTTTCGGGCGGTGGATTCGGGTGCTGGGCGGCGTCGCGCCTCTGGGGTTGATCCGCTCGCCGGCCCCAGATGGCGCGGGAGCCTTGTTCGATCAAGGCTCCGTTGCTCGTGTCGGTTCTCTTTTCTGGGATCGATGCGTCCGCGGGCGGAAAGCGGCGTAGTTTGACAAGCGTCGCGCAGGCGGTCCTCATCTGGGCCCGGATCGCCAGACAGCGCGGACGCAAGGGGAGCGCGATGGCTCTGTCGTTCACAGGCAAGAAGCGAATTCGCAAGTCCTTCGGCAAGATCCCTGAAGCGGGGGCGATGCCAAATCTGATCGAGGTGCAAAAGAGCTCCTACGAGCAGTTCCTCCAGAAAGACGTGAAGGCGGAAGCCCGCCGGGCCGAGGGCCTTGAGGCGGTGTTCAAGTCGGTGTTTCCGATCAAGGACTTTTCTGAGCGCGCCACGCTGGAATATGTCTCCTACGAGTTTGAAGCGCCGAAATTCGATGTCGAAGAGTGCCAGCAGCGCGATATGACTTTTGCTGCGCCCCTGAAGGTGAAGCTGCGGCTGATCGTTTTCGAGAGCGACGAAGAAACCGGCGCGAAGTCGGTCAAGGACATCAAAGAGCAGGATGTCTATTTGGGTGATATTCCGCTGATGACGGACAAGGGCACGTTCGTCATCAACGGCACCGAGCGGGTGATCGTGTCCCAGATGCACCGTTCGCCGGGCGTGTTTTTTGACCACGACAAGGGCAAGACCCACTCCTCCGGCAAGCTTTTGTTCGCAGGTCGGGTGATTCCCTATCGCGGCTCTTGGCTGGATTTTGAATTTGACGCCAAAGACGTGGTGTTCGTCCGCATTGACCGGAAGCGGAAATTGCCTGCGACGACCTTGCTCTATGCGCTTGGCATGGACGGCGAACAGATCCTGGGCGCGTTCTACGACAAGACCATCTACCGCCGCACAAGCGCTGGGTGGACCACGCGGTATCGCGCGGAGCGGTGGCGCGGCGTGAAGCCGAACTTCGACCTCGTCAACGCAAAGACCAAAAAGATAGTGGCCGAAGCCGGCAAAAAGATCACCGCGAGGAACGCCAATAAGCTCGCCGAGGACGGCCTGCTTGATATTTTGGTGCCGAGCGAGGATCTGATCGAGCGCTACATCGCAGAGGACCTGGTGAATCTGGAGACCGGGGAAATCTACGCCGAAGCTGGTCAAGCCCTGAGCGAGCAATTGATCGCCTCTCTGGTGGAGGCAGGCGTCGAGGCCTTGCCCATCCTTGATATCGATAATCAATCCGTTGGTCCCTATATCCGCAACACCTTGACCTTGGACAAGAACGAGGGCCGCGAGCAGGCGCTGTTCGATATCTACCGGGTCATGCGTCCTGGCGAGCCGCCGACGCCGGAGACGGCGGAAGCTTTGTTTCAGGGCCTTTTTTCGGATTCCGAGCGCTATGACCTCTCGGCGGTCGGCCGGGTTAAGATGAATATGCGCCTGGGTCTTGAGACCGATGACGAGCTGCGCACGCTGCGCCGGGAGGACATCGTCGAGGTTCTTCGCATTCTGGTGGGGTTGCGCGACGGGCGCGGCGAAGTCGACGATATCGACAATCTCGGCAATCGCCGGGTGCGCTCGGTCGGCGAGCTGATGGAGAACCAGTATCGGGTGGGTCTGCTGCGCATGGAGCGCGCGATCAAGGAGCGGATGAGTTCGGTCGATATAGAGACCGTGATGCCGCATGACTTGATCAATGCGAAGCCAGCGGCTGCGGCGGTCCGGGAGTTTTTCGGCTCAAGCCAGCTCAGCCAGTTCATGGACCAGACCAACCCGCTTTCTGAGATCACGCACAAGCGGCGTTTGTCGGCTTTGGGCCCTGGCGGTCTGACGCGCGAGCGGGCGGGTTTCGAGGTGCGCGACGTGCATCCGACGCACTATGGGCGGATCTGTCCCATTGAGACGCCGGAGGGGCCGAACATCGGCCTCATCAACAGCCTCGCGACCCATGCGCGGGTGAACAAATACGGCTTCATCGAGAGCCCCTATCGCAAGGTGGTGGAGGGCAAGCCGACGGACGAGGTGGTCTATCTCTCCGCCATGCAGGAGACAGGCCATAAGATCGCCCAGGCCAACGCCCGTCTGAACGATAAGGGGGCTTTGGCTGATTTGTTCGTGCAGGCGCGCGTCGACGGCGACGCGACGGTGATCCCGCGCGACGAGATAGACCTGATCGATGTCTCGCCGAAGCAGGTTGTGTCGGTTGCTGCAGCGCTCATTCCCTTCCTTGAGAACGACGACGCTAACCGCGCCTTGATGGGCTCGAACATGCAGCGTCAAGCCGTTCCGCTGGTACGGGCGGACGCCCCGCTTGTCGGCACAGGGATGGAGAGCGTGGTGGCCAGGGATTCCGGCGCTGCGGTCTCGGCGCGGCGAGCAGGGATTGTGGAGCAGGTCGACAGCCAGCGCATCGTCGTCCGCGCCACCGAAGAGGTGGACGCCACCAAGCCGGGCGTGGACATCTACAGGCTGCTGAAGTTTCAGCGCTCCAACCAAAACACCTGCATCACCCAGCGCCCGATCGTGAAGGTGGGCGACAGGGTGGAGAAGGGCGACATCATCGCCGACGGTCCTTCGACCGATCTTGGCGAGCTGGCGCTCGGCCGCAACGTGCTGGTCGCGTTCATGCCCTGGAACGGATACAACTTCGAGG
>JAGWZH010000105.1 GCA_018971945.1 Alphaproteobacteria bacterium | reverse complement strand
CACGGCGGCGGGCACAAGCGCTCCTACCGGATTGTGGATTTCAAGCGGCGTAAATGGGGTGTCCCGGCTGTTGTCGAGCGTCTCGAGTACGATCCGAATCGGACCGCTTTCATCGCGCTCATCCGCTACCAGGACGGCGAACAAGCCTACATCATCGCGCCGCAGCGGCTAAAGGCCGGGGACACGGTGATCGCGGCGGAACGGGCGGATGTGAAGCCGGGCAACGCGATGCCTCTCAAGTCGATCCCGGTCGGCACCATCGTACACAATGTCGAACTCAAGCCTTTGAAGGGTGGACAGATGGCCCGCGCGGCGGGGTCGTACGCTCAAGTCGTTGGTCGGGACGGCGGCTTTGTGCAGCTGCGCTTGATGAGCGGGGAAGTGCGCATGGTCCAGGACGTCTGCATGGCGACCGTCGGCGCTGTTTCGAACCCCGACAATATGAACGAGAACTGGGGCAAGGCCGGCCGTTCGCAGTGGCTGGGGCGTCGCCCCTCGGTGCGCGGCGTCGCCATGAACCCTGTGGACCACCCCCATGGCGGCGGCGAAGGCAAGACCTCCGGCGGCCGGCACCCCGTGACCCCTTGGGGTAAAAAAACCCGCGGGCCGAAGACCCGTAAAACCAAGCCGACGGATCGTCTGATCATCCGGCGGCGCCACGCGAAGAAGGGCTAAGTCCGATGCCGCGTTCCGTTTGGAAAGGCCCGTTTGTGGACGGCTATCTCTTGAAGAAGGCTGAAAAGGCTTCAGAGAGCGGTCGTCCTGTTCCGATCAAGACTTGGTCGCGCCGGTCGACGATCATGCCGCAATTTGTCGGCCTCACTTTTCAGGTTCACAACGGCAAGACGTTTGTGCCTGTTCTGGTGAGCGAAGACATGGTCGGCATGAAGCTCGGCGAGTTTTCTCCGACCCGTACTTATCACGGCCACGGAGCGGACAAGAAAGCGAAGAGGAAGTAACCATGGCCAAGCCCAAGGCTCCTCCCAAGCAGGCCGCGAACGAGGCCCGGGCGGTTTTGCGCAATGTGCGCATCAGCCCGCAGAAGCTGAATCTTGTCGCGCAGTCGATCCGCGGCCTGACCGCAGAAAAGGCGGCGAACGAACTGGCTTTTTCGCACAAGCGCATCGCGAAGGATGTACTCAAGTGCCTACGCTCGGCGATCGCCAACGCCGAGTATAATCACGGCCTTGATATCGATCAGTTGGTCGTGTCCCAGGCGCATGTGGGCAAGGCGCTTGTGTTGAAGCGGATGAATCCCCGCGCCCGCGGTCGCGGGGCCGGCATTATGAAGCCGTTTTCCCACTTGACGATCGTGGTGCGCGATTTGTCGCGCGCGGTCGAGGCCAATAACCCGGCGGAGGCCGCGTAACATGGGTCAGAAGGTCAACCCCATCGGGCTGCGGCTCGGGATCAATCGCACTTGGGACAGCCGGTGGTACGCCAATACGGGCGAGTACGCCCGGCTCCTGCACCAGGACCTCAAGATCCGGAAGTTCCTGCGGCAGAAGCTGTCCGCTGCCGGCATCTCGAAGATCATTATCGAGCGGCCTTTGAAAAAGTGCCGGGTCACGATCCTCACGGCGAAGCCTGGCGTGGTCATCGGGAAAAAGGGCGCCGACATTGAAAAGCTCCGCAAGGAGCTCGCGATCATGGCTCCCGGCAACGAGGTTTTTTTGAACCTCGTTGAGGTGCGCAAGCCCGAGATCGATTCCAATCTGGTGGCTGAGGGCATCGCCCAGCAGTTGGAGCGTCGGGTTGCGTTCCGTCGGGCCATGAAGCGGGCCATGCAATCGGCCATGCGATTGGGCGGGCTTGGGATCCGGATCAACGTGTCTGGCCGTCTCGGCGGCGCGGAAATCGCCCGGATGGAATGGTACCGCGAAGGCCGCGTGCCGCTTCACACTCTGCGCGCCGACATCGATTTCGGTTTCGCTGAGGCCAAGACAGCCTATGGCATCATCGGGGTGAAGGTCTGGATCTTCAAGGGCGAGATCCTTGAGCATGACCCGATGGCGCAGGACCGGCGGGCGATGGAAGCGGGCGATAACCGGGAGCGTCGCGATCGTGACCGGCCGGGTCGGTCCGACCGCGAGGAGCGCCCTGCCGGCGATCGCCGGGGTCGCGGGCCCCGGCGGCCTCGCCAGGATGAGGCTCAGGCCTCGGATGCGGAAGGGTGAGGGCTTAAGCGATGCTGCAGCCGAAAAAGACGAAATTCCGTCGCGCGCACAAAGGGCGCATCCACGGGTTCGCCAAGGGCGGAGTGGCCCTTAATTTTGGGTCGTTCGGTCTCAAGGCGGTTGAGCCCGAGCGCGTCACCGCCCGCCAGATCGAAGCAGCTCGGCGCGCTATCACGCGCCAGATGAAGCGCCAGGGTCGGGTGTGGATCCGCATTTTCCCCGATGTACCCGTTTCGCAAAAACCCACCGAGGTCCGGATGGGCTCCGGTAAAGGCGCGCCCGAATTCTGGGCGGCGCGGGTTCACCCGGGTCGGATTATGTTCGAAATCGATGGCGTGCCGGAAGACACCGCCCGGGAGGCGCTGCGCCTCGGCGCCGCCAAGCTGCCGATCAAGACCCGCATCGTCACCCGCCTGGAGGGCCAGTGATGGCGAAACAAGCCCCCGATATGGACATCATCGCGTTGCGCGCGATGGACTCTGGCCGCCTCACCGAGGAACTGGCCAATTTGAAGAAAGAACAGTTCAATCTGCGCTTTCAGCAGGCTTCCGGCCAGCTGGAAAAGCCCTCCCGCATGCGCGACGTCCGCCGCCAATTGGCGCGGGTGAAGACCGTGCTGCGGGAGAAGGCCGGCACGGCGCAGGTCTAATTCGGAGAGAGATGCGATGCCGCGGCGACTGATGAATGGCCAGGTGGTGAGCGACAAGGGCGACAAGACCGTTGTCGTGCTTGTGGAGCGGACCTTCCTGCATCCGCTTTACAAGAAGACCGTGCGGCGGTCGAAGCGGTTCCATGCCCATGACGAGGCGAACGCCTATAAAGTGGGAGATATCGTGACGATCGGGGAATGCGCCCCGAAGTCGAAGCTGAAAACCTGGGAAGTGATCGGGCGCGCGAGCGCTTGATCCGGCCACACTGAGGACAGAAGGATCGATCCATGATCCAAATGCAAACGAACCTCGATGTCGCCGATAATTCCGGCGCGAAGCGCGTGATGTGCATCAAGGTGCTCGGCGGATCCAAACGCCGCTACGCCGCTGTAGGCGACATCATTGTGGTGTCGATCAAAGAAGCCTTGCCGAAGGGGCGCGTCAAAAAGGGCGACGTCCGGAAGGCCGTCGTCGTGCGGACGTCGAAAGACATCAAGCGTCGTGATGGAAGCGTCATCCGCTTCGACAGCAACGCGGCGGTGCTCATCAATAATCAGGGCGAGCCGATCGGCACCCGGATTTTTGGTCCTGTTCCGCGGGAGCTGCGCGCCAAAAACCATATGAAAATCATCAGCCTCGCGCCGGAGGTGCTGTAATGGCTGCAAAGATCAAAAAAGGCGACACGGTGATCGTGATCGCAGGCAAAGACAAGGGTCGTTCGGGTCAAGTCGTCAAGGTGCTGCCGAGCGAGAACCGCGTCGTGGTCGCTGGCGTCAACATGGTCAAGCGGCACGTCAAGCCCTCCATGACCGATCCAAATGGCGGCGTGAAGGACCAGGAAGCGGCGCTCCATCTGTCGAACGTGGCTTTGCGAGATCCGCAGTCGGGGCAGCCGACACGCGTCGGCTTCAAGATCAACGACAAGGGCCTGAAGGTTCGCGTCGCGAAGAAATCCGGGGTTGAGATCGATGTCTGAGACCTACGAGCCGCGGATGAAGACCCGTTATCGGGAACTTATCCGCCCCAAGATGCAGGAGCAGTTCTCCTACAGCAACGCCATGCAGATCCCTCGCCTCGACAAGGTGGTGGTGAACATGGGCGTGGGCGAGGCGGTGGGAGACTCCAAGAAGCTCGCTTCGGCTCTTGAAGCGCTGACCCTGATTTCGGGTCAGAAGCCTGTGGCCACCAAAGCGAAAAACTCAATCGCGGGGTTCAAGATCCGCGAGGGCATGTCGGTCGGCTGTAAAGTCACCCTGCGCAAGAGCCACATGTATGAGTTTATCGATCGGCTCGTCACCATCGCCCTGCCCCGGGTGAAGGACTTTCGCGGTTTGAACGGCAAGAGCTTTGACGGCCGCGGCAACTACGCGATGGGTTTGAAAGAGCATCTCGTGTTCCCAGAGATCGACTACGACAAGGTCGATACGATCTGGGGCATGGATATCGTGGTGTGCACCACCGCGCAGACCAACGACGAGGCGAAGGCCTTGCTGAAGGAATTTGATTTCCCGTTCCGGAACTGATCTCGGCGCCTCGCTGAGTTGGGATCCACCCCGGGACGTATCGGGAGAAGATAATGGCGAAGAAAAGCTCAATCGAGCGCAACGAGAAGCGCAAAAAGCTCGCGAAGAAATTCTCGGCCCGTCGGGCCAAACTCAAGGCTGCGGCCTTGAACGAGAGCTTGCCGTTGGAGGAGCGCTTCGAGGCGCGGCTGAAGCTTGCGGGCTTGCCCCGCAATTCCGCGGAGAACCGCTATCGCAACCGCTGTGAGGTGTCTGGGCGGCCGCGCGCGTTTTACCGCAAGCTTCGGATGAGCCGGATCGCGCTCCGGGAATTGGCCTCAAAGGGTCAGATTCCCGGTATGGTCAAGTCGAGCTGGTAAGGGAGACGGTCTGATGAATCTGAACGATCCCCTGGGCGACATGATCACCCGCATCCGCAACGCGCTGATGCGCCGCCGCTCAACAGTGCACACGCCTGCTTCCAAGCTTCGCGCCCGCGTTCTCGACGTGCTTGCGCAAGAAGGCTATATCCGTGGCTATCGTGAAGTGGACGTCGACGGCCACAAGGCGCTCGAAATCGATCTGAAATATTATGAAGGCGCGCCGGTGATCGAAGACATCACCCGGATCTCCAAGCCAGGTCGGCGGGTTTATTCTTCGGTGAGAGATCTGCGTCGCCCTCGGAACGGCCTCGGCATTTCAATTTTGTCCACGCCCAAGGGCGTGATGAGCGACAAGGTCGCCCGCGACGAAAACGTGGGCGGCGAAATCCTCTGCGAGGTGTACTAAGATGTCGCGCGTCGGCAAGAAACCGATCCCAACCCCAGGCGTCACCGTGACTGTGAACGGCCAGGATGTGAAAGTGAAGGGCGCCAAGGGCGAGTTATCGTTCCGAGCCCCTGACGAGGTCGCCGTGGCGCACGCGGGCGGAGAGCTCATCGTGACCCCACGGAATGACACAGCCCGCGCCCGCGCCCTTTGGGGTACGACGCGCGCGATCCTGGCGAACCAAGTCAAGGGGGTGTCCGAAGGATTTGAGAAGACCCTCGAGCTTGTGGGCGTCGGTTATCGGGCGGCCATGCAGGGCAAGAACCTGCAACTCCAGCTTGGTCTTTCTCATGATGTCGTGTTTGAGCCCCCCGCGGGGATTTCGATCGCCTGCACAAAGCAGACAGAGGTGAAGATCTCCGGCGTCGACGCCCAGATGGTGGGGCAGGTCGCGGCTGAAATTCGCTCCTTCCGTCCGCCCGAGCCCTACAAAGGCAAAGGCATTCGGGTGAACGCGGAATTCATCCGGCGCAAAGAAGGCAAGAAGAAGTAACGGCCATGAAAACCGCCCTCGAAAAGAACAACCGCCGCGCCCAACGCACCCGGGCCCGTCTCAAAAAGGTCGGATCGGGCAGGCTTCGGCTGTCGGTGTTCCGGTCCTCTAAGAACATCTCGGTACAGGTGATCGATGACGACAAAGGCGCAACGATCGTCGCCGCCTCGACCCTGGAAGGCGCCGTCAAGGACGCTGTCAAAGCCGGCTCCAACAAGGCTGCAGCCGCCGCGGTCGGCAAGCTGATCGCTGAGCGCGCCATCGCAAAGGGCGTGAAACAGGTGGTTTTCGACCGGGGCTCTTATTTGTTTCATGGCCGCGTGAAGGCGCTGGCCGACGCCGCCCGTGAGGGCGGTCTTGAATTCTAGGGGAGCGTGTCGATGTCGATGATGGGCGAAGAAAGCGGCGAAGAGCGCCGCGGCCGTCGCGGCCGCGACCGCGACCGGGACCGGCGGGATAACCGCAACCAGCAGGATGATCGCGACAACGAGTTCGTGGACAAACTCGTCGCGATCAACCGTGTGGCCAAGGTGGTGAAGGGCGGCAAGAATTTCGGGTTCGCCGCGCTCGTCGTGGTTGGCGACAAAAAGGGTCGTGTGGGCTTCGGCCACGGCAAAGCGCGCGAGGTGCCGGAAGCCATCCGCAAGGCCACCGAAGAGGCGAAGAAATCCATGATCCGCGTGCCGCTCCGGGAGGGTCGGACGCTGCACCATGACGGCAAGGGCCATTGGGGCGCTGGCCGGGTCATGCTGCGCGCCGCGCCCCCTGGCACGGGCTTGATCGCCGGCGGCCCGATGCGGGCGGTGCTCGAGGTCTTGGGCGTGGCCGACGTCGTGGCGAAAAGCCAAGGCAGTTCGAACCCCTATAATATGGTGCGCGCGACTTTCGACGCTCTCAAAGGTCAAGTCAGTCCGAGGCATGTCGCCAACCGGCGGGGCCTCAAAGTGTCTGACATCGTCGCACGTCGCAGCGATGGCGCGGGTAGCGCCGACGCCGCGGCGGAAGGCTGAGGGAGATCGCCGCCATGGCCTCAAAAACCATTCATGTGAAGCAGATCGGCAGCCCTATTCGCCGTGAATCGAGCCAGCGGGAAACGCTGATTGGCCTCGGCTTGCGCAGACTGGGCCATACCGTGTCGTTGGAGGATACCCCCAGCGTTCGCGGCATGATCCGCAAAGTGTCTCATCTGGTAGAAATCGTGGACGGCCGCTGAGGCCTCTCCGCCAAGACGAAATGAAGGCGACCAGCGATGCGTCTGAACGAATTGGCCGACAATGAAGGCGCGACCAAGAAAAAGATGCGCGTGGGGCGCGGCGTCGGCTCTGGCAAGGGCAAGACCGCCGGCCGCGGCGTCAAGGGGCAGAAGTCCCGGTCTGGGGTGTCGATCAACGGCTTCGAGGGTGGCCAGATGCCGCTCCACATGCGCTTGCCCAAGCGCGGTTTCACAAAGAGAAACCGCCTGGCGTTCACCGAGGTCAATCTTGGCCGGGTGCAGAAGGCGATCGATGCGGGCAAGATTAAATCTGGCGCGGTATTGACCGAAGACGACTTGGTGGCTGCGGGTTTGGTCCGGCGGAAAAAAGACGGCGTGCGCCTGCTTGCGCAAGGCGCTTTGACCACCAAAGTCTCCTTCGTGGTGACTGGGGCCTCGGCGGCAGCGGTCGCGGCGGTGGAGAAGGCGGGCGGATCGGTGACGCTCGCCGGACCTGTGGCTGAAGCGGCTGCTTGACGGGCGCTCAGGGCGCCTCGATACGCTGCGACTGCCGAAAGGGTTCTTGCCCGCTTGGCGCGTGAGCACGCGCCGCCCCTGAGCAACGAGGAGCGTTGTCGCCTATGGCCTCCGCCGCAGAAAGACTTGCAGCCAATTTGGATTTCGGCGCCTTCGCCCGGGCGAAGGAGCTGCAGCAGCGCATCCTTTTCACCCTCGGGGCGCTGATCATCTACCGACTCGGCACCTTCATCCCGATCCCCGGGATCGACATGGACCAGTTCCGGCAGATTTTTGAGCAGCAGACCCAGGGCGGCGCCGGCTTGCTCGGCATGTTCAATGTCTTCTCCGGCGGCGCTGTGGAGCGCATGGCGATCTTCGCCCTCAATGTGATGCCTTACATCTCGGCCTCTATCATCATCCAACTCCTTGCGGTGACCTCGCCGTCACTGGAACGCCTGAAAAAGGAAGGCGAAGCAGGCCGGAAGCAGTTGAACCAGTACACACGCTATTTGACTGTCGTGCTTGCGGTCATCCAGTCGGCAGGGATCGCGGTGGGCATGCAGAGCCAGCCAGGGATGGTCCCCAATCCCGGGCTTTTCTTCATGGCGTCGACCATTATCACGCTCACCGGCGGCACCATGTTCCTGATGTGGATCGGCGAGCAGATCACCGCGCGCGGCGTGGGCAACGGCATTTCTCTCATCATCTTTGCGGGCATCGTGGCGACCCTGCCCGGTGTTCTGGGGGGCGCTTTGCAGCAAGGCCAAAGCGGCGAACTTGACGCTTTCGCCATGATTATCCTGCTCGCAGTCCTGATCGGGGTGATCGTTTTTGTCGTGTTTATCGAGCGTTCCTTGCGCCGGGTGGTGATCCAATATCCCAAGCGCCAGGTCGGCAATCGCATGTTCATGGGGGACAGCTCGTTCCTGCCGCTCAAGATCAATACGGCAGGGGTGATCCCGCCGATCTTTGCGTCCTCCTTGCTTTTGCTCCCGTCGACGGCCCTGCAATTTATCGGGATGAACGAAACCGCGCCGGATTGGTTGCAAAGCGTCGTCGGCTCGCTGGGCTATGGCCAGCCTATGCACATGCTCCTTTATGCGGTGCTGATCATCTTTTTCTGCTTCTTTTACACGTCCATCGTGTTCAATCCGGAAGAAACCGCTGACAATCTTCGCAAGTATGGCGGTTTCCTTCCGGGCATAAGGCCCGGAAAGAAAACTGCGGAATATTTGGACTATGTTCTGACGCGGCTCACGGTGATCGGCGCGGCTTATATCGCCTTTGTTTGTCTGCTGCCGGAACTCCTAATCGCCTATTATGAGATACCCTTCTATCTCGGCGGCACTTCCCTGCTGATCGTGGTTTCGGTGACCCTTGATACGGTCACGCAGGTCCAGAGCCATCTTTATGCCCACCAATATGAAGGCTTGATCAAAAAGTCGAAGTTGCGCGGAGGAGGGCCTAAGAGATGAACCTGATCTTGTTCGGGCCGCCAGCGGCCGGGAAAGGGACACAAGCCAAACGTCTGGTTGAGGAACGCGGCTTTGTTCAGCTTTCGACCGGAGACATGCTGCGGGCTGCGCGGGCTTCAGGATCGCCTCTTGGGCAAGAAGTCGCCGCTATCATGGACTCGGGCCAGCTGGTGAGCGACGCGGTCGTCATTCGCCTGATCGAGGCGGCCCTGGCGGCCAATCCTGGCGCTCCCGGCTTTATTTTTGATGGCTTCCCTCGGACTGTCGCCCAAGCGGAGGCGCTTGACGCTCTTTTGGCGCGCTATGGCCAGCGGATTGACCGCGTCATCCGGCTGGGCGTGGACGAAGCGTCCCTGATCGCACGGGTCACGAAGCGGTTCGCGGAGCAAGGCAGGGCTGACGACAATCCCGACACCTTCGTCACGCGGCTCAGGGCTTATTCGGATCAAACCGCGCCGCTTTTGCCCTTCTACGGCGACAAAGGCGTGCTGGTCGAGGTGGACGGCATGGCCTCGATGGAGAGCGTCGCCGCCTCGATTGCAGCGGTCCTGGACGGAAACCTGCGCTGACCATCCATTTCCGGGCCGCTCATAACGGCGTCTAAGGCCGTGCAGAGAAAAAAGGCGATGGGAACGGTTGACGCGGTGTGAAGCACGGCTATAACACCGCGCTTCGCTGCAAAGGGGCGAAACAGCCCTGCGCGGTTCCTTTTCTGGGCCGCGGGCGTGTTTTGCGTGGCGTTTCAGTTTTTCCAGGAGCCTGGTCCCTGAGGGCTTGGGCGCTGGCGTTCAGGTGGAGTAAGATTCATGGCGCGTATCGCCGGCGTGAACATCCCGACCCAAAAGCGCGTTGTCATTGCGCTGCAATATATTCATGGGATCGGTCCGCACTTCGCCCAACAGATCTGTGAGAAGGTCGGGATCGGCGCAGAGCGTCGCGTGAACGAGTTGACTGACCAAGAAGTGCTCGTCATCCGGGAAGCGATCGACCGCGACTATCTCGTCGAAGGGGACCTGCGACGGGAAGTGGCCACCAACATCAAACGCTTGATGGATTTGGGCTCCTATCGGGGCCTGCGCCATCGCAAAGGCCTGCCCGTTCGCGGTCAGCGCACCCATACCAACGCCCGCACCCGCAAGGGTCCGGCTCGCGCCATTGCGGGCAAGAAGCCGGCCGGCAAGAAATAGGATCGAGGACGTTACCCGATGGCCAAAGAAGTCGCCCGCGTCCGCAAGCGCGAACGTAAAAACATCGCCACCGGCGTGGCGCATGTGAACGCCAGCTTCAACAATACGATGATCACGATCGCCGATGCGCAGGGCAATGTGGTTGCCTGGTCTTCCGCCGGCGCCATGAATTTCAAAGGTAGCCGGAAATCCACGCCTTACGCCGCCCAGGTCGCCGCGGAAGACGCTGGTCGAAAGGCCATGGAACACGGCATGCGGACCCTTGAAGTGAACGTGTCGGGGCCCGGTTCAGGCCGAGAGAGCGCGTTGCGCGCTCTGCAGGCTGTGGGCTTCGTCGTGACCTCCATTCGTGACGTGACCCCCATTCCGCACAACGGGTGCCGCCCGCCGAAACGCCGCCGCGTGTGAGGGATCGGCCGCGTCCCGGCCCCGCCTTCGCCCGTCCGACCCGTCCTTGAGCGAGACCCCTCATGTCGATCCAAAAGAACTGGCAAGATCTTATCAAGCCGAAGAAACCGACCGTCGAACATGGCTTCGACGCCAGCCGCCGCGCGACCCTCATCGCTGAGCCGCTAGAGCGCGGCTTTGGCATGACCATCGGCAACGCGCTGCGCCGGGTGCTGTTGTCGTCCCTGCAGGGCGCGGCGATCACCGCCGTCCAGATCGACGGGGTTGTTCACGAATTCTCCTCCATTCCAGGCGTGCGCGAGGACGTGACCGATCTTGTGCTGAACTTGAAGCAGGTCGCGATCCGCATGCGCGGGGAGGGTCCACGGCGCCTGATGCTGCAATCCTCTGGGCCCGGCGAGGTGACCGCCGGCCAGATTCAGACCGTCTCCGACATTGAGATCCTGAACCCCAAGATGGTGATCTGCACGCTCGACGAGGGCGCCTCGATCCGTATGGAGCTGACGGCGGCGACCGGCAAAGGCTATGTGCCTGCTGATCGCAATCGGCCCGACGACGCCCCCATCGGGCTGATCGCGATCGACGCGATCTACTCGCCGGTGAAGCGGGTGGCTTATCGCGTTGAAAATACCCGCGCCGGCCAGGTGCTCGATTACGAAAAACTGATCATGGACGTGGAGACCGACGGGTCTCTGCGCCCGGAGGACGCCGTGGCCTATGCGGCGCGCATCATCCAGGATCAGCTTCAGGTCTTTGTGACCTTCGAAGAACCACGGCAGAAGCGCGAAATCTCCGACAAGCCTGACCTGCCGTTCAACCCGGCGTTGTTGAAAAAGGTGGATGAACTCGAGTTGTCGGTGCGCTCGG
>JAGWZH010000222.1 GCA_018971945.1 Alphaproteobacteria bacterium | reverse complement strand
GACGGGGTGATCGGCGTCCAAAAGGGACCCCGGTTACCTCTTTCATCGCAGGCTGTCCGTTTGGCGATTTGTCAGACGGCGAGACGGGGATGCTGGTTTTGGAGACGGTGCTGAGGATCCGGCGCGTTCACCGGGCACCGCTTTCGGCGTGTATGATGGCGATGCTTTGGCAGAAGCCGCGCTTGAGTGGCGTCAGGCCGGACCCTCGCAATGGGAACTGGTCTACACCGCGCTCACCGGCATTCAGTGCTCACTGCGGCGGATCTATCAGCAGCCCGATGGCTCCTGGGGCGCGCTCGTGATCGCGGGCGTCAAAGACGACCATCACGCCGCGCTCGCCGCCGCCGAATGGGCGATTGCCAAGCTGTGCGCGTGAGGCAAACGGCTGGCCGTCGCTATGACGGCCAGCTGCGCCGCAGCGGGCAGCTGATTCCACTATGCCGCGGGCTGCGAACTCAAGGCGCGACGCACGGCGTCGGGGTCTTTGGCGATAACGCGCAGATAGGATTCCGCCGCTTTGTCGGGGACGTTGCGATCCTGTTCCCAATCGCGCAGTGTGCCGATAGAAATATGAAACTGCGCAGCGAACTCTTCTTGCGTGAGACCCAGCGCGCGGCGAATGATCTTGGCCTGCGGCGTGCGCTTCATGCGCTTTAGGTCGGCGTCGGTCAGCCCGTCAGTGTCCGTGTGCGACGTCATTCCGTCAGTGTATACGGGCTAGCCGTATCGGAGCAACAAAAGGGGCTCCATGCTCCAGGGTGATTCAATAGACCGCACCTGCGGCCTCTGGCGCGTTGTCGCGAACAGGATTCAGAGGGCTGCTCGGATGGTTTTGCGGGAGCGGCTCGATGACGCGGAGTTTGTGGGAGGCCTTGGCGGAGGTTCCAGACCGGCGCGATGCGCGGGGTCGTCAGTATGCGATCCAGTCGCTGTTGGGCTTGTCGCTGGCGGCGATGTTGGCGGGGGCGGACGATCTGCGGGCGATTTTCCGGTGGGCGCGGCGGCTCAGGCCTGAGGCCTTGGCGTTGTTCGGCATCGATCATGGCCGGGCACCGGCCCACGCGACCTACCATTACTTCTTCCAGGCGCTGGACGCCGATGCGCTCGCCGCAGCGCTGGGCGCGTGGGCGCAGGATGGCGGACCGCTCGGCCATATCGCCATTGACGGCAAGTCCTTGCGCGGGTCGCGTCGGCTCGATTGCGCCGCCCTGCATGGGCTCTCGGCCTTCACCACCCGGCTAGAGGCGGTGGTTGGCGCGCTGGCCGTGGCACCCGACGCCAACGAGATCACGGCGGCCTTGACGCTGCTGAAGGGGCTGCCGCTGGACGGGGCGATCATCACCGGCGACGCGATCTTCACCCAGCGCGAAATCTGTCGCCACATCCGAGACCAGCGCGGGCATTATCTGTTTGTGGTCAAAGCCAATCAGCCCGAACTCCTCGCCGACATCAAAAGCGCCTTCGGCGATGATTCCCCCCTCAGCAGGGCCGCCGCCTGACGCCAGGACCGCATCAAGCGTGGACAAGGGTCACGGTCGGATCGAAACGCGCACGCTGACCGCCTCGACAGAAGCCGTGGGCTACCTGCGATGGCCAGGCGCGGCGCAAATCCTGCGCATCCAACGCCACCGATGGATCACCGGCAAACAGAGCGTCGATGTCGCCTATGCGAGCTATGCTCAAAAGTTGGTGACGGCGTTCAGGGTTGAAGTGGCGTATCGTGGTGTCGTCGAACGCCACTCTCCATCGAAGGAAGATACGCCGTGACGAAGGATAATGTACTGGCCCTGTCCC
>JAGWZH010000221.1 GCA_018971945.1 Alphaproteobacteria bacterium | reverse complement strand
TCGGATCCTTGTTGAACGCGTTGGTGCGCACGAGCACCTGCATGGCTTTGGCGACGAGACCGTGCCGGCGCAGCTTCTCCGCCGCCCGTGTGGCGTAGGATGCAATGGCCTGCTGCATCTCCGGCCAGGTCAGCACCGGCCGTCCGAAGCTCCGTGTCACCGCCAGGCTTTTGCGCGTCTGCGGGGCCACCGCGAACGGGAAACAGAGAATTCCGCGCAGCTCAGCGTGCGAGCTTGCGTGCGCCCACCACGGTGACAAGCTCTCTGACTTCTTCGACAGGCAAGGTTATGAATTCTGCCACGGTCGCGACACCGCGTTTGTTCAGTTTGGCGACGGAGGCCCGGCCAAGACCCCAGACGTCGCTGAGATCAATATCAGCGTAGGAGAGGTCGCAGACGCCGGACCCGTTGCGATCCCGCTTGGCTACCTTGTTCGCGAGCTTGGCGATGGTCTTAGTGAGGCCGATGCCGACGCAGGGCGGGATCTTGGCGATGCGGCGCACCTTGTCGCGGATAGCGGCGGCGTAGGTTTCGCGGTCGGTGGTGGGGCCGGCAAAATCCAGAAACATCTCGTCGATGGAATAGGGCTCGACCCGCGCAAGCCGAGGGAGAAGGCGAGGCCCTCGCCAAAGCCGCGCGCTTGCCACAGCGGACGCCGCGGCCAAAACCGACGGTTCGACCTGTCGAAGACAGCGCCGTGACCCTTATCGGCAGCGCTCGCACTGGCCGCGTACACATGTTCTCCACGCGCGCCAGCGCTGAGACTCAGAACTTCCTGTACGCTTTGGCGCGCGACGAGCGGCGGACGGTGACCGAGCTGTTTGAGGAGGCGGTGGGGCTTTTGTCCCGCAGTCGCACAAGGGACGCAGTTGCCCATCGCGGCGAAACAGACTAGTTATATGACTAGTATGAAGTCACTTATGAAGTCCTGGCCGGTTCAAGACGCCAAGGCGCGTTTCAGTGAGATGCTGGATAGCTGCCTGAAGGACGGCCCCCAGATCGTCACCCGGCGCGGCGTGGAAGCCGCCGTGCTGGTGCCGGCGGACGCCTGGCGTCGCCTGCAGCAGGCAGCGCGGCCGAGCCTGAAGGAGCTGCTGCTGACAGAGGAAGGGCGCGGCGACCTGCCGGCGGCTGCCCGTGGAACTCGGCGCCGTCGCGCGCCGGGGGCGATCGACTGACGCCCATGTTTCTCCTCGACACGATGGTGATTTCGGAGCTGCGGCGGCAGCGCCCGCATGGCGCGGTACTGGCTTGGCTGAAAGGCGTCGACGATGCCGACTTGCGGCTGTCGGCTGTGACGCTCGGCGAGATCCAGGCGGGCATCGAAATGACCCGCAAGCAGAATCCGAAGCGGGCCGATGAGCTTGAGGTCTGGCTCGATGCGGTGGCGGCCAGTTGGAATGTGTTGCCCATGGACGGCGTGATCTTCCGTCGCTGGGCGCAGCTGATGCATGGGCGCAGCGACGATCTGATCGAGGACGCGATGATCGCCGCCACGGCGGCCGTACACGGGCTCACGGTCGTGACCCGCAATGTGCGGGACTTTCGCTATTTTGGGGTGAGGACGCTCGACCCGTTCAAAGCGGTGTGAGGACACAGGCGGGAGCTATGCTTGAATCTGGGTGACGGGGCCAAATGAGCCAATCGGCGTATCGTGGCTGGTGTCCAATCCGCCATGAACAACCCTCTCAAGGAGAGCGATACGCCATGAACCCTCTCAAGGAGAGCGATACGCCATGAACCCTCTCAAGGAGAGCGATACGCCATGAAAGAAGCTAAAGTTGTTCGCCTGGTCCAGCC
>JAGWZH010000011.1 GCA_018971945.1 Alphaproteobacteria bacterium | reverse complement strand
CCCCGAAATAGACCCGCGACAAGTAGAGCGCCAAAAGATCATCTTTGCTGAACCGCGTCTCCAACCAAATCGCCATGGCGAATTCTTGCGCCTTGCGTCGGAAGGTCCGCTCGTTCGACAAAAAAAGATTTTTGGCCAGCTGCTGTGTAAGCGTGGAGCCGCCTTGAACGACGGCGCCGGAACGGATATTGAGCCACGCCGCGCGGGCAAGTCCCATAAGGTCGACGCCCATGTGGTCGTAGAAGCGCCGATCCTCGATCGCCACAAAAGCTTGGCCCACATAAGGAGGCAGCGTCGCCATTTCGACCGGCGGGGCAGCCTCCGCGCCCTCGCGGCGGATCACCCGGCCATTGCGATCCAGAAATGTGATGCTCGGCGCGTCGCTCGCGGACCACAAATCATTCGTGCTCGGCATGTCATGGGTGACGTACACGAAAAACGCCAGCACCGCGGCCAACCCGCCGATGCCGGTCCACCCCGTATAAATCGCCGCCCTACGCATCAGCGGTCCTTCGGGGCGCCGGAACCTCGGAAACCATGGCGGAAGGGGAGGGATCCGCGCCAGAAGGGACGAGAGAATGGGACGGATCGCCGCCGTCGCCTGATCCCGCCGGGCCTTCGCCCAAGCCCGCGCAGGCGCGGTCTTTGCAACGATCAACGCTTTCCAGGCGCCTAGCGCCCGGCGGGCCTCGCCCCAGAGCCGGCGCGCGGCGGCCTCCGCCGCCCTTGCGGAAGCCTGTGCGCGCTGACGCCAGCTCGGCGGTTCTGGCCCATTGGGATCGCTCATCGTGGCAAACCTCTCCAAGGTTCCGTTGCTAGCGCGATTCGCAAAACCCTTAGCGGCGGCGGCGCGTCTTGAATTAACCTTACAGTATTCAGTGTTGCTTGGGCTGTGCCCAGCGCAGTCCGAACACGCTTCTGTGAGCGGGTTGCGCTGTCCGACGCCGCACGCCATATGTGTGTCAACGTCTCATGGAGCGCCAGAGGCGAAGGAGAGTTTGTATGAACCACATGCTGGGTCAGGCCCGTACGATCCCAACGGGCCGCGCCGATATGGCGGTCGACGTCGGTCTGCGCAGTTTTATGCTCGGGGTCTACAACAAAATGGCCCTCGGCCTCTTGCTGACCGGCCTCTTGGCTTTCGCCGTCGGCTCCAACGCCCAGGCGATGGCCGTTGTGTTCGGGACGCCCCTGCGCTGGGTGGTGATGTTTGGTCCCATCGGCTTGTTGCTGATCTCAGCCTTCGCAATGCGTAACCCGTCGCCGCTGGCGGCGAACTTGATCTATTGGGCCGTGGTGTCCATGATCGGCGTGGGCATGGGCGCGATCGTCTACACCTATGCCGGCATCCCTGGCGGCATGATCGCTGTGGCCAAGGCCTTCCTGACCACGGCTGTGGCGTTTGGCGCGTTGAGCCTCTGGGGTTACACCACCAAGCGCGACCTGACCCCGATGGGAACATTCCTGATCATGGGGGTAGTCGGGCTCATCATTGCCTCGATCGTCAATATGTTCATTGCCTCGAGCGCGTTGCATTTTGCGATCAGCGTGATCGGCGTGGGTCTGTTTGGCCTCTTGACGGCTTTCGACACCCAGCGCCTGAAATATTCTTACTACGAATATGGCGGTGACGCCCGCGCCCTCAGCGTCATCACCACTTTCGGCGCGCTGAGCCTCTATCTGAACTTCATCAACATGTTCCAGTTCATCCTCAGCATCATGGCGCCGCGCGATTGACGGTGGCGGCACGCGCTTGAAGCGACAACGCCCCGGGGCCGTGCTCCGGGGCGTTTTCTTGCGCGCAAGCTTTGCCCATCCGGCCCAGAGACGGGGCCCAGAGACGGGGCCCAGAGACGGGGCCCAGAGACAGGGCCCAGAGACAGGGCCCAGAGACAGGGCGTCATCCACTCTGTTTAGTCCACGATGGCGAAGCGCCCCTGCTCGAACACGCGCAGCACCGCGCTGATGTCATGGCCCCGGCGGAGGATCTGACCGTGTTGCGCGACCACGCTGAACGCGCCCTGTTTGCGGGCCAAAGCGGGCTGCTTTTCGATGCGATAAAGCGGTGATTCGCTGGCCCTGCGGAACACACTGAAAACGCAGCGATCCCCCAGGGGATCAACAGCATAGTCCCGCCATTCGCCCGCTGCGACCATCCGCCCATAGACCCCAAGGATCAGGGTCAATTCCCGCCGCTCAAAATAAATCTTTACCGCCCCAGGCGTCGCTATTTTCTCCACTGGGCCTCCTAAAACATTGATTGGCAAAGCTTCCCCCCGAGGGTGATCGGCCTTGCCGATGAATTCTACGACAGGTCCGATTTTCGCCCTGTTTTCTGCTTGCTTCCGCCATCGCGAAAGATGATCCTGCACATGTGGCCGGGATGGAGAACGCGTTCTCTTCCAGATTCCATCAGCCCCCCCAGCCCCCTGGGAGTGGAATGCACTCTGACCCGGCCCGCAAGATCATTCTGAAGCGCCGTCGAGCGAGGCTCGGCGGCGTTTTCACGTCGAGTGCGATGATGTCACAATGATGAATCGGCCAATGCCGCCCCGGGTCGCACGGCGCACCGCCTTTGCATGCTCGGCCGACCGCTCTGCCCCGTGCGCGCTGGCCCTCACGACTTTCGCGCCTGGCCGCCGCGCGCTGCAAGGAGATTGGCGTCATGGGAGTCCTTGAAGGCCGAACCGCTCTTGTCACTGGCGCCGCGTCCGGCATCGGTTATGCGGCCGTTGAGGCGTTTCTTGACGAAGGCGCCCGCGTCTTCGCCGTCGACCGCAATAGCGCTGGCATGGCGCCGTTGGCGCGCAGGGGGGCGTTCACGCGTCCGGCGGATTTCGCTGATGCCGCCGCCGCGGCCGAGACTGTTCAAGAAGCCGTCTTGGCCCTCCCCAGCCTCGACATCGTCTTCGCCAACGCAGGCATGGTTCGCAATGCGCTTGCTGCTGAGATGGACGACGCCGCCTGGGAAGAACAGCTTGCTGTGAATCTGAGCGCGCCCTTCCGGCTCGCCCGCTCCGCTGCGCCTTATCTGGCGCAAAGCCCGGCTGGTCGGTTTCTGGTGACCGCCTCCGTCATGGCCGAAGGAACGAATTACGGTCTTGCTGGTTATTGCGCGTCGAAGACGGGCGTACTCGGCCTTGTGCGCACTCTGGCGCTCGAGTGGGGCAAGCATGGCGTAACCGCCAATGCGATCCTTCCTGGCGCCATCGCCACGGGCATGACCAAGCCCCTTTGGGAGGCGCATCCTGAGATCGCGGAGCTTTGGGCGAAAAAGGCCGCCCTGCGTCGTGTCGGCCAGCCCGAAGACGTCGCGCGGCTCGCTGTGTTTCTCGCTTCGGACGCCGCGTCGTTCATCACGGGCCAAGCGATCGCCGTCGATGGCGGTCTGACGCTGCGAGTCTGAGCCCACGGGACCGAAAATCGGGAGGGACCAGTTCGAACGGGGCTTCCGTTTCCAGAGCCGCCGTCGTAGAAGCGGCTCCCTCTTAACACGGATATCGAAACTCATGCTGTTGCAGGTCGAGGGCTTGCGCAAAAAATTCGGTCGCCGAGTGGTGGTCGATAACGTCTCCTTCTCGGTGGACGTTGGCGAGGTGGTGGGCTTCCTCGGCCCGAACGGCGCTGGAAAAACCACGACCATGCGCATGATCGCGGGTTATCTTGAGCCGGACGAAGGCTTCGCCAGGGTCTTCAATATTGATGTCGCCCGCGACCGCACCCGCGCCCAGGAGCGAATCGGTTACCTTCCGGAAGGGGCCCCGCTTTATGAAGAGATGACCCCGATGGCGTTTTTGGGGTTCCTCGCCGACGCCAGAGGTCTGGGCAAGGATGTCGGACGCAACGCTGTGCGCCGAGCCGCCCAAGACGCCAATCTAGGCGACGCCATCGAGCGTCCAATCGGCGTTCTCTCCAAAGGCTATCGGCGCCGTGTGGGCCTCGCCGCCGCGCTTCTGCACGATCCCGTCTTGATGGTCCTGGACGAACCGACGGACGGTCTCGATCCGAACCAGCGTCAATCTGTCCGGGATCTGATCCGCCGCCTCGGCGCCGATCGCGCCGTGCTCATTTCCACCCACAGTCTCGAAGAGGTGGCGGCGGTCTGCACCCGCGCCATCGTCATCGATAAAGGCCGCATCGTGGCGGATGATGCGCCAGGCAATCTCGCCGCCAGCTCCCCTGACGGGCTCGAGGGCGCCTTCCGCACCCTTACCAGCGCGGAGGAAGCCTCATGATGAAGGGGATGGGCGCGGTCTTCAGGCGCGAGCTTTTGAGCTACGCGACGACGCCTGGGGCTTATGTATTCGTGGCGGTTTTTCTGTTTGCGGCGAACCTCTTCGCGTTCCAGGTGGGCGGTCTCTGGGATGCGCGCCAGGCGGATTTGAGCCGCTTTTTCGCCTTCCACCCTTGGATCTTCATGATCTTTTTGCCCGCCGTGGCCATGCGCCTTTGGTCGGAGGACATCCAGTCCGGGGCCATTGAGCTCTTGATGACGCTGCCCGTGACGACGCCGGCCTTGGTCTTGGGTAAGTTCTTCGCCGCCTGGGTCGTCGCGGCGGCGGCGCTGTTGCTCACGACGCCGCTATGGATCACCATGAACATCTTGGGCGATCCGGACAATCTTGCAATCTTTGCGGGTTATGTTGCGAGCCTCATGATGGCCGGAGGCTATCTGGCGATCGGTTCCGCGATGTCGGCGATGGCGTCATCCCAGGTCGCCGCTTTCGTACTGGGCGTTCTCATAAGCTTCGTGTTTACCGCGATCGGTTTGCCCCTCGTCCTCGACACGATCTCCGGCGTGCTTGGCGGCGGCGTCTCTGAAATGGTCTCGTCTTTGTCCGTGATGCGCCATGTCGAAGCCGCCCAGCGGGGCGTGATCGAACTTCGCGCCGTCTTTTTCTTTGTTTCTCTGATGGCGTTGTTTTTGAGTTGGACGGCCCTCGCCGTCGACGCGCGGCGGGGAGGTTGACGGCATGAACGGACCTCGATTCGCCCTGGTGGCGGGAGCCGCTTTTGTTGTGGCGTTCGTGGCTCTCAATATGATCGCTAATGTCTGGCTGCGCGATGCGCGCCTCGATCTCACTGAGAACCGCCTCTACACATTAAGTGAAGGCTCCAGGACCGTACTGAAGAACCTCGCCGAACCATTGGAGTTGCGCTTCTACTATTCGCGCGAGGCGGCGGGAGCCGACCCCGCCTTGTCAGCCTACGCCGCCCGGGTGCGCGAGCTTTTGCTGAGCTACGCAGCGCACGCCGACGGCCTTGTCCGGGTTGTCGAGGTCAATCCCGAACCGGACTCAGAAGAAGAAGACGAAGCCCGCCTCGCCGGCCTCCAGCCTCTCGAGCCCCCTGGCCAAGACGCGATCTTCCTTGGCGTCGCAGGCGCCAATGCTGTTGACGACCGCCAAGCCATCGCCTTTCTCGACCCCGAGCGCGAGCCGTTTCTCGAGTACGACCTCACCCGCCTTCTCTACGATCTCGACAACCCCAATCCGCCTCGGGTCGGCTTGATCACCACTCTGCCGATGGGCGGTGAGCCCGGAATTGGACAAGGCGGCTCGGAGACCACGGCCAATCTGTTCGGAAGCCAGCTGCGCGGCCTGTTTGAGGTCGAGACCCTAAGTCCTGACTTCGCCGCCATTCCCGAAGACATTGACGTACTCGCAGTGATCCATCCCTGGGGCTTGAGCCCCGGACAGCTCTACGCCGTCGACCAGTTCGCTCTCTCCAAAGGCAGGGTCTTGGTCGCGGTCGATCCCGCCTCGCTTCTCGCCTTGGCCCCTCCCGCTTCTGATCCTTTCATGATGATGGCGCCGCCCGCTCCCTCATCCTCCAATCTCGAGCCGCTGCTCTCCGCCTGGGGTCTTGCCTTGTCGCCGGACGTGGTGATGGATCGAGAGGGCGGTTTTGTCCTCGGTGCGGGCTCGGGCGGCTCATTCACTTTCCCCTTGTTCTTGCAGGTCGCTGCAGACCGCCTGAGCCGCGACAGTCTCATTACCGCGGAGCTTACCGGCGATACGGTCTTTGGCATGGCCGGCGCTTTGCAGGTCAGCGAACGCGAGGGCCTCCAAGCCGTCACCTTGGCCCGCACCACCGGCGAAACAATGCGCATCCCGACCGAATTCGCCCTTCAGCAGCCTAGCCCCGACATGATCGATCAGATGTGGCGGCCTACAGCCCGCACAGAGATTTTGGCGGTTCAGCTTACCGGCCGCTTGACGAGCGCCTACGCGACGGGGGCCCCGCCCGAAGCGGGTTTGGGCGATCAATCGAACCGCTTGACCGCCACCCCTGAGGGCCAGAGCGCCCAGATCGTGGTCGTCGCCGACACCGACTTCCTGCTTGACGGCTTCTACTTCCAGCAAGGCCAACTGATCTTCGACAATCTTTTTTTCGCTCTTAACGCGGTGGAGGCCTTATCCGGATCCGAGGCGTTGATATCCCTGCGCTCGCGGGCGCCTTCCATCCGCCGACTGACGGTTCTCGACGAGATGGAGGAGCAGGCCCGCGCGGACTATCAGGCAAGCCTGGAAGCGGCTGAAGCCGAACAAGCAGCCACCGAGCAGCGTCTCCGCGAGTTGCAAAGCCGTGGCCAGGGCTCTGGCTTTTTCGAGGGAAATACCGCCGCCTCTTTGACCCCTGAAGAGCAATCTGAAATCAACCGCTTCATGACCAACGCCCAGGCGCTGAGGGACCGTGTGCGCGACATTCGGCGCGACCTTCGCCGCGCCACCGACGACCTGCAAGCATGGGTCATGGGACTCAATTTGTGGGGGCCCCCGCTGCTGGTGGGAGCTGTGGGAGTCTTCGTATTGACCCGTCATAGCCGGCGGCGGGGGTCTCGCGGCGAGGAGGCCAAAGCATGAGTACGGATTTGCGCGATCGCCGCGCCGCTTGGTCTTGGCGAATCCTTGGCGTCGCCGCCGCCCTGGCGGCGCTGGCTTGGGTCGTGGTCTCGATCCGCGGTCACGCGCTCCGCGGCGACGCCGTCTCGGGCCCCGTGCTCCCGGCCTTGACCGATGCCAGGATCGAGACGATCCAGAGCATCTCCGTCCGCGCTCAGGAAGGGGGCTTCACGATTGAGCGTGATCCCCAGGGTTGGGTGATGCGCGAACGCGGCGATTATCCTGTCCGCCCTGAAACGCTCGAGGCCGTATCGGCGGCGCTGCAGGGTCTCTCCTATCAGCGCCGCATGACCAGCGACCCTGACAAGCTTGACCGGATCGGATTAGGCGACCCCGCCTCCGGCGGTCGCGGCATGCTTCTTCAAATGGAAGACGATCAGGGCGCACTGGTCGTGGATCTGATCGTCGGCGTCGCTGCAGAAACCGGCGGTCTCTATGTCCGTCAGACCGACGAAACCCAGGCCTGGGCGGTCTCTGGCGATCTGCCCGACCTGCGCGAGCCGGTGTCCTGGCTGACGCTGCGACCCCTTGAGTTGCCCCCGGAGTCCGTGATCAGGGTCGATATCTCGCCCCCCCAGGGCCGTCCTTATGGCTTAATCCGCCGCGCCGCCGAGGGCGCCGCCTTAGGCTTCGCCTTCGCGCCTCCGCTGGCGAGAATTGAGCCGAGCGCCGCGGTGAACCTGGAGGACCTCGCCCTTCGAATGCTGCGGGTAGAGCCCATTGACGTGGCGCCTGCCGCCTCCGTGCAGTCTCCCCCTCGCGCAACCATAGCGCTGGCCACGAGTGGCGACCTGATCATTGACGCCCAGATCATGGCGCTTGGCGAGGACCATTGGCTGAAGCTTGTGGCGCGTCCGGCGGTAGAGACGGCTGAAGCCCTCGCTGCGGCGCAAGCACTAAACGCTGGCTCAGGCGCTTGGGCCTATAAGCTCACGGGGTCTGCCGCCGATGGTCTGACCCCGGTCTATGACATGCTCTTGCCCGCCGCAGACGCGCCGCCGTCCTCGCCCTTCGCCATTACACCTTGAGATTTACTCTCGGCGCAGGACTGTCTCCGTCAAAAAATGGCCCCACCAGCTGCTCATGAAGGCCGCCTTTACCGCTTCGGGGTCGTAGTCCTCCTCGATCCAAGAATCGAAGCTTTTGCCGCTTGTCTTGGCGTCGTTGAGATAGGTCCTGAAGAAGGCGTCGAGCATCCCTGTCTTGCCCGCTCGCACGTGCAGATACCGCCCCGACAATTGCTCCAGCGCCTCAGCGATTGGGGCTCCCAGCCGCCAATGCTTATAGAGCACCCCGTAAAGACCAGCCCTGTCCGCGCCGCTTTTGCAATGCATGAGCGCTGGATAGGCGATGGTGGCGAAAATCTCCTTCGCCCGCCACAGACGGTCTTTCGTGGGGGTGTCCCGCGAGGAGATCGGGCTATCCACCAGCGTGAGATTGTGCTTCTCGCAGGCTTCCCGCTCAAGCCAGTAATGGCCGCTGTCGTTAAAGCCCCTGAGATTGACAATCGTTTTGATCCCCATCGCCGCGTACTGCGCGATATGGGCCGGGGACGGCTGATTGGAGCGCGCCATTTCGGGGCTTATCCAATGCAGGTTTTGGAACGCTGCCCGCAAGAACCCGTGGTCCACCCACATGAGGTCGTGATAGGCCGCTTGCCGACCGGCAACCGTGGACAAGTCAAAGCGCGCGCTTTTGGCAAGCATGTCCGCCGTCATCAGGCCTCCATTGCATCGACGGGTGGCGAAATCAGCGATCTTGCCCCTATAAGGGGCGCGAGGGGCGGCGCAAAGCCGCCCTCGCATATGGAATGGCGTCGCCCGTGTCTGCTCAAGCGAAGATGTCTGTCGAAACCAGGCCATCCTTGACGCTTAGGACGGCCGCTTGGCTGATTGCGGCCTATTTGGGCCTGTGCCGTGTCTCCATGCGGTGGCGTTGGGTCAACAAAGACGCCGCCCAGCGCCTCTGGCGAGGAAAATCGCCCGTCATCTTAGCGCTCTGGCATAATCGTGTGCCCTTAGGGCCAAGCGGTTGGGATTTTAGCCGCGGCGCCCCGCCCATTAAGGTGATGATCTCCAAATCCAAAGACGGCGAACTCATCGCCCAGATAATGCGCCGCATGGCGGTCGGCGCCATCCGCGGTTCTTCGACGAAGGCCGGCAAACAAAAGGGGGCCACCGGCGCTTTGCGGGAAATGGTCCGACGTCTCAAAGACGGCGGAGCCGTGGCGATAACGCCGGATGGTCCCCGCGGCCCCCGCATGCGCGCGCAGATGGGCGCGATCCAAGTCGCCCGCCTCTCAGGCGCACCGATCCTGCCCTTCGCTTGGTCCTGCAATCCCGCGAAGGCCTTTGACAGCTGGGACCGGATCTTGATGCCCTATCCCTTCGCCAAAGCCGCTGGCGTTTATGGCGAATTGATCATGGTGCCGCGCGAGATCAGCGACGACGACATGGAGGTCTGGCGGCTGAAACTGGAGAACGAGCTCAACCGCGTCAGCGCTGCAGCTGATCGTCTTGTCGGAAGGCCATATCTGGCGCCCGCTGATCCCGCGCCTCCCGCCGACGGGATTGAAACCGAAGAGCCTTTTGCGTGATCACGGCTCTTCATCTTTATCGAACGGCGACCATTCTGGCGGGGCCTGCGCTCGGTTTGTGGCTGCGCGCGCGTGTGGGTCGCGGCAAGGAAGACCCCGCGCGTCTCGCCGAACGCTTCGGCCGAGCCAGCCGAGACCGCCCTCCAGGTCGCCTGTTTTGGCTCCATGCGGCAAGCGTTGGAGAAAGTGGGGTGGCTTTGCAACTCGCCGATGGCTTATTGGGCCGCAACGCGACGGCCGCAGTCCTCATCACGACCGGGACCCGCACGGGCGCCGCCAAGGTGGAGGCGGCAGCCAATCAGCGCATCATTCACCAGTTCAGCCCCCTCGACCGTCCCGACGCGGTTCGTCGCTTCCTGGAGCACTGGCGTCCCGACTGGGCTGTTTTTGTCGAAAGCGAAATCTGGCCCAATCAGATTCTCGCCGCCAAAGCTCATGGCGCGGCCTTGGCGCTGGTCAATGCCCGCATGAGCCCGGCCGCTTTGGCCAACTGGAAGCGCGCGCCCAAGGCGGCCCGGAAAGTGTTCAGCGCTTTCCAATCCATCACCACTGCGGACGCCCGCACCGCTGCGGGCCTCTTGGAGTTGGGCGCCCGAAGGGCGGTTTATCTTGGGAACATCAAGTTCGCGGCTCCAGCCCCCCCCATTGACGTGATGGCGCGGGCTTGGCTGGCCAAAGAGATCCGCGACCGCCCGGTTTGGCTTGCCGCCTCCACCCACCGGGGAGAGGAGGAGATCGTTCTGGAGGCCCATGCGCAGGTCCGACGGGCCTTGCCAGACGCGCTTTTGCTTCTGGCCCCTCGCCATCCCGAACGCGGCCAGGAGATCGCAGCACTAGCCGAGGGAGCGCCCCGCAGGTCTTTGAACCAAACCATCGGCGCGGCCCCTGTCTATATCGCAGACACGATGGGAGAGATGGGCGCGCTTTACGCTGTAGCGTCGGTGGCCTTGGTGGCGGGAAGCCTGCGCCCAGAGTTGAAGGGCCATAATCCCATGGAGCCGGCCAAAATC
This sequence comes from Alphaproteobacteria bacterium, assembly GCA_018971945.1. Classification (GTDB taxonomy): domain Bacteria; phylum Pseudomonadota; class Alphaproteobacteria; order Caulobacterales; family Aquidulcibacteraceae; genus REEB509. Next base: position 40,445 of record JAGWZH010000011.1, on the reverse strand, counting down.
GGCGCTGCAGTGCTGACGGGCCCTTATGTGGAAAGCTTTGAGGAAGCGTATGAGGCCTTGTTTCGCGCAGGCGGCGCCCGTGTCGTAGACGGCGCCGCCCGCATAGCGAGCGCCGTGGTGGAGTTGTGGAGGGACGAGCCGGCCCGCCAGCGCTTGGTCGCCGCCGCAGGCGAGGTCGCCGGCGAAGCGGGCCCAGCTCTGGCAGCGACCCTCGAAGCGCTCCAAAACCTGAAACCCGAGGCGCCTTATGCGCGCCCCTGACTTTTGGTATCGCCAAGGCATCGGCCGCGAAGCCGCCCCCGTTCTCCGAGCGATGCTGGCGCCGATGGCTGCGGCCTATGCCTGGGCGGGAGCCTGGCGCATCGCGACGACGACCCCTGTGAGGGTCGCTGCACGGGTGATCTGTGTAGGTAATCTCACGATGGGCGGGGCCGGCAAAACCCCCATCGCGCGGGCAGTCCGCGCCATCCTGGGGGAGGGGGCCCACACCCTTTCCCGTGGCTATGGCGGCCTCTTGAGGGGCCCGCATCGGGTCGCCGCGCCCGACAGCGCGGCCGATGTCGGTGATGAACCCATGCTCCACGCCGCTGATGGCCCCGCCTGGATCGCGCGGGATCGCCTCGCCGGGGCGCAAGCCGCGATCGCCGCCGGCGCCCAAACCCTGATCCTTGATGATGGCTTCCAGAACCCAAGCCTTGCCAAGGACCTGTCCATTCTTGTGTTTGACGCCGGCGCCGGCGTCGGCAATGGCCGGGTCTTCCCCGCGGGGCCCCTGCGGGAGCCTTTGGCGCGGGGCCTCCCTCGCGCGCAGGCCGCCGTCGTGTTCCGCGCGTCGAGCCTCGCCGACCGCGCGAGGCCCGCCTATCTTGAAGGCTTCGACAAACCCGTCTTCGACGCTTGGCTCGAGGCCATCGCACCACCGCCCCCTGGTCCGCTTCTCGCATTCGCCGGCATCGCCCGCCCGGAGAAATTCTATGATACGATCAAGGCCCTAGGTGGCGACCTCCTGGACGGCGCCTCATTCCCCGATCACCACCCTTTTGTCGCAAGCGAACTCGAAAGCCTCGCCCGCCATGCCGCCCATCACGGCGCCGCTCTCATCACCACAGAGAAAGACGCCGTGCGCTTGCCCCCCGGATGGCGTGACAAAGTGGCGGTCTTGCCGGTGAGGGCCCGCTTCGCCGATGAAGCCGCTTTCGCAGCCTTCGTGAGGGTCTCCTGATGGCTGTCTCTACAAAGATAAGCTTCGGCCATCGCCTTGTGGCCCTTGGCTGGGGTGCCTATCTCAACCTCTTCGGCGCTATGCCGATCGAAACCGCCAGTCGTCGCTGCGCGGGGTTGGTGAAAGCCATCGGCCCTTTGACGAGCGCCCATTCCACCGCCATCCGCAACCTGCGCTTGGCGTTTCCAAACGAAACCGAGGCTTGGCGTCAGGATGTGCGCCGCGCGATGTGGGACGGCATCGGTCGCGTCGCAGGGGAGTTCCCGCATCTCCATGAAATCAACGCCTATGAACCAGGCGGCCGCATTGAGGTGACCGGCGTTGAACGCCTCGACGCCGTGAAAGCCTCGGGCCATGGCGCGGTGTTCATCTCCGGCCACTTCGCGAACTGGGAGCTGATGGCCGCCGCCATCGTCCAGCGCGGCGTGCCCTGCCAGGTCACCTACCGCCCCGCCAATAACCCCATCATCGACGCCGACATCATCCGCATCCGGAGCCATTACGGCGCCAAGATGCAGGCCGCAAAGGGCAAGGAAGGGGGCATGGGGCTGCTCCGGGCGCTCAAGGCGGGGGAAACGATCGCCCTAATGAACGACCAGAAATACAATGAAGGGGTGGCGGCCCCCTTGTTCGGCTACGATTGCATGACCGCCGACGGCCCGACGCGCCTGGCTTTGCGCTTCAATGTTCCGTTGATCCCGGTCTCGATCAAACGCCGCCCCGGGGCGCGCTACCACGTCACCGTCCACGACCCGATCCCGCTGGATGACACAGCCCACCAGGAAACGGAGATCCCCGCCGCGGTCCGCCGCATCAACGCCTTCATGGAAGCGCGCATCAAAGAGGCGCCGCAGGACTGGTTCTGGGTCCACCGACGTTGGCCGAAAGAGGCCTGGGCAGCGGCGGGCGTTTGACGCCTTAGAGGACGCGGCTGAGCCCGTTGCGCGCATTCGCGAGGCCTAGCATGGCGACGCTGGGATCGAGGAACCGGTCTCGCCACTTCATCCGCCAACACAGATGCGGCCCCGTCGCCCGGCCCGTGGCGCCGACAGCGCCCAGGATATCTCCCTGCGCCACGCTTTGCCCCTCGACCACATCGAGCCGGCTCATGTGCAGGTAAAGCGTAATGAGCCCCTGGCCATGATCGATCATCACAAGCCCGCCTTCACGCAGAAGATCCGGCTGCGCCAGCGTCACCACGCCGGAAGCCGGCGCCCGGATCGGCGTGCCCGTCGGCACGGCGAGGTCAATGCCGTAATGCGGCCGCTGCGGGACGCCGTTGGCGATCCGGCGCGCGCCCCAAGACGCGCTGATCCGCCCCTCCACGGGCCAGATGAAGCCATCCAGGAAGCCCTCCACCGAAGCCTGGCTCGCATAGCCGCGGTCAATATGCTCGCGGTCCCGAGCGATGCGCGCCTGCGCCGCCTCGTCAGGCGTCACCGTCTGGGGCGGGAGGCCCGAGACGCTTTGTTCGCGGAAGGTGCGGGCCGCAATCGTGAGCGCGACCGACGCCTCCTCGCCGCCAGAGCTGAAAACCAGCGTCTCCGTCGCGGGCGCATCCCGGTCAAACCCGATGACCACAAGGCCACGGGCGTCAGCGGTCGTCAGAAGCGCCCCGCCGTTACCCACCTCTGCGCCCGGCAGGGTCCGACACACCACCAGTCCGCCCTGCACGAAAGCGCCATGGCACTCCGGCGTCAGCGTCAACGCCGCCGTCGGCAGGTTCTCAAAAGGCCGCAACGCGGGCGCCGGCTGGAGGCTCGTGTCTCGGCTCAGCGGGTCCGAAGAAATCGACAAAGGCGCAAAGGCAGGGCGCTCCAAAGACGGCGGAGCGGGGGGCTCAAGCCCTGCAAGCGCGGTCTCGTTCGCTTCCGGCGTCGTCACGGCCTCCACCGGCGTCGCGGTGGTGCACGCCCAAACCACGACGGCCACAAGCGCAGTCCCCAAAACCCCCCGCATGCGCTCTCCCCGTTAGACGCGTCCCGCTGCGTTAAGCTCCTGCCAGCGCTTGAAGGCCACTTCCGGCGAAGCGTAGGCCTCCTGCAGCTCTACACTCCAATAGCGCAGGCGATCCAAAGCGATGGGCTGCCCCGTCACCGCGCAGCGCACAAACCGTCCATCCTGCAGAAGCGTGAAGTCGTTCGCCTCATAGCGAATGACCGCCTCTCGTCCCAACACGTCCATGCTTTGAAGTCCTGTGATTTCGGACCACGAAGATAGCGCGATCGCCAATGATTCAAAAGAGCGAGCCTTGATCCCTAGGGCCCGACGACGGCTTCCCTCTGCGCTTTGGCGCAGCGTCTGCGGCGCCGTCGATCACCGCCGCCCGGTCCCCGTCTTTGAAACTAAGCGTGACGCCCTGGCCGGCGGCGAGGTCCCCGGCAGCGGAAATGACCTGCCCCTCTGCGTCCCGCACGAGCGCGAATCCCCGCGCCAGCGCCGATTTGTGCGACAGCGTCTCCAAAAGCCGCGCCGCATTGGCGAGCCGCAAGGCCTTGTCCTTCAGCGCCCGTGTCATGGCGGGAGGGAGTCGTTCTCCCGCTTGCCGCGCCCGATCGCCTCGGCGGGCGATCTCTTGCCGCAAAGCGGCGGGCCGCAGCGCCGCGGAGGCCTGATCAAGCGCGCTGCGATGCAGCCGCAAATTGGCGATCAACGCAGTCCCAAGACGCTCGCCCGCCCGGTCGAACCGCTGCTGCGCCGTAGCGAGCAGCGCCTCTGGCCGCGGCAGCCGGGCCGACGCCGCCCGCAGCTGGCTCCGCCGCAGTTCCACCCCGCGGGCAAGCCCCCCCGACAGCCGCCCGCCCAGCGTCTCTACCCGCGCAATCAGCTCGGCGCGCACAGGCACGACCTTCTCCGCCGCGCCTGTGGGAGTGGGGGCCCGCAAGTCGGACGCGAAATCGATAAGCGTGGTGTCGGTCTCGTGCCCCACCGCCGAGATCAGCGGGATCACGCTTTCCGCCGCGGCGCGGACCACGATCTCTTCGTTGAAGGCCCACAAATCCTCGATGGAGCCGCCGCCCCGCGCCACAATCAGAACGTCGGGGCGCAAATCCCCTGTGAGCGCGTTGAAGCCTTTAATCGCCGCCGCCACTTGGCCGGCGGCATGCTCCCCCTGCACAAGAACCGGCCACAGGATGACCCGCCGCGGAAAACGCTCCGACAGCCGATGCAGAATGTCCCGGATCACAGCGCCCGTGGGCGAGGTGACAACCCCAATCGTCCGGGGCAGGAACGGGATCGGCTTCTTGCGGCTTTCCCCAAACAGCCCCTCCGCCGCGAGCTTGGCTTTCAACCGCTCAAGCTGTGCGAGCAATGCGCCGACGCCAGCAGGCTCCATCCGGTCCGCGATCAGCTGGTAGCTGGATTTGCCCGGAAAGGTCGAAAGCCGCCCCTCGGCGATGACCTCTAACCCTTCCTCGGGGCGGAACTTGAGCTGGCTCAGGCTGCCCTTCCACATCACCACCGAAAGCACCGCGTTGGGGTCTTTCAAATCGGCGTAGAAGTGCCCGCTTTTCGCAACTGTCACACGCCCCAACTCGCCCCGCACCCGCACCCGGTCGAACGTCGTCTCCATGGTGCGCTTGACCGCCTGCGACAGCTCCGAGACGGAAAGCTCCGGCAGGTTCGAGACGGGGAGCGTGGCGGAATGAGGCATGGGAGACACCATAACAGGACCCCGTAGATCTCCCCGCTTTGCAAGGGGGGCGAGTGGATTCGGCGCTGACCTAACTCCTCCCCCTGGCGGGGGAGGATGCGTGGGGGTCTAACCGTCGATCAAGCCGCCTTCGCAAGGCTCCGCAGCACGTAGTGCAGGATCCCGCCGTTCGCGAAATAGGCCACCTCGTTTTCGGTATCGATCCGGCACAGCGCCTTGATGATCCGCGTCGAGCCGTCAGGGTTCGTCAGCTTCAGGTCCACCATCTGCCGGGGCGAGAGCTTGGCCACGCCGTCCAGCGTGACTTGTTCCGCGCCCGTGAGCCCGAGCGACTGCCAGCTTTCCCCGTTCACGAACTGCAGCGGGATCACGCCCATCCCGATCAGGTTCGACCTGTGGATGCGCTCAAAGCTCTCGGCAACCACGGCCCGGACGCCGAGCAGGTTCGTTCCCTTCGCTGCCCAGTCTCGTGACGAGCCCGTGCCGTATTCTTTGCCCGCGAACACAACGAGGCCCACGCCTTCCTTCTGGTAGCGCATGCATGCGTCATAGATGGAGAGTTTTTCGCCCGAAGGCTGATGCAACGTGTCGCCGCCCTCGATGACATTTCCAGCCGCGTCCTTCACCATGAAGTTCTTGATGCGGATATTGGCGAACGTGCCCCGCATCATCACCTCATGGTGCCCGCGCCGCGCCCCGTAGGAGTTGAAGTCCACCGGCTGCACGCCGCGGCTCACAAGGTAAGACCCCGCAGGCCCGGTCTTCTTGATGTTGCCCGCAGGGCTGATGTGGTCGGTGGTAATGCTGTCGCCGAACAGGCCCAACACCCGCGCACTGACGATGTCCGTCAGCGGCTTCGGCGTCATGCTCATCCCCACGAAATAGGGTGGGTTGGCGACATAGGTGGAGCTTGCATCCCAAGGATAAGTTTCCCCGCCCGACACTCTGATCGCCTGCCAGTGCGCGTCGCCTTTGAACACGTCGGAATAGCGCTTGGCGAACATCTCCGGCGTCACCGCCGCCCGGACGACCGCCTCGATCTCCGCGTTCGACGGCCAGATCTCCTTCAAATAGACCGGCTGACCGTCCGACCCCGTACCGATCGGATCGGTCTCAAGGTTTAGATAAACCGTGCCCGCCAACGCATAAGCCACCACCAGCGGCGGCGAGGCGAGATAGTTCGCCCGTGCATCGGGCGACACCCGACCTTCAAAATTGCGATTCCCGGACAAGACCGAAGCCACAACGAGGTCGTTCTCATTGACGGCTTTCGAGATCGCCGGGGGTAAGGGGCCGGAATTGCCGATGCAGGTCGTGCAGCCATAGCCCACGAGGTTGAACCCGAGCGCGTCGAGATCATCCGTGAGCCCCGCCTTCGCGAGATAATCCGTCACAACCTGCGAACCCGGCGCGAGCGAGGTCTTTACCCATGGCTTAACGGTCAGCCCCTTGGCTCGCGCGTTCCGCGCCACAAGCCCCGCCGCCAGCATCACGCTGGGGTTGGACGTGTTGGTGCAGCTCGTGATCGCCGCGATCACCACATCCCCGTGGCCGACGTCGAACATTTCGCCTTCCACTGCGGCGCGCTTCTGCAGTTCGCCGGCCTTGCGGAATTCCCCGTTCATTGCGTCGGTGAACACCTTCGCCATGTCGCCAAGCAGCGCGCGGTCCTGCGGCCGCTTCGGCCCCGCCAGCGAGGGCTTCACCTCCGCCAGATCAAGCGCCAGGGTGTCGGTGAAGACCGGCTCCACGTCCGACCGCCACAGCCCCTGCGCCTTGCAGTAGGCCTCCACCAGCGCCACGCGGTGCGCTTCCCGGCCCGTGGCCGCAAGATAGCCCGTGGTCTTCCCATCGACCGGGAAGAACCCGCAAGTTGCGCCATATTCCGGCGCCATATTGGCGATGGTGGCGCGGTCTTCCACGCTCATGCCCGCCAAACCGGGGCCGTAGAACTCGACAAATTTGCCGACCACGCCCTTCTTACGCAGCATCTGGGTCACCGTCAGCACAAGGTCGGTCGCGGTGGAGCCTTCCGGCAGCTTGCCCGTGAGCTTGAAGCCGATCACCTCGGGGATAAGCATCGAAATCGGCTGACCCAGCATCGCCGCTTCCGCTTCGATGCCGCCGACGCCCCAGCCCAAGACCCCGATGCCATTAATCATCGTGGTGTGGCTGTCGGTACCCACCACCGTGTCAGGATAGGCCTCGCCAGCGTCGTTGATCCACACCGATTGGCCCAGGTGCTCGAGGTTCACCTGGTGGCAGATCCCCGTGCCCGGCGGCACGACGCGGAAGTTCTTGAACGCGCCCTGGCCCCAGCGGAGGAATGTGTAGCGCTCCTTGTTCCGCTCGTATTCGATCTCGACGTTCTTGGTAAAGCTGTCGGCCTTGCCGAAATGATCCACCATCACCGAGTGGTCGATGACGAGATCGACCGGCACGAGCGGGTTAACCTTCTGCGGATCAGCGCCGAGCGCTTTCGCCGCGTCCCGCATCGCGGCCAAATCGACCACCGCCGGCACGCCGGTAAAGTCCTGCATCAGCACCCGCGCCGGAGAGAACGCGATCTCCTGCTCGGTCTTGCCCTTGTTCGTGAGCCAGGCCGCCATGGCCTGGATGTCGGCTTTAGTCACCGCCACGCCGTCCTCGGTCCGCAGCAGATTTTCCAACAGCACTTTCAAACTCAGGGGCAGGGTGGAGATATCTCCAAGCCCGTTCTTCGCGGCTTCGTTCAGGTCGAAATAGGTATAAGTCTGGCCCGCCGCCGTAAGCGTGCGGCGGCAATTAAAGCTGTCCAAAGACGGCATGGCTTGCTCCCGAGGTCTGATCTGAGGATCGCAAGCGCGGCGGGGAGCGCCCCATCCGGAATCGAACCGGCGCGCGGCGGCGAAATGCTTACACGCATTCGGCGGCGAGGGGCAACTTTTAGGGTCTGGCGTTTCTGACATTGGCCTCCGAGTGCGGGTCTTTGCAGCCGAGCATGGGCGGGAAGGCGCTATAGCTCACCGCCGAACCCCGTCGCACGCGACCCTTTTGAGCAAGACGTCGCGAGAAAGCAGCGAACGGGGCGCAAGCCGTGCATGAACGCGGGGGATGGAAGATGGGGGGCTTCAGGGCCCTTCCTTGGTCAGCTTCGCTCGGGAGGATCCGTCGCTGCCGTTCCAGGGCCAACGCCATCCGCGCCCTATCTTGAACAGACGCAGCGCCCAGATCGCCGCGGCCAGAAACAGCGCCCAAGGCAGCAAAGTCGCGACAATCGTGATGATCCCTGCGACCCCCAAAGACAGAGTGTGCAGGAAGCCCGAGGCGGCCCGGCCAATGGGTTCAAACGTCCGCGGCGTCATCGCCCTGTCGGCCATCACATAGCTGACCTGCAGCTCGCTCATCGTCACCCGCTGCCGCAGCACGGCGAGCGCAGAGGTTGCCGCGTCCAGATCGCCTTGCACGCGCGCGAGCTCGCGTTCCACCTCCAAGAGATCCGCAAGCTGGCCAGGCCGTGACCGTAAGATCTCCAGCAATCGGTCCCTCAGGGTGCGCAAGGCTGCGAGCCGCGCCTCGGTGTCCACCATCTGGCGGGTCACATCCTCCGCGCTCGTCGTGCGCAGACGCACCTCGCCCCCCGCGGCGTCCGCACTCTCCGCAGCCCGCTCCAGGAAGCCCTGCAGCCAGTCGGGCTGCGCCCGCAATCTTAACGAGCCGCTGATGGAGACATCGGGGTCTCCCTCCCGGGAGACGCTCATCAATTGGCATGTCAAGGGGCCGGCCTCGAGGCAGGCCTCGGTGTGGGCGTCCATGACGGAGGCAAGCTTGTCCCCCGGCAGCTCAAGCCCCAGCCCATACATATAGGCCATATAGAACCCGGGCGTCGCCGCCGCCGGCGCGCCCTCTGAGGCGTCCACGCTGACATTGGGCCCGGCGAAAACATCGCCTGCTGCGCCTGCCCGCGCCGCTATGGGCGCCTCTGCGGCGGACTCGACCGCGGCGCCGGGATCAGCGCTTGGATCGGCAGAGCAGGCCGCCAGCGCCGAAGCCACAGCTGTCACGATCCAAATCCTGCGCATTGCTGATCCTCCGTGTCACGTCGCCACGTCCGCATGAAAAGCGCCTCCCCGCAAGGCGGCTTGGCGCAGGGCGCGAGCCCATCTATGCAAGGCTCATGATCGAGCGACCCCCCGCCCCCGGCGCCTGTTCTCTCGTTGTCCTGGGGCCGCCCGCGGAAAGGGGCGGGCCCGACAAAGTGCAGCGCCTCACCCCCATGAGCCGCTTGCAGCGCAAGCCGCAGAACCAGACAGACATCTCCAAATCGGGCGCGTCGCGCCTTGTGATCGAGCAAAGCGGCCTTTCTCAGGGCGCGGCGATGGGGACTTTATCGGCGCTCGACCGCCTTGAGCCGTCCGGCCCGTCGCAAGCGCTCTGTTTCCGCGCCTTGGCGAAAACCCGGCGGCTTAGGCGCGCGGCCTCAAGGCCTGCCGCCACCCGCGGCTGGCATCGCAAACGCCCCTGGCTCGTCGCATGACGCGCCGCGCTTTCAAGGGCCAGCCCTCCGAGGGCCTGACTGATGAAAGTCGGCTTGTCGATGGCCTCGCATTCGAGGGCCTCGCTTTGGCGCGGGGGTCTCGCCTTCTCTTTCAAGATCTGACTGCGTGTTACCAACCAGGGGTGCTGGTTGAACTCACCGGTCCCAATGGGTCTGGGAAGACAACGCTGCTTCGGGCGATTGCGGGTTTGGCGTCGCCTGCAGCCGGCGTCATTCGCATGGGGCGGGCGACAGATCCTGAAGACCGAGCGTCGCTCGCCCATCTTTTGGGCCACCGCGATGGGCTCAAGGGCGCTCTGGCGCTCAGAGCCCATGTCCGTTTTTGGGCGGAGCTTTTCGCCGGCGACGCAGGTCAAATCGACGACGCCCTGGCCTTGGTGGGCCTGCGGGGCCTTTCCGCTCTCCCGGCTCGGGTCTTGAGCCAGGGCCAGGCGCGCCGTCTTGCGCTGACCCGGCTTGTCATCGCCCAACGTCCAGTCTGGCTGCTGGATGAACCCGCCGCTGGCCTCGACAGGGCAGGGAAAAACCTCTTGGCGGATCTGATCGACCGCCAGGTCCGACAAGGCGGTCTGGTCATCGCCGCCGTCCACGAGCCGCTCGGCCTGCCGGCCCAGTCCTTGGCTTTGGAAAGTCTCAAACCATGATCCGGGCCCTGATGAGCGTCTACCGGCGCGACGTCGCGCTTGCTTGGGCGGGGGGAGGGGGCGCTGCTGCTCCTTTAGGCTTTTATGTGGGCGTTGTCTTGCTCTTGCCTCTGGCCATGGGCCCCGAGCGCGCACTGATCGCAGCGGCGGGTCCCCCCTTGCTCTGGGTCGCAGGGGCCTTGTCCGTGCTGATGACTCTCGAGCGCCTTTTCCAGGCGGACTTGGAAGACGCCTCTCTCGATCAGCTTTTACTCGCTGCCGCGCCCCTTGAGCTCGCGGCCTTCGCCAAGGGTGCGGCCCTCTGGACGGCTTTGGGCCTTCCCATGGCGCTCGTTGGCGGGATCGCTAGTCTGACCTTGCAGACGCCCCCCGCCGCCGCGCCGATCATTGCCCTGGGCCTAGCGGTCGGCATGGCGGGTTTCATAAGCATCGGACTCTTGGGCGCAGCTCTCGCAGCGGGCGTTCGCCGAGGCGGCGTGCTCATCGCCGTCCTGGTCTTGCCGTTCTTTGCGCCGCCGATCATCTTTGGAGCGGCCGCCGCTGCCGCGGCCTCGGCTGGGGAAGCCCCCTTCGAGGGGGCCTTCCAGCTCCTCGGGGCCTGTTGCCTGTTTTACGCCGCCTTGGGGCCCATCGCCGCAGCTGCCGCCCTGCGTTTGCAGGCTGATTGACCGCCTTGAACAAACGATCTTGAACCGATACCGCACCTCTCATGATTACAGTCTTTGCCAACCCTGACCGTTTCATGGCGCTGTCGCGTTATCTGACCCCGATCCTGGCCGCTGCTGCGGCGGCGCTGTTCGCGTGGGGGCTGCCTCAAGCTTTGGTCACATCGCCCCCTGATTACCAAATGGGCGAAACCGTCCGGATCATGTATGTTCATGTTCCTGCAGCGTGGTGGGCTTTGGGGCTTTACGCAGCCATGGGCATGGCGAGCTTTGTGAGTCTGGTTTGGCGGCATGTTCTGGCCGATGTCGCCGCCCGGGCCATGGCCCCTGTCGGAGCGGTCCTCGCCGCCCTTTGCCTGATCACCGGCTCCCTCTGGGGGCGGCCCACGTGGGGCACATGGTGGGAGTGGGACGCCCGTTTAACCTCGATGCTTGTCTTGTTCATCACCTATATCGGCTATCTTGCGCTGTGGGCGGCCATAGAAGACGCGCAGCGCGCCGCCCGCCTTGCAGCGATCCTCTGCCTGGTTGGCCTCATCAACTTGCCGATCATCCGGTTCTCTGTCGACTGGTGGTACACCTTGCATCAGCCCGCGAGCGTTCTTCGGCTGGGCGGCAGCGCCATCGATCCTGCCATGCTAAGCCCTTTGCTCATCATGGCTGGCGCGTTCGCCTGCGCGGCCGCGAGCATCACCCTTCTAGGAATGCGGTCTTTGATCCACCGCCGCCAGGCGCTGGCCGCTGAGCTGCGCCTCGCCCGGAGCGCCCCATGACCGATCCCGCATTGCCTGGCGTGATCGAAGATCCGCACACCGCCTATATCGCCTGGAGCTACGCCCTGGCCGCGCTCTCCCTTGCAGGGCTCGCCTTCGTCGGGTGGTGGCGGGCCCGTCACTGGTCCGCCCGCGCCAAGGCGGCTCTAAGGGCCGAGGCCGAGGGGGGCGAAGCAGAAGAGAAAAAGGCCTCGACGCCATGACGCAGGAGACGACGCCAAAATCGGACCAAGACGCTGAACTGGCGATGCGCAAGCGGCCTTTATGGACGTTTCTGCCGCTCGTTCTTGCGGCAGGCATTGTGGCTGCGTCCCTGATGGTTCTGTTCCAGGACGGGGAGCGCGACTATGTCACCAACGATGTCGCGGGCAGAATTTTGCCAGCCTTTGACTTGCCGGCGTTGGGCGAAGGCCAACCCCGGATCGCCTCGGCGGACTTTGCGGGCGAGACCTACCTGATCAACAGCTTCGCGTCTTGGTGCGCCCCTTGCCGGGCGGAGCATCCCATTCTGCTGGAGCTGGCGGACGCCGGCGTGCCAATCCTTGGGCTGGCCTATAAGGATGATCCAGAGGCCACACAGCGCTTTTTAAGTGAGCTTGGCGATCCTTACATACGGGTCGGCGTCGACCGCGACGGCGCTTATGCGCTGGATCTGGGAACCGCCGGAGTGCCCGAGACCTTTGTGGTCGGAGCCGACGGGCGTCTTCTTGCGGTGGTTCGCGAACCGCTGACGCGCGACACGCTAGAGCGGGTGATCCGCCCGGCGCTGCAAGAAGGCGCAGCGCCGGGCTGATCGCGCTTACTTGCGTGGCTTGCGTATCTTGGCCGAGCTGGGCTTGAGGGACGCCCGCGTCGACGGCTTCGCCGCATTCCCCCGCTTCGAGGTGGCTGGCGCTTTGGCCGGGGCGGGCTTGGCCGAGGGCTTCGAAGACGCTTTGACCGGCGAGGCCTTTGCAGCCGATTTCGGCGCGGGCTTCACCGCCGGTTTAGCCGCGATCTTGGCGGCTGGCTTGGCCGCCGGCTTGGCGGCGATCTTGGCCGCCGGCTTGACTGCGGGCTTGGCCGCCGCTTTCGCAGCCGCCTTGTCTGGAGCGCCTTTTGAAGGCTTGGCCTTTGGCGCGGCGACCTTGGGGGCCGGCGCGGCAGCCGCCGCGGCCTCCGCCGCCGCCGACAACGCATCCAGCGTCACAACAAAAGCATCGCGCTTGGCTTTGGGCACAGCGTTCAAAATGGTTTCATCCGCCGCCCGAGCGAACGGCGTTGCTTGGCTCAGCGTCTTTTTCCCTGCTGCGGTGAGTGTCACGCTCTTCGCCCGCGCGTCCTTCGCCGCGGTTTTCCGCGTGACCCAGCCGCGCTTTTCCATCCGGCCGATCATGTCGGCAAGGGTGGAGCGATCAACGCCCGTGGCCTTCACGAGGTCTGTCTGGCTCTGACCAGGCTTCTCCGAAACCGCCGCGAGCACGGCGAATTGCCTCAGCGTCACGCCATCTTCTCCGGCCTTGCGGGCGAAGCTGTCCGCCGCCAATTGCTGCGCCCGGTGCAGCAGGTGGCTGACCGATTGGCTAAGGGCGAAATCGCCCGTGGTTTTGATGTCGCTCATAGTCTGCCCCTTCTCTTGACGCGCCCAGTTAAGACGCTCCCGTCCCTGATAATCAGCCTTCGCTAAAGGCTTTTACGCTTGTATGGTCTGAAGCACAAGCCGTGCATTCGGCGCAGAGATAGACTTGAGAAAGTGAATAGGGTGTTTCCGGACAATGAAAAAATCCCTTTTATCTCCTACCTTCAGGTTGCAGACCGCCCCGGGCGAGGACAGGGAGCGGCAAGTCTGCGACACATGCGGCTTCATCAACTACGTGAACCCTAAGATCGTTGTGGGTGCAGTTGTGGCCGTTGACGGTGGGGTTTTGATGTGTAGGCGCGCCATTGAGCCGAGGCGGGGATTTTGGACCCTGCCGGCGGGGTTCATGGAGGAGGGCGAGACGGTCGAGGCGGCGGCTTTGCGCGAGGCCTATGAAGAGGCGCAGGCGCGGTTGGCCTTGCAGGGCGTTCTCGCGATTTACTCTGTTCCCCACATCAGCCAGGTTCAGATTATGTTCCGCGCGAGCCTTGCTGAGCCCGGCTTTGCACCGGGCGCGGAAAGTTTGGAAACAATGATATTTCCGCTCAACGATCTGCCCGAGCGCGATTTGGCTTTCCCCTCGGTTGCATGGGCCTTGCGCGATTATCGTCGATTTCTTGCTGGGGAAGCAGGCCCTTTCAGCAACCCCGCGTGAAGAGGCTTAGGCGGAGTTCGAAGACTGCTCCGGCGGCGCATCGTCCATGCTTTCCTTGCCCGCGTATTTGAGGGTAATGGGCAAATTCGCAAGCGCAAAAAGAAAGACGAGCGGGAAAGTCACTAGGAGACGGGAATTCACCCAAGCCTCAGTGCTCATGGTCCTCCAGATCAGCTCGTTCAGTCCGGCCATGAAGACGAAAAACAGCCCCCACCGCCAAGCAAGGATCATCCAAACCCGGTCAGGCAGGGTGAATGCATGCCGGAACAAGAGTTTCCAGACATTGTGCCCAAACATCAAAGAGCCAAAGATGGCGCCGGCGTAAAACAGATTCACGACCGTTGGCTTGATCTTCATGAAGTCTTCGTCGTGCAACGCAAGCGTCAGCCCGCCGAAGCCGACGACCAGGACCGCCGTCACCAACAAGACCGGAGGGAGCGAACGGGTTTTGAGCCAAGCATAGGCCAGGGCGATGAGAGTGGCGATCATGAAAACGCCTGTCGCCACGAAAATGCTTTCCGAGGGCGCCGTTCCCAAAAACCGATGCACGGCGTGATCGGCGGGTAGTCTTTGCAGAACATTGAAGGTCAGCACGAAACTGATGATCGGCCCCAAATCCATGAGGAGTTGGCCGGCCCCGCGGGCTGTCTCGCGTTTACTGGCGTCGTTGTCGGTCTTGGAGTCAGGCGCTTGGGTCATGAGCTCCAATACGCAGCCGCGGTCGAAGCGGACCACGGCTTAATCAGCCGGGCTTTGGTCCGAGGCCAACGAGCGCCCGCGCAAAGCGCTCCGCTGCGAAGGGTTGAAGGTCCTCCGCCTTTTCTCCAACGCCGATGAAATGGATGGGCAGGGCATGCCTCTCCCCGATCGCCGCCAGAACCCCGCCCTTTGCGGTGCCGTCGAGCTTAGTCATGACAAGCCCTGAAATGTCCGCTGTGGTTCGGAACGCCTCTACCTGGGACAGCGCGTTCTGTCCGACGGTCGCATCTAAAACCAGCAGGGTCTCATGCGGCGCGCTTTCATCCGCCTTGCGGATCGCCCTGATGATCTTGGCGAGTTCGGCCATCAGCTCAGAGCGGTTTTGCAGACGCCCCGCTGTGTCGATCAGCACCACATCGGCATCGGTGCTTTTGCCCAGGCGTACGGCGTCGAAAGCGACGCCAGCCGCGTCCGAACCCTGTTCCCTGGACACAAACGCCGCCCCGGTCCTGTCGGCCCAGGCTTTGAGTTGCTCAATCGCAGCCGCCCGGAAAGTGTCGCCTGCGCCGACGACCACCTTAGCCCCGTAAGCGGACAGAAGCGCACAAAGCTTGCCGATCGTCGTGGTCTTGCCGGAGCCGTTTACCCCCACCATCAACACCACCCGCGGCCGTGGCCCCCGAGAGAGGTCAAGCGTCGACTCCCGAGGCCGCAGCAGCGCCGCCACCTCGGCCGCAAGAGCTTCCTTGATCTCCGTTTCGCTCACTTCTTTGTCGAAGCGGTCCTTTGCGATGGACTTTGTGATCCGCTCAGCGGCCGAGGCGCCGATGTCCGCCCGGATGAGAAGCTCTTCCAGCTCGTCGAGCGTCTCCTGGTCGAGCTTTTTTTTGAGCAGGACCCCTGTGATGCCTTCGGCAAGCCTGCCCGAGGACTTCTTGAGCCCATCGAAAAGCCGTCCGAACAGTCCCTGATCTGCGTTGGCTGGCGCGGTCGCCATGGGCTCAGGCGCGGATGCAGGGGGGGCGCTCTCCAAACGCGCCTCCTGCGCAGAGGGGCGCGCACCCTCAGCATTCGTGGTCACGCCCTTTTCGCTCTTCGGCTTGAACAGGCCCCAGATCATGCAGGTGACCCTGTCAAAACGCGGCCATCATGGCCCTCGAAACGCAGCAATTGATAGGTCCCCGCGACCCCGCCCGTCAGCCGAACCGGTGTGAAATCGGGCAGTCGCGCAGCGCCCGGCTCCTCCACCAAAGCCAGGGCTGTTTGCCCGACCCACTGATCCAGATGCCGACAGAGCGCAGTCTGCGCTTGACGCCGCAGGGCCGCGGCCCTCGCCTTGACCAATGCTTGCGGCAATGCGGGCATGTTCGCCGCTGGCGTCATCGGCCGCGGAGAGTAGGGGAACACATGCACAAATGACAATCGCGCCTCTTCAATGAGGCTCAGATTGGCCGCGGCGTGCTCTTCAGTTTCCGTCGGAAACCCCGCGATCAAGTCTGCCCCGAACGCGATGTCGGATCGGCCTGCCCGCAAACGCGCGATAAGGTCCAAGGCCTGTGTTCGGGAATGGCGTCGTTTCATCCGCTTCAAGATCAGGTCGTGTCCATGCTGCAGCGACAAATGCAGATAGGGCGCAATCCGCTCTTCGCTCACAATCAGCTCAAAGAGTTGTGGATCCATCTCAATGGCGTCGAGGCTTGACAGTCGGAGCCGCGGCAGGTCCGGAACCAATTTCAAGATCCGAGCGACCAGATTGCCCAGGCTCGGCTTCCCAGGCAGGTCCGCCCCCCAACTGGTGAGGTCCACACCTGTCAGCACAATCTCAGGGACGCCCGCCGCAGCAAGCTGCGCCACGTGGCCCACAACGGTTCCCGCCGGCGCCGAACGGCTATTCCCCCGACCATAGGGGATCACGCAGAAGGTGCAGCGATGATCGCAGCCGTTCTGCACCTCCACAAAGGCCCTGGTCCGCTCGCTTTGGACGTCCGGGCGGCGCGGCGAGATTCCGGTCGCGGTCCCTATGTCCGCCGCGAGCACCCGGGGGCTGCGGTTCTCTGCAAGGCCCTGAAAAGTCGTCGCCGCCATTTTCTCGATATTGCCGATCACATGGTCGACTTCCGGCATTTGCGCGAAGCTCTCTGGATCGATCTGCGCAGCGCATCCGGTCACGATAATCTGCGCGTTGGGGCGTTCTCTCCGGGTCCGGCGGATCGTTTGGCGAGCCTGCCGCACGGCCTCAGCCGTCACTGCGCACGTATTGACGACCACCGCCTCCAAGAGCCCGGCTTCCGTCGCCAAGGCTTTGATTTGCTCGCTCTCGAAGGCGTTCAGCCGGCAGCCAAACGTTTCTACCTGCACGCTAGGAGGCTGCAGGGCGGCGGAGGGAGGGGACAACAGGACCGGCATTTCTTCCGCCTGACCTGAGGGCGGCGCCTTCGCCGGTCAAGACATAATCCTAAAGGACTGGGTCCTGATCTCAGGAGCCGCCGCCTTCGCTTTGGCGGGTGGAGGTGCGCTCCGCGATCCGGGCGCTCTTGCCGCGGCGCTCCCGCAGATAATAAAGCTTGCCGCGGCGCACCTTGCCCCGTCGCACAACGTCGATGCTGTCCAAAGACGGCGAGTAGAGTGGGAACACCCGCTCTACGCCTTCTCCGAAGCTGATCTTACGCACGGTGAAATTCGCGTTGATCCCGCCGCCGGCCCTGGCGATGCAGACCCCTTCATAGGCCTGGACGCGTTCCCGCTCGCCTTCCTTGATCTTCACATTCACGCGCAGCGTATCGCCCGGTTCGAACTCCGGAGCCTTTTTTCCATTGACGATCTTGGCGATTTCTTCGTGCTCGAGGGTCTGGATCAGGTTCATGACGTGCAACTCTTAGAACGGCCCGTTCCCCACCCAAAAAAGACTGGGGCGCCGTCTCCGTTGGAAACTGCGGGAAGCCGGGGGCTATAGGCGAGAAGCGCGCCCTTGTCGAGGGGGTTAGGCCGGTGGTTTATGGCTTCATGGCTGTTCAAAAAACCTATTCTGGCCCGGATCCTATTCGCGTCAACAAATGGCTGGCCCAAGAGGGGGTTTGTTCCCGCCGCGAAGCCGACGACCTGATCATGCAAGGCCAGGTGCGCATCAATGGGGAGGTCGTAGCGGACTTGGGCCGCAAAATCCTCCCTGGGCAGACCCTGTCGCTCGCGGACAAGGGCCAAAAAGCCCTCGCCCAGGCGGTCACACTGGTGATTAACAAGCCGATTGGCTATGTCTCCGCCCAACCCGAGGCCGCGCAAATCCCCGCGGCCCGCCTCCTGACCCCGAAGGCCCAGTGGGGCAGCCAGCGCATCCTACCCGACCCCCGCTGGTCTCTGGCCCCCTTGGGGCGGCTCGATCAGGATAGCCGCGGGCTTTTGATCCTGTCTCAGGATGGGGTTCTGACCCGCGCTATCATCGGCCCTGAAAGCGGAGTGGATAAAGAATATCTTGTTGAGGTTCTTGGCGAGATCACGCCCGGGAAAATGAAGCTCCTCCGCCACGGCCTCAGCTTGGACGGGAGGGCCCTGAAGCCCGCCAAAATCGATCGCCTGAGCCCCCAGGCGCTGCGCTTTACCTTGGTCGAGGGCCGCAATCGCCAGATCCGTCGGATGGCGGAGGCGGTGGGCCTGAAAGTCGTCGATCTGCTGCGCGTTCGGATCGGACCCTTAGAGCTCGGCGCTTTGCCGGAAGGCCGGTGGCGTCCTTTGACCGTGGAGGAGCGAACGGCGCTCATCGAGGCCGGACGCGCCTGCAAAGCATGACGGATTGACGAAGACGGGCGGCCGCCCTGAAGCTGGCGCCATGACACAGCCCTCCGCCGCCGCCGTCTTGGCTGCCGCCGAAGCCGCATTGCGGACCAATCCCAGCGACCCCAGAGCCTTGCTGAACAAGGCCCTCGCTTTGGCGCAGCTGAAACGGTTAGGCGAAGCCGCCGCCGCCTATCAGACAGCAACCCGCGAGCTGGCGCGGCGTCCAGACCCGTCCTCTGAGCTACGCAGTTTGCTGGAGCGCGCCCGGGCGATCCCTGCCGCGCTCGCCAAGGCCTTCGAGGTCGCCGCCCTCGAGCGGATCGCCGCTGCGGGGCCGCTCTCGGCGCGGATCCGCGAAGCGCTCGACATTCAGCTCGGAAAGAGCAAGATCTATGTTCAGGAGCCGCTCAAATTCTATTTCCCTGGACTGCCGCAGATAGCGTTTTATGAGCGCGAGGCCTTCCCATGGGCCCGCTCTTTTGAGGCTTGCGCTCCAACGATCCGCAGAGAGCTCGAGGGCGTTCTGGCGAAGCCCGAGGCTTTCGCCCCTTATATCGACGCGGCCCCTGACGGCGTGTCCGACCCCTCTGGCCTTTCCGGCAATATGAATTGGAGCGCGTGTTTTCTTTACAAGAACGGCGCGCCCAACCCGGCGATGCTCGCAGCCTGCCCCGAAACCATGGCGGCGTTGCAGCTCCTGCCTCTCGCCTCCATGCCTAACCGCGGGCCTTCGATCTTGTTCTCAGCCTTGAAGCCGGGAGCTGCGATCCCGCCGCATTTCGGCTTCGTGAACACTCGGCTCATCTGCCATCTCCCATTGCTCGCGCCCGACGGCTGCGCGTTGCGGGTTGGCTCCCATATTCGCCCCTGGCGGGAGGGGGAGTTATTGATTTTTGACGACAGCTTCGAGCACGAGGCGTGGAACAGGTCCGACAAGTTGCGCGTGGTCCTGCTGTTCGACGTGTGGCGGCCCGAATTGACTGAGGCTGAGCGCAACCAGGTCAATGCTCTTTTCGCCGCCGTCGACGAGGTCAGCGGCGCGCCGCCCGCTTGGGGCGCCTAATCCATCACCCAGTCCGGCCGCACCGCCCGGGTGCGCATGACGGCTTGTTCCGCCTGCCAGCGCGCAACTTCAGCATGATCCCCCCGCAAAAGCACCTCCGGTATGTCCCGCCCTTCCCAACGCCGAGGCTTTGTGAACTGCGGATGCTCCAAGAGCCCAGCTGAAAAGCTTTCCACCGAGGCTGACGCCGCATTCCCCAAGACCCCCGGCAACAGCCTCAAGGTCGCCTCCAGGATCACGATCGCCGCAGCTTCCCCGCCCATCAGCACGGCCTCGCCGACGCAAACCTCTTCCAGGCCACGCGCCTCGATCACTCTCTGGTCGAGCCCTTCAAAGCGGCCGCAGAAGACGATCAAACCCGGTCCTGTCGCATAGCGCGCCGCCATGGCCTGGGTGAAGGGAGTCCCCCTCGGAGACGGATAGAGCAGGGGCCGCCCCGCCCGAACGAGGCTGTCGATCGCCGCCGCCGCCACGTCCGGCCGCAGCACAAGCCCGGGGCCCCCGCCGGCGGGCCTATCGTCGACTTTTTTGTGTTTGCCATGTCCGAAATCGCGCAACGGCGCGGTCTCCAAGTCCCATAATCCTTCCGCCCAGGCCTTGCCCAGGAGCGAGACCCCCAAGGGGCCAGGAAACGCCTCTGGAAACAAGGTGATGACGGAGACGCAGAAAGGAGACCGCATGCTAAGATACCCAAATGGCTGGAAACGAGGTCCTGCGCCGGAAGCCGGGGCGCCGACGAACCCGCCCCAAGCGGCGAAGGAGAGAGCCGGATGACAGGCCGATAATCATCCTGCGTCGGCCGCTTCATCCCCAGAATTCGGAGGGCCCTCAGCGCTGATCAGCAGACGTCTTGGCAGGTCCACGACCGGAACCGCCGCTTTAGTGAAAGGGAGGTACCAAGAGGGCCCTTCAGCGGGTTGGACTTCGAGCAGATCGCCTGCGCCGAAATCCCGCACCGCCTCGACCCGGCCCAGAAACGATCCGTCTAACGCTTGCAACGCGCAGCCGATCAAATCGATATGATAAAACTCGTCGTCCCCAGGCGCGGGCAGGGCTGTTTTTGGCGCATAAAGACCTGCGCCGCGCAGCGCCTGCGCCTCCTCCCGGGTTTTTATTTCGGGCGCTGTGAGGGCGAAGTCATCCCCGGCCTGGCGCAACCGTTTTGGCGTGAGGACCACCCTCCCCGTTTTATCCAAGAGGGGTCCGTAAGCGGCGATCGCCTCTGGAACGCCGGTGAAGCTCCGCACCCGCACCTCGCCTCGGACCCCGAACGCGCCCACGACTGCGCCTAAGAGGACCAAATCGTCACGCGCGCTCATCGGGGCCGCGCTGGGGCGGGGGAGAGAATGGCGGGCGCGTCCGACCCGTCAGCTTCGCCCAGATGGCGTGCCGATGATGATAAACGCTTGGGCCGACGATGGCCGCGCCTGCGAAGAAGAGAACCTCCGCCAGCAACAGCAGTCCAAATCCCCACGCGATGGCCTCCGCAACCGAGTCAAGACCCCAAAGCGGCGCCGTGAGGACCGCAAGCCAAGGCAGCGGCGAAAGGAGGATCAACGCCCATCCGAAGATGATGAGCCCCCGCCGCCACATCGACCCTTAGCCCTCCGCGCCGGCGTCTGCCGGGGCAGCGGCCTTTGCCGCCTTCTCGGCCGCGCGCTCCTGCATCTTCTTTCCGGGCGCAGCCTTTTGCGGATTGGTTTTTGCGTCTCGTTTCAGCACTCCGGCCTTGTCAAGGAACCGGGCCACCCGGTCCGTCGGCTGCGCGCCCTTGCTGATCCAGTCTTGGATGCGGTCTAGTTTGAGCACGACGCGTTTGTCCTCATCGGTCAGGATCGGGTTATAAGTCCCGACTTTCTCAATGAAGCGGCCGTCCCGCGGGCTGCGGCTGTCGGCCACCACGATCGAGTAGAACGGCTTTTTCTTGGCGCCCCCGCGGGCCAATCGAATTTTCAACGACACGACTACGCTTCCTTCTTTTGGGTTGGTTCAAGTGCTTTTTTTGTCCGAGCCGGGAAGGCCTGGCAGTCCAGGAAGGCCCGACCCGCCGAGAGGGGGCAGCCCGGGCAGTCCTAAGGGCTTGGCCCCCGGCAGGCCGGGCAAGCCTGGAAGTCCTTGCGAAGGGGCTTTCGCGGCCATGGCCTTGATCTGCTCAGGGCTAGGCGCCCTCATGCCGCCTTTGCCCATGCCCAGGGCCTGACCCAAAGCCCCTGGCAGTTGGCCTTTTCCCATGGCCTTCGCCATGTCCGCCATGCTCCGATGCATCTTCAGAAGGCGGTTCACTTCCGCCACATCGACCCCAGCGCCCTTCGCGATCCGCCGACGCCTTTTGCCGTCGATAAGGTCAGGCTTGGCCCGCTCCTGCTTGGTCATTGACCGGATGATCCCGATCTGACGCCTGATCTGCTTATCGTCGAGACTGGCTTCTGAGACTTGGTTCTTCAGCTTTTGAACGCCGGGCAGCATTCCCATGATGCCCTTTAAGCCGCCGATCGATAACACCTGCGTCAGCTGTTTTTCCATGTCATCGAGGTCAAAGACGCCTTTTTGGATTTTCTTGGCCAGTTTTTCGGCCTCGTCGCGGTCGACCTGCTGGGCGGCCTTCTCAACGAGCGACACAATATCGCCCTGACCCAGAATACGTCCCGCCACCCGACGGGCGTCGAACGCTTCCAACCCGTCCGGCCGTTCCGAAACGCCCAAGAACTTGATCGGCAGGCCCGTCACCGCCCGCATGGACAGGGCCGCCCCGCCGCGGCCGTCGCCGTCCGCGCGCGTGAGCACGAGCCCGGTGAGCGGCAGCCGCTCATGGAAGCGCCGCGCGGTTTCGACCGCATCCTGACCCGTGAGGCTGTCCGCCACCAACAGGATTTCCGAAGGTCGCGCCAACCCGGCGATGGACGCGGCCTCACGCATCATGTCGTCGTCGAGCGTCGTCCGGCCCGCCGTGTCGAGGATGAGAACATCATGGCCTCCGAGGCGCGCTGTCTGGATTGCGCGCCGCGCGATGTCCTCAGGGCTCTGGCCCGCGACGATACCCAGACAATCAACGTGAATGGCCCTGGCGAGGGTCGCGAGCTGCTCCATCGCCGCCGGCCGCCGCACGTCAAGCGACGCCACCATCACCTTCTTGCGGTCAAGCTTGGTCAGCCTAAGCGCGATCTTGGCCGTGGTGGTGGTTTTCCCAGAGCCTTGCAGGCCCGCCATCATAATGATGTTCGGAGGCTCCCCTGCGATCCGAAGGCCTTCTGGCGGCCCTTCGCCTCCCAACATGTCTACGAGCGCGTCATGGACGATTTTGATCAGCTGTTGGCCGGGCTTCACCGAACGGATCACCGCCTCGCCGACGGCCTCGTCTTTCACCCTGGCGATGAAAGTTTTTACCACTGGCAAGGCGACGTCCGCCTCGAGAAGCGCCACCCGGATCTCCCGGAGGCCGGCCTCCACATCTTTTTCAGAAAGCGCGCCGCGGCCCGTCAGGCGGTCAAACACCCCTGTCAGCCGTTCTGTGAGCGCGTCAAACATTCAAAACCGTCCAACACCCGGCTTCGCGCAGCGGCCCGCCATAGGCCCGCGTCGAAACGCAAAACGCCCCGCCGGACGTACGCGTCGGGCGAGGCTGAAAAGCGACAGCCTAAAAATCCGCCGCTCACAAGCCGCCATTGGGCGGACTGCTGGAGAGCGTGTATCTCTCGATCCTGTCTGGGTCAAGCGGGGAGGCCTCTCGCGAGAGAGGGAGGCATCTCAGCGCGGCCGGCCTTGAACGCCAGGCGCTGAGGAGGGAGTGGCGTCCATCGCCCGATCCCGAGCTGTCGCGCCAAGAGCCCCTCTCAAACGCTTTGGCCAATCTCTTTCCGGCACGCCGAGCTTTGCTTCGCAAGGCTCACCCGCCAGCTTGGGAAGGACGGCGTGGAGAGGGACCCGAGGGAGACGAGGACCCAGCGCCAGAACATCAAAATAATTGATATCGGGCTTATTTCGAATAGATTCGTCCTATGAACAAAGCATCGCCGCCTGCTTCGGGCTTGCCCACTTTGCGCCAGCTGCAATTCTTGGCCGCCCTTGCGGCCCATGGCGGGTTCATTAAGGCAGCCGACGCGGTCGGCGTGACCCAGCCCACGCTTTCCGCGGGCGTCAAGGAGCTTGAGGCGACGCTCGGCGTGCGCCTTGTGGAGCGTGGTCGAGCCGGCGTTGCCTTGACTTCGTCCGGCGAGGAGGCGGCGGCCCGAGCGATGCGCATCCTGACGGAAGTGGAAGAGCTGGCCCGCGCCGTTCGAGGCGCTTCCGCCCCATTGACGGGGCCGTTCCGCCTGGGCGCGATCCCCACCATCGCCCCGTTCCTGCTGCCCCGAGCTTTGCCGCTCCTTCGCCAGCGTTTTCCCGGTCTGAAACTGCAACTGCGAGAGGACTTGACCCCACGCTTGGTCGAAGGCCTGCGCGCGCGCACGCTGGACGCCGCCGTGATCGCTTTGCCTTACGAGGCGGCGGGCGTGGAGACGATGCCGTTTGCTGAGGACGAGTTCCTGCTGGCGTTGCCGCCTGGACATAAGCTCTGCGGCCGGAACGATCTGACGCCCGAAAACATCCCGACTGACGAGCTCCTGCTCTTGGAAGACGGTCACTGCCTGAGAGACCATGTCCTCAGCCTTTGCCGAGCTGGCGTACCCGGCCAAGCCAAGCCGGACTTTTCTGCGGCGAGCCTTCACACGTTGGTTCAGCTGGTCGGCGGCGGCCTTGGCGTCACCTTGGCGCCTCGGCTTGCGGTGGAGGGCGGGGTGACGGGTGGGGCGGCTGTCGTGCTCCAGGCTTTCAACGAACCCGTCATGGGGCGAACCCTCGGCATGGCCTGGCGCAAGGGCGGTCCGCGCAGGGCCGATGCAGGGCTTCTCGCAGAAGCCTTGCGACACTGCCTGATGACGAGGGGGAAAGCTTAAGAGGTCGGCCAGTCGGGACGACTAAGCCTCGCCGCTAAGTCTGGCAGCCGCACGACGAGCCAGACCGCCGACCAAACATTGCCCAAGAAGAACAGCGGCGCTATCCAAAAAGCGGCCGACACCCAAGATTTCTCCGTCAAGCCGATAACGACCGCAAACAGCACAAACCCCACATAGAGGTCCGCCATCGCCACCTGTCCCCAGGGGAGAGTGAGGATCACGCCTCCCTGTTGCCAGATATCGCCGTGCAGGCCCTCGCTGCTGGAGCCCGAGAAAAAGATCGCCCAGACGATAAGGCCCGCCAAGCCAATGCCCAAAATCGCCGTTAGCGCGCGCAACAAGCTCATGCCGCCCCCTCAAACGCCCCCTCTGACCGCTTATTGGCGCGATAAGCCGCAATGTCCAGCTCGCCCTCCCATTTGGCGACAGCGACGGCGGCCACGGAGTCCCCGACCACGTTGAGGACCGTCCGCATCATGTCCATAAGGCGGTCCACGCCCAGGACAATGGCGATCACCTCCAGCGGCACGCCCACGGCGCCGAAGACGATGGGCATGAACACAATTGAGCCTCCAGGGATCCCCGCGGCGCCGATGGCGCCCAAAGAAGCGGTGATTGCGATCGCGGCGTATTGCGCGGTCGAGAGCTCAACCCCGAACATCTGCGCCCCGAACACTGCGAGCAGGGCTAGATACATCGCCGTGCCGTCCATATTGACCGTGGCGCCCAGAGAGGACACGAAGGCGCTCATGCGTCGAGAGACGCCGAGCCTGTGGATCATCGCCCTCATGGTCACTGGCAAGGTCGCGTTTGAAGAAGACGTGGCGTAGGCGACCGCCATAGGTTCCAGCATGCCCCGAAAAAACGGGATGACCGGCACATTGACCGCGAACCGCAGGAACGCGCCATAAACCACCACCGCGTAAAGGACGCAGCCCAGATAGACACAACCAATCAGCGCGGCGAGCCGCCACAGCGCCTCCGCGCCCAGTTGCGCAACCACCCAAGTCATCAGCGCGAACGCCCCGAGCGGCGCAAGCTCCATGATGTAGCCGGTCAGCTTGATGAAAGCATGGGCGGCCCCATCAATGGCCTTGGCCGCCGCTTCCGAGGCTTGGCCTGCTCCCAGAAGTCCGACGCCGAAGAGCAGGGCGAACAGGATGACGCTCAGCATGTCGCCGTTCGCCAGAGCCTGGACAGGATTCGCAGGAATGATGTCTTCCATGATCGAACGCGCTGTCAAAGGCTCCGCCGGCGCCGGAGGCGTCCCGGTGGCGACCAGCTCTGGCCCCACGCCAGGCTGAAGAAGCACGCCGAGCGCAATGCCGAGACAAGCTGCGAGCAGCCCCGACGGAATATAGAGGGCCGCCACTTTGGCCCCGCTCTTGCCAAGCTTGCCCAAATCCCCGATCGAGACCACGGCCGCTGTCACCGAGACGAAAATCAAGGGCGCCGCCAACATCCGGATCAGCCGGACAAACGCGTCTCCGATCAGCTTGAGTGCGTCGGTCGTCGCTTGTGGATCGATCCTCAAACTAATCCCGCTGTCGGGACGGAGGGCGAAGCCGAGGCCCACGCCGAAAGCCATCGCCCCAAGGATCCGCACCCATAGCGGGATTTTGAACCACCAGCCCATCTCGCGCCCCTAATCCATCAGCCGCTGGGCCAGATAGGTGTATTCCAGCGCACGCCGCCGCGCCGCCTCTTGCAGGTTCGCCGCCGCGGAGTGCCCCCCATCGATGTTTTCGTAGTAATAATAAGGCGAGCCTGCGGCCTCGAGCCGGGCCGCCGTCTTTCGCGCGTGCGCCGGGTGCACCCGGTCATCCTTGGTTGAGGTCACAAAGAACGGCGCGACGGAGGCCGCCGCGGCAGGATCGAGATTGTGATAGGGCGACAATCGGACCAGAAACGCGCGCTGATCCGGCGCCACGGGCGTCCCGTCCTCTTGCAAACGCGGATCGCCATACTCCGCGACCCAGGAGGCGCCCGCCAGCATGTTGTCCTCAGCAAAGCCGACCATATCCAGAAGCGGCACCTGCACGACGGCCGCCCGGAACAAATCCGGCCGTTGGGTGAGCATCACGCCCATGAGAAGGCCTCCGTTGGAGCCCCCCATGATTCCCAGGCGCCGCGGATTTGTGACTCGCCTTTCGATAAGGTCCTCCGCCACGGCGATGAAGTCATCATAAATCACCTGCCTGTTGGTCGTCAGCCCGGCTTGGTGCCAAGCAGGGCCGAACTCGCCCCCGCCGCGGATATTGGCGAGAACATAGGCCCCGCCCCGATCCAGCCAGAGCCTTCCGACATTCGGCGCATAGGAGGGCGTCATCGAGACCTGGAACCCGCCATAGCCATAGAGCAGGGTGGGGGTGTCGCCGTTGAACGGCAAATCAGCGCGCCTGATGAGAAAATAGGGGACCCGTGTGCCGTCCGCGCTCACGGCTTCGAATTGTTCCGATACATAAGGGGACGCGTCGAACAGGGGCGGCAAGGACCGAACGCGCCGCGCCGCGCCCGCCCGTGCGTCGACCTCATAAAGGGTCGAGGGGTTCAGGAAGTCTTCAAACACCACATAAGCGTTCGGCTCGCGCACGTCGGATGTGACGATGCCGATCGCCCCATTCGCAGGCATCTCGATTTCGCTCTCCATCCAGCCGCGGCCGTCGAACGAGAAACGCAGCAGCCGGCCCCGGACGTTCGAATAGGCCGCCACCAGCACCGCATCCCGGGTCACCCCAATCCCCTCGATGCTGTCCCGCGGGCCAGGGCCGTAAATCAAGGTCACCGTCGGCGCAGACCCTGTCGCTTGATCCAACGGCATCGCCGCGAGCGCGCCTTGTGGTATCTCCGCGGCCGCGCCGGGGGGGGTCCAAGCCTGCTGCAGGGTGAACAGAACCTGGCCCTTGTGCAACCCGACCACAGAAGACATCGGCGGCAGCGTGAAGGCGGCTGGCTCGGCCTGGTCTAACCGCCAGATGCTGTTGGTGAAGAATGTGTCCGCCCGGACCGCGATCGCCGCGCGGGTCCCGTCTTCCCCTTCAAGAGCGCCGACAAAGACGCCGACATCGCTCGGTTGGCCCGTCAAAAGCGACCGCGCTGCGCTCAAGGGCGAGCCCCGATCCCAGGCGCGGATCTCCATGGCGTAACCGCTTTCGGTCAGGCTGCCGGGCCCCCAATCGGTCCCCACCAGGAGTGTGTCCCCATCCATCCATTCGATGCTCGATTTCGCTTCCGGAGCAACGAACCCGTCCGCCACGAATTGGCGGGTCGCGATGTCGAACTCCCGCCAAGTCGTGGCGTCGAGCCCCCCATCGGACAAAGAAACCATGCATCGGGTGCCGGATTCCGGCTCGCAGGTCCAGCCTTTGAAAACCCAATTGGCGTTCTCCGCCGCCGCCAGGGCGTCCACATCCAAGACGGTTTCCCAGACCGGGGTCCCCGCCGCATAGGCCCCGATCGGGCTCCGCCGCATCAGGCCGCGGACATTGGTCTCATCTTGCCAAAAATTGTAAAGATAGCCGCCCCGGAGGCTGCCAAGAGGCAGGCGCTCCCGATTATTGACGATCGCGGATGCGTCCGCCAGAAGCGGCGCATAGCGCGGATCGCTCTCCAGGATCGGCAGGGTCCTTGCGTTTTGCCTCCGCACCCAAGCAAGGGCCTCTTCGCCCTCCACCTCTTCCATCCAGGCGTAGGGGTCGTTCGTCGCGGTCAAGGTCAAGTCAGGCTCCGGAAGTGTGGCGCAGGCCGCAAGAGAGATCCCTGCGAGACCCAGAAAGAGCGCGGCTAGCCGCATGGACGTCCTCCAAGATGACCCGGAAACGCGATGGGCGGGCCAGGGGCCACACAAGCAGAAGCGCAGGCTCCCGCCAAGAGGAGGCCCTGCGCAGGAGAAGGCGTGCGGTCCAAGGGGCGGATCTTTAACGTCGCATGGGTAAGGCTAAAGGCTTGCGCGCCGCGGTCCGCGTTTTAAAACCTAGCTTCGCGGCAGGGCGCTGACGACGGACAGGCGATGAAGTATTTCAAAATGAACGGCTGCGGCAACGACTTCGTCGTATTGGACGCCCGCGCCGCCGGGGCCCTGCAGCTTAGTCCCGAGCAGGCGCAGGCCATAGCCGATCGCGCCTCCGGCGCAGGCTGCGACCAGGTCATCGCCTTAGAACGCTCTATTCGCGGCGACGTGTTCATGCGCATCTGGAACGCCGATGGCGGAGAGGTGTCGGCCTGCGGAAACGCCGCGCGCTGCGTCGGTTGGATTTTAATGGAGGAGGGGGCCTCAAAGAGCGGCGTCAAGATCGAAACCCGGGCGGGCCTTTTGCATGCGTCGGCCGCCCCTGGAGGTGGGATCGCTGTGGACATGGGTTCGCCGCTGCTGAAGTGGGAAGAAGTGCCCATCTCCCGCCCAATGGACACGACCGCCATCGATCTCACCATCGATGCGGGGCTTGTGACGATTGCCAAACCTGCGGCCTGCAACATGGGCAACCCGCACGTCACGTTCTTTGTGGAGGCCGTCGAAAGCCTGCCGGCGCGGCTTTTGGGCAAGCGCGTCCAAGCCAACGAGGCCTTGTTCCCCGAGGGCGTCAATGTCGGCTTCGCTGAGATCAAAGGCCCCGATCGGATGCGCCTGCGGGTCTATGAGCGCGGCGCGGGGCTCACCAAAGCCTGCGGCACGGGCGCATGCGCCGCGGTGGTCAACGCCTGCCGTCGTGGTCTCGTCGACCGTTCTGTTGCAGTCGAGGTCGATGGCGGCGAACTCCTGATTGAGTGGGGCGCCGACGACCGCGTCCGCATGACCGGCCCTGTCGCCCTGGAGCGGATGGGCGATCTCCCTAAGATCCCGAGAAGAGACGAATAAAAACGCTTGGCGCAGAAGAGGCCGGCTCGCAGCGAGAGCGCTACAGGCAGGCTTGGGCTGCGACGCGAGGACGGGCCTCGCCCCGACCTGAGGGGCCTCCTGGCGCCCCCGCATCCGGACCGCGCGCGCCCCGCGCGCGGCGGTCAGGGCGGTCAGGGCGGTCAGGGTGGTCAGGGTGGTCAGGGTGGTCAAGGCGCCGCGGGCCCTGCCGAAAAGCCTGGGTTGCGGCGAAGCGGCCGAGGCCGCTAAACACCGCTATGGCTAAAACGCTTTATGACAAAATCTGGGATGCCCATGTGGTCGCCTGCGAGCCTGACGGGGCGTCGCTTCTCTATATTGATCTCCACCTGATCCACGAAGTCACCACCCCACAGGCTTTTGCTGGGCTCAAGGCGGCGAACCGGCGCGTGAGGCGACCCGATCTCACCTTGGCGGTGGCCGACCACAACACGCCTACCGAAGGTCAATCCCAAGGGCTTGCCGGGGTCAAAAACGCCCAGGCCCGATTGCAGCTCGAAACCCTCGCCCGCAATGTGGCCGAACATGGCGTCGAGTTTTTTCCCATGGGCGACGTCCGCAATGGGATTGTCCACGTCGTCGGGCCCGAACAGGGCCGCACCCAGCCCGGGATGACCATTGTTTGCGGCGACAGCCACACCGCCACCCACGGCGCTTTCGGCGCTCTCGCCCACGGCGTCGGCACGAGCGAGGTCGAGCATGTCCTCGCCACCCAATGTTTGCGGGCCCGCAAGGCGAGAAACATGCGCATCAGCATCGAGGGCGCTTTGGCCGAAGGCGTTGAGGCCAAAGATGTCATCCTGCACGTTATCGGCGTCATCGGCGCGGCAGGTGGCGCCGGCCATGTCATAGAGTTCGCCGGCTCGACCGTCCGCGACCTCACGATGGAAGGCCGCATGACGATCTGCAATATGGCGATCGAGGCGGGGGCCAAGGCTGGGCTGATCGCCCCGGACGAGGTCGCCTTCGCCTATCTTATGGGCCGTCCGGGAGCGCCAAAAGGCGGTGGCTGGGACGATGCGCTCCGCTACTGGCGCGCTCTGAGAACTGATCCTGACGCGGTCTTTGACCGTGAGGTGCTTATCGAGGCCTCTGCTGTCGTCCCCACGGTCACCTGGGGCACCAGCCCTGATCAAGTCGCGCCGATCACAGACGCGGTCCCTGATCCGCAGAACATCTCCGATCCCATCCAGGCTGCCGCTGCGTTCAAAGCGCTCGCCTATATGGGTCTTTCACCCGGTCAGTTCCTGCAGGACTTGCCTTTGGATCGTGTCTTTATCGGTTCTTGCACGAATTCCCGTATCGAAGACTTGCGGCGGGTTGCGCGTTTTGTCGAGGGCAAGCGCGTCGCCAGGGGCGTTCGCGCCATGGTGGTTCCCGGCTCCGGTCTGGTGCGCGCGCTGGCCGAGCAAGAAGGCCTCGATCAGGTCTTGATCGATGCGGGCTTCGAGTGGCGGGAGCCGGGCTGCTCCATGTGTCTTGGGATGAACCCAGACATCGCCGCTCCCGGCGAACGCGTAGCCTCGACCTCTAACCGCAATTTCGAAGGCCGTCAGGGCCGCGGCGCCCGCACCCATCTTGTGTCGCCTTTGGTCGCCGCAGCGTCCGCCCTGGCGGGTCGTCTCGCCGACCCCCGCGCCGGCGCTGGCGGCTGACTTGCCCGCCCGAACTTGCTATCTCAACGCTATCGTCGCTTCCAAGGCGGCTGAAGAGGGCGGAGGCGCCAAGATGGGAGGCGCAATCTTGAATCTCTGCGCGCGTTGGGTTTCTCGCGCCATCGTCGCCTTTCCCAAAAGCGCCGCTGCGCTTCGCCAGGGAATGAGGCAAGCGCGCGCGGCCGTCGTGGCCGCGAGGACGCCGGGTCTATCGCCTGGACGGGCTGCGCCGCGCGCCGCTTGCCGCCACAATTCAAAGACCTGGTCGCGCGCGCGATGAGGAGGGAGCCATGAAGATGAGCGCTGTCATGGCCGCTGTGACTTTGGCGGCTGCTGTCGTGTTCAGTCTGGCGAACCCCGCGAAGGCCCAACAGGGTCACGCCATCCCGATTCAGGTCCAACCTGGCCAGACCTTTCTTCTAGACATGAGCTACGCCGTCGGCGGCGCCGCCGGCGTCGGCTCTTTTGACATGACCCTGGCGCTGGGCCTGGAGATCGAAGAGATGGGTCCCCAGGGCGGCGTGTGGCGGTGGTCCGTCGAAGACATCGGCTTTGATTTGAAATCCATGGCAGGCGGGGCCGCTGCGCTTAACCCGCTGGCGGCTGGCCCCGCAGGTCCGGGTTTCAATCAGGCCGTGAGCGCCGGTCTTCGCCTCATGACGGATTTGGACATTGTGTGCCGCGTCGACGCGCGTGGCGCGTGTGTGGAGGTGTTGAATTGGCCGCAATGGCGCGAAAGAGCGGAGAACGCGGTGCTGCTCGTGACTGGCGTTCTGCGATTTTTGGATGAGCAGCAGCAGTTCCAAGCGGAGGCTGAGCGAAGGGGTTCGCTCTTCGCCCCCGAGCCAAAGCCTGACTATGTACCCAGCAGTCGTCTCGGTCGAGGCGATGCGGCGCCGGCGTTGCCGCCGAGTACGCCCAGCGCCCCTGGCCAGGCGCCTTTCGGCCCGATCGCCGGCGGCGTAGAAGCGGTGGCGGGCGTTCTGTTGGACAATATCGATGGCCGCATATTGGCGGGCATGACCAATATTCTGGCGATCACAGATGTGCAGGGCTTGGCCCTGGCCGAAGGCCAAACCATCCAAACCGAAAGCGTCGCCGCCCTTCCTTTCGGCGCCGAGCCTTTCCGAGTGGCCGGCGTCGTGACCCTGGAGAGCCTGGACCGGCGCGCTGGGGTCGCGCGGTTCTCCCGCGCCGCCGCCGTCGATCCCGTCGCGGTCAGCCGAAGCCTCACGACTCTTCTTCAGAATGGCGTACCCCCGATTTTGGACGCTTTGTCGCCGCTGCTGTCGGCCGTTCCCATGCGTGACCTCCCCCCGGCCGTCGCCGATGACATGGTCTCGATGCTCGCTTCGGCGCTACAAGACGTGAACCTCCAAATGGAAGAAACAAGCACTGCAGAGGTCGATCTGGCCACAGGTCTTGTGCGGTCGGGGCGGGTGGTTCAGACCGTTTCCTTGCTTATGCCCGACGGCTTGAGCGCCCTGGAGCAGGCTACGACGATGACCTTCACCTTGCGTCCTGCGCCTTTGAACCAGGCCCGCCTGGGCGCTGCGGCGGTGCGCTGAAGGGATAGGCGATGATGCTGGCCGGCCTTGATCATGTTGTCGTTGCAGTCAACGCGATCGACCCCGCGATCGAGGCCTACCGGACCGTTCTTGGCCGCGCGCCGTGTTGGCGTGCGGCGGGCGAGGGGGGCGTCGCTGTAGCCATGTTCGCCCTCGCCAATCTCAGCGTCGAGTTGATGGCTCCGGTCGATGACGGCCCCGTCGCCGAACGCCTCCGCAAAGTTCTCGCCGTGGAAGGGGAGGGGTTAGTGAGCCTCGCCTTCGCCACGGGGGACCTGACTGCAGCCCATCGGCGTTTCGCCCGCGTAGGCTTGAGCCCTGAACCCATCGTCCAAGGTGACAGCTTTGACGCCTTCACAGGCCGCACGCGTTCCTGGCGCAGAACCAGGATCGCGGCGGCTGCCGCTTCAGGCTTGCGTTTGTTTGTGCTGGAGCGTGACCACGCGCTTCCGCCGTCTCCCGTGGATCACGGCGTTGCGCCCGAGGCCGCGGTGGCGAGCGTCGACCATGTGGTGATCACCACCTCCGATCCTGAGCGCGCGGCGGCGCTGTTCGGCGCCCGTTTGGGTCTTAACCTGCGGCTGGACCAAAGCTTCCCCGACTTGGGGGAGAGGCTCCAATTTTTCCGCATCGGCGACGCGATCCTGGAAGTTTCGACAAGCCTCTCTCAAGCCGAAGAGCGCCCCGATCGCCTTTTTGGCCTGGCCTTCGGGGTTCCTGACGCCGAGGCCGCGCGCGCTCGCCTCCTCGCCAGGGGCCTGGATGTGAGCCCCGTTCGCGACGGCCGCAAGGCCGGCACGAAGGTCTTTACCGTCCGCAAGGGCGTGGCGGGCGCGCCTCTCTTGATGTTGCAGAGCCAAGGGGCCAGAAACGAGGCATGAAGCCGTTTCAATCTGTCGCCGGCGTGGCTGCGCCTTTGCCTATAGCCAATCTGGACACCGACCAGATCATTCCCAAGCAGTTCTTGTCCACGGTAGAGCGGGATGGTCTCGGCAGGGGCCTTCTCTATGATCTGCGCTTTGGCCCAGATGGCGTGCCTGACCCTGCTTTCGTGCTGAACCAGCCGGCCTTTATGGGGGCTTCGATCCTGATTGCAGGCCCGAATTTCGGTTGCGGCTCCTCGCGCGAGCACGCTCCTTGGGCGTTGCTGGATTTCGGCTTTCGCTGCGTAATTGCGGAAAGTTTCGCCGACATCTTCGCTGGCAACTGCCTCAATAACGGCATTCTTCTGGTGCGTCTGCCAGCCGATGCGGTGGCGACGCTGATGCAGGAAGCCAAGGGCGCCAATCACGTCTTTTTTGTCGATCTTGAAAGTCAAACCGTGTCTGCGCCCTCCGGCGCGTTGCACCGCTTTGATATCGACCCCGGCCACAAACAGAAGCTCCTGAAAGGTCTGGACGATATCGGCCAGAGCTTGGCCCAGGCCGACGCCATAGCAGCCTTTGAAGCCCGTCGCCGTCTCCAGACGCCATGGCTGCCATAATCATTTTGGCCGGTTCGATACGCATTGCGCCCGGAGAGCGCGAGAAAGCCTTGCCGCATCTGCGGGCCATGGCGGCGGCCTCCCGCGCCGAACCCGGCTGTCTCGCTTTCAGCTTCGCCTTTGATGTGGACGACGAGCGTCTGGTGAGGATCTTTGAGGCGTTCGAGAGCGCCGAGGCCTTGGCCGCCCATCGCGCCAGCCCCCACATGGCTGCTTGGCGGGCCGCCTGGGTCGAAGCTGGGATCAGCGACCGGCGGATGGCGCAGTACGACGTCTCCGAGTGGCGCCCAATCTGAGCCATCGCCATGTCGGTCCGTCTTGGCCCGATCCTGCTCCGCTTGCGTCCAGGCATCGGAGGCCCGAGCGGCCGCTGCGCCGCGGCGCGGCTTCGCCCCTGACGGAGCGTCCCGCAGCGCTTTGGCGCTTGCCGAGCGTCGGATCCTGCGCGCAACCCCCGGCGAGCCGCCGCGCCTCGTCCTTAACTTCCGCGAATGGCCGGTCGCTCTCCCCCGCTGGATGACGCATCAGCGCGCCGACCTCGCTCCCTATCGGCGCGCTTGACCGCGAGCCCGCCGCCGGCTTGATGGCGCGGTCATGAGCAAAACCCTCCTTCTATTGCCGGGCGACGGGATCGGCCCTGAAGTCATTGCCGAGGCCCGCCGGGCGGCGCAAGCGCTGTGGCCTGACCTGACCATGCTGGAAGCCCCGTTCGGCGGGGCCAGTCTTGATCATGCAGGCGCGCCCATCGCCGAGGAGACGATCGCCGCCGCCAAGTCTGCCGACGCGGTGCTGATGGGCGCGGTCGGCGGCCCGCAATGGGCTGGCGTCGCCCGCGACAAGCGCCCTGAAGCGGGGCTTTTGCGCCTGCGCAAAGAGATGGCTGTGTTCGCCAATCTCCGGCCCGCCTTGTGTTTTGAAGCCCTTGCGGACGCTTCGCCCTTGAAGCGCGACCTGGTGGCCGGACTGGACATTCTGATTGTCCGAGAACTCACCGGAGGGGTCTATTTCGGGGAGCCGCGTGGCATCGAAACCTTGCCCAACGGCGAGCGCCGCGGCGTCGACACCCAAGTCTACACCAGCAGTGAAATCCGCCGGATCGCCCGGGTCGCTTTTGAGACCGCCCGCAAGCGGCGCGGCCTCGTCCATTCGGCGGAGAAATCCAATGTGATGGAGACTGGGCTGCTTTGGCGGCAGGAGGTCGCCGCCCTCCATGAGGCAGACTATGGCGACATAAGGCTTGACCATATTCTCGCTGACAACTGCGCCATGCAATTGGTGAAGCAACCCAAGCAGTTCGACGTGATCGTCACCGACAATCTGTTCGGCGACATCCTTTCCGATGAAGCCGCGATGCTGACGGGCTCGATCGGCCTGTTGCCGTCCGCAGCCCTGGGCGAAGACGGCCGGCCGGGGCTTTATGAGCCAGTGCATGGATCCGCCCCGGACATTGCAGGGCAGGGTGTCGCCAATCCTGTGGCGGCGATCCTGTCTTTAGGCATGGCGTTTCGCCTGTCCCTCGGTCGCGACGCATTGGCTGACCGTCTGGAGGCGGCCGTCCGCAAAGCTTTGGACGCCGGCGCCCGCACCCGCGATCTTGGTGGTTCTCTCTCGACGCGACAAATGGGCGACGCGGTGCTGCGCGCGCTTTAACCATCAGCTGTCCGCGAACGCTCTCATCATCGGGCCGCTGCGCTCCATGGTCGCGCGGGAGTTTTCCAATCGATCAGGCTAGGCGAGGCCTGCGGCCAGGGAGCCAAGTCTTCGCTTTGAACATCACGCTTTTGGCCCAAATACCTTGTGGAAGAGGCAATTCTAACGGAAGCTGACAATGTCCAAAATCGCTGGACGCGGCCCAAAAACGCTTTCCCACCAAGGAATACTGTAGGCCAAGAAAATCCCATAGCCCAGCACGAACAGAGACGGCATCAGCTGCTCCAGGGAGAAAAATCGGAACCAGCGCCGGTCGCCGAGATCTTGATATTCGTCCTGGATGGGACGCTCTCCCAGCCTGTTCTCATAGTGATAAAGAATGCCGTATTTCGCCGCCAACAGCCTCCTATAATAGGCGTTTGTGGTCCGCCAGACCACACAGGTGAGCGCCAAAGCCGCGCTGAGCCATAACAAGAGCTCCGGCCGGACAAACCCGCTCTCGTTTGTCTGCAAAAAGCCTAAAGCGCCGACACCGGCGAGATTGAGGCTCATGAAGGCGTTGGACAAATCGCGTCGTGCCCGCCGGGCCTCCCGCAACTCCTCCAGCAGCAATTTATAGAACGCGAAGTCCTGGCTTTCGCTCATGGCGAGGGGCCCCATCGACAGGGCTCCAGAATGGACAACTGAAAAACTCTGCGCAAGCTTCCCCAACGGCGCCGTTGCCGGCTTCCGACAAACGCCTATCATGGATCCCAAGCAGAGGACCGCCCACCATGGACTTTCATGACACCGCTGAGGAAGCCGCTTACCGCGCCAAGGCGCGCGCCTTTTTGGAGAGCGTCGTCAAATTGAAGGGCGCCGAGAAGGAGAGCCTGCAAAAGCGCCTTTCGGAAAAGGAATATCTTCAGGCCGCCAAGGCTTACCAGAAGGCCAAGGCGGAGGCGGGCTTCGCTGGCGTTACATGGGCGAAAGAGCAGGGGGGGCAGGGCTTGCCGCCGATCTTCTCGGTTATTTTCGGCCAAGAGGAAGCGAAGTTCGACGCTCCTGCCGGCCCCTTCACAATTGGGCTCGGCATGTGTGTTCCAACCGTGATCGCTTTCGCCGCGGAAGAGCAGAAGCAGCGCCTCGTGCCACCAGCCCTACGCGGAGAGGAAATATGGTGCCAGCTTTTCTCCGAGCCTGCAGCCGGGTCGGACGTGGCGAGCCTCAAGACGCGGGCCGTTCGTGACGGCGACGAATGGGTGGTGAACGGCCAGAAGGTCTGGACATCCGGCGCACACTATTCCGACTGGGGAATTCTGCTCGTCCGCACCAATCCCGATGTGCCCAAACACAAAGGCCTGACGATGTTCTTTGTGGACATGAAATCGCCGGGCGTCGAGGTGCGCCCGATCCACCAGATGTCTGGGGGCTCAAACTTCAATGAGGTCTATTTCACCGATGTGCGCATCCCTCATGCCCAGCTTCTAGGCGGCGAGGGGAACGGTTGGACCGTGGCGCTCGTCACCCTCATGAACGAACGCTTGGCCGTCGGCGGCGGCTATGGCCCCGATTACAAGGAAATGATGGAGTTCGCACGCACCGCAGCGGGTCCAAGCGGCGGCGCTTTGCTGCAGGACAGCGGTTTCCGACAGAAGCTGGCCGATTGGGTGGTGAGAGCCGAAGGCTATCGCCTTGGCAAGTTCCGGACGATGACAGCCCTCTCTAAAGGCCAAACCCCTGGCCCTGAGAGTTCGATCGGCAAAGTCATCACCGCCAATCAGCTGCAGGACATCTCCAACGCTGGCATCGAAGCGCAGGACCATTACGGCGTCATCGCCGACCAGGAGCTCAGCCCGCTCGAGGCGATCTTCCAGCAAAGCTATATGTGGGCGCCCGGCCTGCGCATCGCCGGCGGCACCGATGAGATTTTGAAGAACATCATTGCAGAACGCGTCCTGGGCTTGCCCGGGGATGTCCGCGTGGACAAGGACGTGGCCTTCAAGGATCTGCCGACTGGTCGTTGAAGCCAGACCACCGCCCAAACCGCGTCTTTGAGCGCGCTGGTTTGAGACGCTCGAGCTGCAGGGGCGCTGCGCGGAAGACGAGGGGGAACGAAGGCTTTGGCATTGGACTGGGCCCGGCGCCCCAGGTCAGGCCGCCCCAGGTCAGGCCGCCCCAGGTCAGGCCGCCCCAGGTCAGGCGCCCCAGGCCAGGCAAGCCCTGACTGGGCCGCGGGCGGGCCACAAGAGCTCTTGGCGCCTTGGCCGGAAGAGTTAGTCTGCAGCAACGCTCACAAGGAGGCGCACCCATGGCTCATGACGGCCAAAACGAAACCCCCGCCAAAATCACCCCGCTTAAAAATGGTCCAGTGAAAGTCGAAGGCGCGCTGCAGATATGCGGCCCCGACGGCGCGGTTCTGGAAGCGAAGGATGTGGTGTTCTTGTGCCGTTGCGGGGCCTCCAAAAACAAACCCTATTGCGACGGCAGCCATAAGCCGATGGGTTTTGAAGCCTAAGGGGGGCTACGGACTTCCCCGCCCCCTGCGCGCTTCAAGCAGTCTTGGCGCCTCAGGCGTCAATAGAGGCGATTTGCCGCTCGCTAGACGCTTCCTTCGCGCGCAGTGAACCCGTGTGCGGGGCTTGCGTTGCCAGCTGTGAAAAGCGAAAGCTGCGCGCTGTCCGCCATAGGAGCGATCATCGAGATGGGTTTGCGCGTCGCCGTCGTGGGCGCGACCGGCAATGTCGGCCGCGAAATGCTCAATATTCTGGACGAGCGCCTTTTCCCCGCCGACGAGGTGGCGGCTTTGGCGTCGTCCCGGTCCATTGGGGTCGAGGTAAGCTATGGCGACAAGACCCTGAAAGTCAAAAACCTCGAGTCCTTTGATTTCAGTGGCTACGACCTTTGCTTGATGTCTGCCGGAGGCTCGGTCTCGAAAGAATGGTCTCCCAGGATCGGGGCCCAAGGATGCGTGATCATTGACAATTCCAGCGCCTGGCGCATGGATCCTCGTGTGCCCCTCATCGTGCCGGAGGTGAATCCTGAGGCCGTTTCGGGCTTTGACAAGCTGAACATCATCGCCAATCCGAATTGTTCCACGGCCCAGCTCGTGGTGGCGCTGAAGCCTCTTCATGACGCGGCGGGCATCAAGCGTGTCGTGGTGGCGACCTATCAATCCGTCTCCGGCACCGGCAAAGACGCGATGGAGGAGCTTTGGACTCAGACCCGCGCGATCTATGTCAACGACCCCATCGTCACCGAAGTCTATCCCAAACAAATCGCCTTCAACGTCATCCCCCATGGCGGCGACTTCATGGAGGACGGCTACACCACCGAAGAGTGGAAGATGACGGTGGAAACCAAGAAAATCCTTGATCCCCGCATCAAGCTGACCGCCACGAGCGTTCGCGTTCCGGTGTTCGTGGGCCATTCCGAAGCTGTCCACATCGAATTCGAAAACCCCATAAGCGCCGACGAGGCCCGTGAGCTCCTGCGCGAGGCGCCCGGCGTCATGGTCATCGACAAGCGTGAGGACGGCGGCTACATGACCCCTGTGGAGGCGTCCGGCGAGTGGGCGACCTATGTCTCCCGGATCCGCGAAGACCCCACCGTTGAAAACGGCCTCGCTCTATGGGTCGTTTCCGACAATCTTCGCAAAGGGGCGGCCCTGAACGCGATCCAGATTGCCGAGTTGATGATGAACCGCGGCTTGTTCAGG
The DNA here is from genome assembly GCA_018971945.1 of Alphaproteobacteria bacterium. GTDB lineage: Bacteria > Pseudomonadota > Alphaproteobacteria > Caulobacterales > Aquidulcibacteraceae > REEB509. The sequence goes on along the minus strand of JAGWZH010000011.1, from coordinate 1,283 downwards.
CGTCTGCCGTCATGATCGCCATCACCCTCGAACAGCCGACGCCTGCCGAGATCGACGCCATCGCCGCGCACCTCGCGCAGACTTATTGGTCGCCCGGCATTCCCCGCGCAGTCGTTGAACGGGCTTGGGCGAACTCCGTGTGCGGTCTTGCTCGCCGGGATGGCGGCGACCTCGTCGGTTTTGCCCGCGTTGTTTCCGATTGGGCGACCTTCGCATGGCTCTGCGATGTGTTTGTCGTCCCCGAAGCGCGGGGGAGGGGCCTCGCGCGTGGACTCGTCGCCGCGCTCATGGCCGCCCCTGACCTTCAGGGTCTGCGCCGATGGGCGCTGGCTACCGCCGACGCCCACGGGGTCTACGCGCCCCTTGGCTTTGCGCCGATCTCAGCGCCTGAACGGTGGATGGAGATCAAGCACCCGTCGCCTTATGGTGTTTTGACCGCGTGAGTGCGGGGGACCGCCAAGTCCGCCTGGGCCTGATCAGCGCTTTTGGAGCCTATCTGATATGGGGCTTGCTGCCTCTGTTCTTGAAACAAATCAGCTTCGCCTCTCCATGGGAAATTCTGGGCCAGCGCGTGGTTTGGTCAATTCCCGCCGCCGCGGCCGTTGCTCTGTTCGGCGGCTTCGCCGCCGCTGCCGCCGCCTTCCGCAAAAAGGGCGTACTGCGCGCGTTGGCCCTATCCTCGGTGCTGATCGGAGCGAACTGGGCGATTTTTGTTTGGGCTGTGGCGACAGGCCGGGTGATCGAGGGCAGCCTTGCGTATTTTCTCTCGCCTTTGATCACAGTCGTGGTCGGCGTCGTCGTTTTCAAGGAACGGCTCCGAGGCCTGCAAGGGCCCGCTCTGGTTGTGGCGGCCATCGGCGTCGTGTTGCAGGCGGTCGCGATCGGGCACATCCCTTGGGTGTCGCTGGGCCTCTGCGCCTCGTGGGTGGCCTATAGCGTGATCCGCAGGCAAGCGCCGGTTCCCGCCGCGGCGGGACTGCTGGCCGAAACCGCTTTCCTTGCGGTTCCAGCAGCGCTTTTGCTCTGGGTCTTGGCGGGGCGAGGTGAGGGGCTCGCGTTTGCCGACAGCCTGGCCCACGGGAGCCTTCTGGCCCTGATGGGCCCTCTGACGGCTGCGCCGCTGATCCTTTTCGCTTTCTCCGCCCGCCGGGTCAGTTTCATCGCGTTGGGCGTGCTTCAATATGTCGGCCCAAGTCTGCAACTCTTGACCGGCCTCGCCTACGGGGAGAGCTTTGGCCCTCTGAGAGCCCTCAGCTTTGGGCTGATATGGGTCGGGCTGGCGC
>JAGWZH010000220.1 GCA_018971945.1 Alphaproteobacteria bacterium | reverse complement strand
TGGTGGTCCACGATCTGGCGCAGCCTGTTCCTGTGGTTCTTCGCGATCATCTGTTTGACCTTGTTCTTGATCGCGATTGTGCTCTTGGGCCTCGTGGGTTAGGCGGGCGCCATGTTCACCCCAGTCCTCGTCGCCAATCGCGGCGAAATCGCTTGCCGTATCTTCCGCACCGCCAAACGGATGGGGATCCAGACGGTCGCTGTCTATTCCGACGCCGACGCCAAGGCCAAACATGTCCGGGAAGCGGACCGCGCTGTGCGGCTGGGGCCGGCGCCCGCGCTTGAGAGTTATCTGCGCGGCGACCTCATCCTCGCCGCAGCGAAGGAGACCGGCTCCCAAGCCATCCACCCAGGTTACGGCTTTCTGTCGGAAAACCCTGAGTTTGCCGAAGCGGTGGTCGAAGCCGGCCTCGTCTGGATCGGCCCGACGCCCGCCGCCATCCGCGCCATGGGCTTGAAGGATGAGGCCAAGCGCCTCGCCATCGCAGCGGGCGTGCCCGTGCTGGAGGGCTACCAGGGCGAAGACCAGTCCGAAAAACGCCTCCTCAAAGCCGCCAAGGACATCGGCTTTCCGGTGCTCATCAAGGCCGTCGCCGGGGGTGGGGGACGCGGCATTCGCGAAGTCAGCCGCGCGGAAGACTTCAAAGACCAACTCGTCTCCGCCCAGCGCGAAGCCCAGGCCGCCTTCGGCAACGACGCTGTCCTGATCGAGCGCCTCGTCCAGCGCCCCCGCCACATCGAGGTGCAGGTCTTCGGCGACAAGCATGGCGAGGTCGTCCACCTCTTTGAGCGGGACTGCTCGCTCCAGCGCCGCCGCCAAAAGGTCATCGAAGAAGCTCCCGCCCCCGGCATGACGGACGAGGTCCGCGCCGCGATGACGGAGGCGGCGTTGAAGCTCGCCAAGGCGGTGGCCTATGAGAACGCGGGCACTGTCGAGTTTATCGTTGACGGCGCTGGACCCTTGCGCCCCGACGGCTTCTGGTTCCTCGAGATGAACACCCGCCTGCAGGTGGAACACCCCGTAACCGAAATGGTCACAGGGCAAGATCTTGTGGAATGGCAGTTTCGCGTCGCCGCTGGAGAAAAACTGCCCAAGCGGCAAAACCAGCTTGTCATCAAAGGCCACGCAGTAGAGGCGCGGGTTTGCGCAGAAGACCCCTCGGCGGGCTTCAGGCCGAGCGTGGGACGCTTGAAGCGCCTCAAACTCCCAGGTCCTGCAAGGGTCGACCAAGGCTTCGATGAAGGCGATACGGTCCCCAACGCCTACGACTCGCTGATCGCCAAGGTCATCGCCGCGCAGGACGCGCCCGTGCAACCCGGCTTGCTTTCAGTCGGATCAGCGCCTTGCAAGGACGCACGGCCGGCCGCGATCGCCAATCTGATGGACGCTCTTGCCAAGATCGAAGCGTTTGGCGTCACACTCAATGCTGGCTTTCTGCGCCGCTGCCTCGCTTTGCCAGCCTTTCAGGACGGCGCGGTGCATACCGGTCTGATGGCGGAGAACTTCGACTCCCTGATCGAGGATGGGCGGGAAACCGATCTTGCTTGCGCGCTGTTGACGATGCGGCTCGCGGATCAGGCCGAGGGCGTGAGCCCCTGGGGCGCTGTGGATGGATGGCGCGCCAACCGCCCACCCCGGCCTTTATGGGTTTTCACTTCCCAGGACGGCCTTTCTCGGCGCGTCACGCTCTCCAAGACAGGGCCTCTGCAAGTGGCTGAGATCGGATCGATCAAGGCGGAACGAGACCAGGATGAGGCCACAAGCTCTTTTGTTCGGGCGCGGGTCGACGGCGCTCTGGTTTTCGCTTCGGTGAACCCCGATGAAGGCGTCGTCTTT
>JAGWZH010000104.1 GCA_018971945.1 Alphaproteobacteria bacterium | reverse complement strand
GACCAGCAATGGTCGCTGCGCATGCAGCAGGTTCTGGCCTTCGAGACCGATCTTCTCGAGTTCGAGGATATTTTCGACGGATCTCATGTCATCGCAGCGAAGGTGGAGGAATTGAAAGCCGGCGCTCTGGCCCAACTGGCCGAGATCGACCGTTTAGGAGGCGCGGTCGCGGCTGTCGCGTCCATGAAAGCCGCGCTTGTCGACAGCAACAGCGCCCGCGTTCGCGGGATCGAGACGGGGGCGCTGACGGTGATCGGGGTCAATGCGTTCACCACCGCCGAGCCCTCCCCCCTTTCGGCCGGAGACGGGACTATTCAGAAGGTGGATTTGGCTGTGGAGCGGGCGCAGATCGAGCGGCTCAAAGCTTGGCGTGCGGCCCGAGACGCGGCTGCGGTCGAGACCGCGCTCGCGGCTCTTGAAGCCGCCGCCAAAGAGGGAACCAACATCATGCCCCCCTCGGTGGCGTGCGCCAAAGCCGGCGTCACCACCGGCGAGTGGGGCCAGACGCTGCGGCGCGTGTTTGGAGAGTATAGGGCGCCCACGGGAGTGGCCCTTGTGATCGAGACCGGCGGGGAAGCCGACATCGAAGCGGTGAAGGCAGAGGTGGACCAATTGTCCGATCGGCTTGGCCGCCGCCTCACCTATCTGATCGGCAAGCCTGGTCTTGACGGCCACTCCAATGGCGCCGAGCAGATCGCGGCCCGGGCCCGCGCGTGCGGGATGGAGGCTCTTTACGAGGGCATTCGCCAGACGCCTGCAGAGATTGTCGCGATCGCCAAAGACAAGGACGCGCATGTGGTTGGCTTGTCCATTCTGTCCGGGTCGCATCTTGATCTGGTCCAGGAGGTGGTGCGCCTGATGCGCGCCGAGGGTCTTGGCCACGTGCCCCTGGTGGTGGGCGGGATTATTCCGCCGGAGGATGAACTCGCCCTTCGCCAAATGGGCGTGCGGCGCGTTTACACTCCGAAAGATTTCAAGATCACCGAGATCATGCGCGATGTGGTGGACGTGGCGCGCAAAGCCTGGACCGAGGCGTGACCGCAGCGCCCACGCCGCTTGCGCTGGAGCATGCCGCGCTTTCAGTCTGGCCAGCGCGTGCGGATGAGGCCTGCTTTGGCTGGCGGCTTTTGGCCGAAGACGGATACACAGGCCGCGCCAACGCGGTCTGGCCGCTGCAATGGACCGGCGAGATCACGCTGCTTGAGACCGTCGCGGCCGCCGAGGCGTGGTATGCGGCGCGCGGCCTCCCCGCCGTCTTCAAGCTCAGCGACGGCGCGACCGCGCCGTCGGATCTGGCTATGGTTCTCGCCGGTCGCGGCTATGCGCCCCAAACCGAAACGCTGGTGATGACCCGTCTGGCGCGCCCGGCTCCGCAAGAGATCTCGGGGCGACCGAGCGTCGCCCTCTCGGAAAATCCCGAGATGGCTTTTGATGCGGTCTTGGCGGCGACGGCGCGGAGCCCAGAAGAACTCGCCGAGCGTCGCGCCATCGCCGCGCGCGTCCCCCGCCCGCGGGCCTATGGGGCGCTTGTCCTCGAGGGTCGCCCTGCGGCGGCGGGTCTGACCGCCTTGGCGGCAGGAGGCTATGGGGGGATTTTCGCGATGCGCACAGAGCCTGGGTTTCGGCGGCGCGGTCTTGGCCGGGCGGTTCTCGACGCTTTGATGCGGTTCGCCGCAGAGCATGGCGCGCATTGGCTTTTTCTGCAGGTTGAAGCGGCCAACGAGCCCGCCGTCTCGCTTTACAGGCGCGCCGGCTTCGTCACGGCCTATGGCTACCGCTTCTGGCGCAAGCCTTAAGCCCTTGCGCGTTGCACGAGATAGACCCCGCCAAGGACCAGCGCCCCGCCCGCAAGCGCCAGCGGGCCCATGGTCTCCCCAAACAGCATCCAGCTCGCCGCCGCCGCGGCCACAGGCTGAACCCATAAGACCACGGTGGAAAGCGCGATCGGCAAACGTCCGAGGCCCATCGCGATGAACCCCTGTCCGCCGCCGTGCACCACCACGCCAAGTCCGATCAGGATCAACCAGCCCGACGCCGTCTGCGGCCAGAGGGTCTCGCCCGTGATAAAGCTCGCCCCGAGCGCGGTTGCGGCCGACGCCGCCGTCGTGATGGCCATCAGCGGCCAAACGGGGACGTCCCGCCTGTAACGCGCCACCAAGATCAGATAGGCCGCGTACCAGACGGCCGAGATCAGCGCGACGGCCTCGCCGGCGAACCCCTCTTGCCCATGACCGGACTGCGCCCGCGCCAGGGTGAGAAGCACAGCCCCCAAGAGCGCCACGGGCGCCCCCAGCCAAAAAGAGGCGGCGATCTTTTCTCGAAACCAGAAAAGACCCGCAAGCGCGGCCAGAATCGGGGTCATGTTCGACAGGAGCGTGGCGTTGGCCACGGTGGTCATGGTCAGCGAGGCGTGCCAGAACGCGATGTCGAGGGCGAACAAGAATCCAGCGACGCCCAGGATCGGCGCGCGGGCGAGCGCTGCGGCGCGGCCGGCGGGCGGCGTCAGGGCCGCAAGGGCGAGCACGACCGGCAGCGCAAACACAAACCGCCAGAAAGCGGTCGCCTGGGGCCCGACCTCGGACAATCGGAGACCGATCGGAGCGAAGCCGAGAAGCGCAGCCCCGAGCGCGACGCACAAGATGGCCCGGGTTCGTTCGGTCATGGGGGTCTTTCTGCTACGGGGCCGGCGGCGGAGGATCGCCGTTCATACAGGGAGCGGGCCTTTCGGCAACCCGGGCCGCTCCCTCATCCGCGGTCTTCGGCAGGGCGCGACCCTGGGCGGCGCGCAAACCCAAGCTGCCAAAAAATCTTTTGGAGGCGGATTCGCCTGTTGACGGGTCAGTAACCCTCGTCATCACTATATCTAGATGCGACGAACGAATGACATACCAGGGCTTGCGGTTTCGCGCGGACCGAGTCTGGTTACAACTGGGTTAAGGAGAACACATCAAATGGCCGGCCCTCAAACCACTACCGCCGTTTCCCGTCCGCGCGAGGTGCATCGCGGCAAGCCGAAGGCGGTGCGTGCTCTGCATCTGGTTGAAACCGTCAAGACCGACCCCTCTCGCGACGCGCTGTTGACCGATTTCGGCAAAACGACGCTGCAAGACCGTTATCTGCTGCCCGGCGAGAGCTTCCAGGACATGTTCGCCAGGGTCGCCACGGCCTATTCCGATGATATCGACCATGCGCAGCGGATTTATGATTACATCTCCAAGCTTTGGTTCATGCCGGCGACGCCTGTTCTGTCCAATGGCGGCGCCGATCGGGGCTTACCCATTTCCTGCTTCCTGAACGCGGTGGGCGATAGCCTGGACGCGATCATGGACATCTGGAACGAGAATGTCTGGCTTGCCTCCAATGGCGGCGGCATTGGCACCTATTGGGGTGGGGTCCGCTCGATCGGGGAAAAAGTCGGCCAAAATGGGCAGACCAGCGGGATCATCCCGTTCATTCGCGTGATGGACTCGCTGACCTTGGCGATCAGCCAGGGGTCGCTCCGGCGGGGTTCGGCGGCGGTCTATTTGGACATCCACCACCCCGAAATCGAAGAATTTCTGGAAATCCGCAAAGCCGCCGGGGACTTCAACCGCAAATCCCTGAATTTGCATCATGGAATCAATGTCACAGACGAGTTCATGATTGCGGTGCGCGACGATCTGCCTTTCGCCCTGCGCAGCCCCAAGACAGGAGAAACCCTGAAAGAGGTGTCGGCGCGGAAGCTTTGGCAGAAGCTCTTGGAGCTCCGCCTGCAGACCGGGGAGCCCTATATTATCTTCTCCGACACTGTGAACAACGCCATGCCCATGCACCAGAAGAAGCTGGGGCTGAAGGTGCGGCAATCCAATCTATGCTCGGAGATCCTGCTCCATACCGGCCTTGATCACCTTGGCCGCGACCGGACGGCTGTGTGCTGCCTCTCCTCGGTCAATGCGGAGACCTATCTGGAATGGTCCAAGCAAGAAGGCTTCTTGGAGGACATCTTCCGCTTTTTGGACAATGTGCTGACAGATTTCATCGAGCGCGCGCCCGACGAGATGGAGCGCGCCAAGTATTCCGCCTATCGGGAGCGCAGCGTCGGCTTGGGCCTGATGGGCTTCCATTCCTTCCTGCAAGGCCTTGGCGTCCCCATGGAAAGCGCCATGGCGAAAGTCTGGAACAAGAAGATTTTTGAACATCTCCGGCGCGGCGCGGACGCAGCGTCAGTTAAGCTCGCCCAGGAACGCGGGGCCTGTCCGGACGCAGCCGAAGCTGGGGTGATGGCGCGGTTCACCCATAAACTCGCCATCGCGCCGACCGCATCCATCTCGATCATCTGCGGCGGCACAAGCGCGGGAATCGAGCCGATCCCGGCCAATATCTACACCCACAAGACCTTGTCGGGCTCCTTTGCGGTGAAAAACCCATATCTCACCAAGATTTTGGACGAAAAGGGCAAAAACACCGACGGGGTATGGGACTCCATCCTCGCCAACGAAGGTTCTGTGCAACATCTCGATTTTCTGAGCGAGGACGAGAAGGCGGTGTTCAAGACCGCGTTTGAAATCGACCAGCGTTGGATCGTGGAGTTGGCCGCCGACCGGACGCCTTATATCTGTCAGTCCCAGTCCTTGAACATCTTCTTGCCGGGCGACATCCAGAAATGGGACCTGCACATGCTGCATTGGATGGCGTGGGAGCGGGGGGTGAAGAGCCTCTATTATTGCCGCTCCAAGAGCATCCAGCGCGCCAATTTCGCCAACGGCGAGGAGCTCAAGGCCTTGGTTGCGGAGAGCTCGAGCGAAAAGACCGACTATGAGGAATGCCTCGCCTGCCAATAGAGCGGGGCGGCGCTTCAGACCGAGAGGCGGCTTGCACGCAAAATCAGGCTGGCGGCAGGCTTGTCCGAGCGCGCGGCGTGCAGGGATGGGGGCCCCCGCCTGCTCGGGCGAGGCTTGCGCCCATCGCTGCTTTTGGGCCGCGCGGGCTTCCCCCGGCGTGCGCCCGCGCCGCCGGTCTCCGGCGCAGGAAGGAGCCGCGCCTCTTTGCGCCTGCGCGCGGCCGCGTTAGGACAAGCCCATGAACTCTCGCGCAGACATCATGGTCCGTCCCTGCTTCCAGCAGGACCTCAGCCAGGTCCACGCGATCTACGCCACGCATGTCGCCACGGGCGTGGGGACTTTTGAAATCGTTCCGCCAGACCTTCAAGAAATCGGCCGCCGCTGGTCCCGGAACGTGGACAATGGCTGGCCATGGCTTGTGGCGTCCCCGCTCAAGGACATTGGCCGCGTCGTCGGTTACGCCTACGCAGCCCCCTTTCGGGAGCGCGCCGCCTACGCCAAGACCTTTGAGGATTCGGTCTATGTCGCCCCCGGCCAGGAGAGAAAGGGCATCGGCGATTCGCTTTTGGCGTCGCTTTTGTTCGGTCTGGAGGCTGACGGCGTTCGCGAAGTCGTCGCGGTCATCGGCGATTCAAAGAATGTCGGGTCGATCCGCCTGCACGCCAAACACGGCTTTCGCGACTGCGGTAAGTTGACGAAAGTAGGCTACAAATTCGGCCGCTGGTTGGACGTCGTGATCATGCAGCGGTCACTACAACCAGAAGACTGAAATCAAGGTTTCAATGCCGGGGGCTTTGCGCGCCAAGCGTTTCCGGATATTTCTCTGCTCATATCGCGCCGTTTACGGACTTAAGTTTTCGTTGAGAACTTATCCACAGGCTCGGGGCGATGAGGACCTTGCTCATGATGTCACGTTCCCTGATCGCTACGTCCCTTGGAGGGATTACGCTTCTCGCCGCGGCCGCCTTCGCTTTGGAGCCTTCCGGGCGTTTTGCAGGTCCCCCGACGCCTCTCCCTTCCTCGCCAGGGCCAATTGCCGGGATTTCTTTTGACGATCCAGACAGAGTCTTGAACGTTCGAGATTGGTTCCGGGTCGGCGTTCGCACTGACGACGCTCCAGCATTGCGGGAGGCCAATCCGCCGCTGGGCGGCGCTCTCTCAGCCGAGGATGAGAGCGAACGCCGGCTTGAATTGTCCATCACGGCGCCGGGCCGCGTCACAGGCCTGGGCGTCGATGTAGGCGTCGCCCCGCGCGCATCTTTCGCCGTCGACGAGGACGGCCGGCTGGCGCGGGCCGGAGCTGGCGCCGAGGTGCGCATCGGCCAAGGGCTTGAGGGCCTTGTCGACCGTTGGGAGCCTCCCTCGTGGGATGCTCCTGCTTGGTATTTTTTCGCCGCGTCCGACGGTCAGGCTCTCGCCTGGTCTCCAGAACGCGCCGCGAATGTTCCCGGCGCCCGGAGCGACGGCCTGCGTTGGCAGGACAGGGTGGAGGTCGGCGACTTCCAGGCCGGCGTCTCTCTCGAGGCCGGCGGCCTGCAGGCTTCGCTCGCTTATGTGCAGCGGGACCTGTCGAGCCCCTATGGCTCCGCCGATGAAAACTTCGCGGGCGTGACCGTCACCTGGGGCAATTAAGTTATCCCAGCCCCGGCGACGCGCGTTCGGAATCAGCCAATGCTAGGGGATCGCGTTAACCTCTCCTTAGGGGGAGCGCCTCACCCTCAAGATATTGCGTTCCTTCGAGCGCATCCCACATCATCTAGCGTTGATCCGGAGCACCCTGATGGCCATCGCCGCTGCCGCTTTGCCTGGTCTGTTGACCCCCTCGCGGTCCTACAAGCCGTTCCGGTATCCATGGGCCTATGAGTTTTGGAGACGGCAGCAACAAATTCACTGGCTGCCCGAAGAGGTCCCTCTCGGCGAGGACGTGAAAGATTGGGCCTCTAAGTTGACCGACCAGGAGCGCAATCTTCTGACCCAGATCTTCCGGTTTTTTACGCAGGGCGACGTGGAGGTCAACGACAACTACATGGAACGCTACGGGCGGGTTTTTAAACCGACCGAGATCAAAATGATGATGTCGGCGTTCTCCAATATGGAGACCGTGCACATCGCCGCCTATGCGTTGCTCCTTGAAACCATCGGCATGCCCGAGACGGAGTTCGCTGCTTTTCTTGAATATGAGGCCATGAAGGCCAAGCACGATTATATGGGCCGGTTCGGCGTGGAGAACGAAGCCGATATTTTGCGGACCGTTGCGATGTTCGGCGCCTTCACTGAGGGCCTTCAACTCTTCGCATCCTTCGCCATGCTGATGAATTTCCCGCGCTTCAACAAGATGAAGGGCATGGGTCAAATCGTCAGCTGGAGCGTCCGCGACGAAAGTCTGCATTGCGAAGGCATGATCAAGCTGTTCCATGCCTTCGCCAAGGAGACCGGCGCTCTGACCCAAAGCATCAAGGACGACATCGTCGCCTGCTGCGAGCATGTGGTGAGCCTTGAGGACCGGTTCATCGAACTCGCTTTCGAGATGGGTCCGGTCCAGGGCATGACCCAGGCCGACATCAAGCAATATATCCGCTACATCGCCGATTGGCGCCTGGGTCAGCTTGGCTTGCCCAAGATCTACGGGGTCGTTGAGCATCCGATCCCTTGGCTGACCGCGATCCTGAACGGGGTCGAGCACGCGAACTTCTTTGAGGCCCGGGCCACCGAGTACTCCAAAGCCGCCACCAAAGGCGATTGGGACGGCGGACAAGGGGTCTGGGGGGCCTTTGACCAGATCATGCAGAAGCGGCGCGAAGCGGTCTGAGAGGACCGCGCGCCGCGCGCGCCGCGATCGCCTGATCTGTGCAGGGCCGACTGGTCGTGGGAGCGGGCTCGGTCATCCCGAACCGTGGTCAGCCACGCGATGGGCGCACGCGTTGCGAACGCTGTGAGCCCTGCCCGCTTCGACCGCCGGCCCGCCTGGCGGCGATCGCGTGGGCTTTGGCCTCACGATCAGGTCGGAAGGGTGGGACGGGAAGGCGCGTCGCACAAGATCAGGCGAACAGCGCCAGCACGTCCTCTGTGTCCAGTCCAGCCAACCCGCCGCCCGAACCGTCGGCCTCGCCGTCCCAGATGGCGTTGGCGATATCGCGTTTGCGGGCCTGCAGGGCGGTCATCTTCTCCTCGATGGTTCCTTGCGCGATGAGGCGATGGACGAAAACCGGGCGCTGCTGGCCGATTCGATGGGCTCGTCCGATCGCCTGCGCTTCGACCGCGGGGTTCCACCAGGGATCAAACAGAATGACCGTATCGGCCGCGGTGAGGTTGAGCCCTGCGCCGCCGGCCTTGAGGCTGATCAGGAAAAGATCCGCCTCACCGTTCTGAAAGCGCTTGACGGGCCCCGCCCGGTCTTTGCTTGAGCCCGTCAGCCATTCATGGCTCAAGCCCGCCTCGATGACCTGCGCACGAATCAGGTCCAGCATGCTGACGAACTGGGAAAAGACCAGCACTTTGCGGCCTTCCGCTTTCAGTTCGAGCAACATCTCCATCAGCCGGTCGAGTTTGGCCGAGCCGCCCTCCCGCGCCGCCTTCGGCGCCTTGGGAACGAGACGCGGATCGCAGCAGCACTGGCGCAGCTTGAGGAGCGCATCGAGAATGACGATGGATGACTGCATGAGCCCTTTGGCGTCCAGCGCCTCCTGCACCCGCCGCTGCATCGTGGCGCGGGTCGCCTCATAGAGGTCCTGTTGGGGGCGATGCAGCGCGATCAGGTGAGACAATTCGGTTCGATCAGGCAATTCTGCGACCACGTCGCCTCTGGTGCGCCGCAAAAGAAATGGGCCGATCCGGCGGGCCAGTCGCGTCCGCGCCTGCGGATCTGAACCGGCCTCGATCGGCTTACGGAAATCGCTGGCGAATTGCTTGGCGTCCCCCAAAAGGCCCGGATTGAGAAAGGTCATCAACGACCAGAGGTCGCCCAGATGGTTTTCCACCGGCGTCCCTGAAAGCGCCAGTTTCTGATCAGCCTTCAGTCTGCGGGCGGCTTTCGCCACAGCGGTGGCGGGATTGCGGATCATCTGCGCCTCATCCAGCGCCACGAGCGACCAATCCTGCGCCGCCAGCGTCTCGATGTCTCGCGGAAGCAAGGCGTAGGAGGACAGAACGAGGTCCGCTTCGGAGACGGCGTCGAACCGCAAAGCGCGATCCGAGCCGGTCAGGGTCGCCACGCGCAGCCCTGGCGCGTATTTCTCGGCCTCGGCGGCCCAATTGGGAACCACGCTGGTCGGCGCGATAATCAGGGCGGGCCGGCTCAGCCGATCCATCGCCTTCAAGGCCGCGAGCCATGCCAGGGTTTGGACAGTTTTGCCAAGACCCATGTCGTCGGCCAGACATCCGCCCAGCCCAGCGTCCGCCAGCATCGCCATCCATGTTACGCCTGCGACCTGATAGGGTCTGAGCGCCGCGGCGAACCAGTCTGGCAAAGCGGGCGCGGGGCGTTCTCGCCAGCTTCTTATGGCCTCGACCAGGCGCGCCGGACGGCTTCCGCTGGCCCAGCCGCCCATGGCCTCGCGAAGGCCTTCAATCTCGGCTGCCTCGGCAAGGCGGGCGGATTGCACCCGCACTGATCCCTCTTCGATCTCGCGCGGACTGAACAAGGCGAGAAGGGCTTCGATCACGGGATAGAGCGCGGCTGGATTGACCGACACCAGACGCCCGTCCGTCATGGGCAGCAGCATGGGACCGGCCCCACTGGGCGGATCGAGCAGTCCTGCGAGCCGCGACTGGCGCTCAGACGGTTTCGCCGTCCGGAGCCATTGCATGATGACCGGGGCAAGATCGACCGGCGCGCCATTGATCCGGGCGCCGATATGCGTATCGAACCAGTCGATCCGCCGATCCTCATCATCACCGACAGCCGCGATCGCCGACGATCCGGATCCCTTTGCCGCATCAAGCCCGCTCGCCGTGGCCGGTCGCCACTCCAGCGCGAGCGCCCCATCATCAAGCCTGTCGATGGCAAGACCGCTTTCCGGACTAAGCTCGATTCCCCACCCCTGGGCGGAAAGGGCGGGCAGGACGGAAAGCCATTTGGCTTTGGCCTCTTCCTGCGACAAACCGACCGCCCAGCCAATACCGAGCCCACCGTCTGAGGGCGGCTGCACACCCGGGCGGTCATGAAAGGGATGCAGGCCCAGGGCCGAAAGCTGAGCGATCCGGGCGCTCTCCGCCTTCGGATCGCGGACATGGCGATGGATAAAGACGCCATCATCGGTCAGCACATCATCCCCGCCAGCCTGTCCTGGACGCCAGCCCGGTCGCCAATTGGGGGTGTAGCGTTGTTGGGCGAGCTCGAAGACGACATCGCCGACCAGCTGCTCTGTCTGCACGGACTGCCAGTAATTGTGTCTGGAGCGATGATTGGGCAGCTGGCTGGCCTGCACAACCATCGTCTGAACGCCGATCCGGATCATCGGGCGAGGCGAATTTTGGTGGCGGATGACTTTCCGTTTGACGGGCAAGGCCGGCAAGAGCGCCCGGATGGCTTCCGGCAACATGTCGTCCAAAAGATCGACGCAAGCGACAGGCACGAGCGGGATGGAAAAGAGCCTGAGGGCGATGTTGGCGTCCAAGGGCGGTTTGAGAGGACCGAGCCTGTGCGCGTGCGGGTCAAGACAGACCAGGGGGGTCGTTGGCAGGACCAAGAGTTCAGGAGCGGAGCCTTCGGGCTGGCTGGCGTCGAAAAGGATCAGGCGCAACTCTTCTCCGGCTCTCGCGCTTCCAATCCTGCGCCAGGCCAGGCGGCCTTCGACCGCTTCGATCCAAACGAGCGGACTCGTCTCATCCTCCAAATAGGCCCTTCCAGTCGCAACGGTGTCGCGCAGAGCCTCAAATCCTGGGCCATAGGCAAGGTCCACGCCCCAGCCGCTGCCGAAAGAATAATCACTCTCCGCCATCAGACGATAGCGGCGCACAAGGTCGATATCCTCCGCGGTGACATATTGCGGCGCTTGCGCCGCGCGCGCGAAATTGGTCTGCGGTTTGGAGAAACGCCAACGGCCCGTTCGTGGGGTCGACAAGACGCCGACGCCCAGACGCCAGCCTGGGCCATAGCCCCGTGTCAGCTGATAGGCGACATGCTTGTCCTGACGGGGGGTCAGGCGGGGGGGCTCCGGTTTCGCTTCCAGTTTGGCGAGCCACTCGCGCAGCGCGCTGGGCACCGGCTCGAGCGTGGCTTGAGAAGGAGAAGGCTGGGTCTGCTCGGCCCGACCCCCGCCTTCTTCCGCCCGCGACCAGAGCGCCAGGAGAGCGGCGGCGTGTTTGCAATCATAACCGACCGGGCAGGTGCAGTCACAGGCGGCGTCGAGCCGTCCGTTTGGCGCTCCCGAGATCTCGACACTGGTTTCATAGGTCTGAGCTTGGGAACCGCGGACTTTTCCAGACAGATTAAAGCGGTCTTCGCCAATGGCCTTTTTTTGCCATCGGATGATCTTGCCTTCAGCCAGAATGACACTTGCGCGTTTGATCGTCGCCGGATCGAAAATCTCTTCGATCAGCGATCGTACAGCGAATCCGTCCATCGGATTAGCGGCCTCCCAGAAGCGATGGGCTGGAGGGTCGTATCTGAATCGGCCAAGCGTTGTCGACTGCGGGGCCGCAGCGATCCGCGCATGCCCAGGCTCTCCTGCTGGCGCGCCTCCCCGCCCTTGCGCGCACGATCTCCGAACCTGGCGGCGCTTTCGCGCGCCGCACGGCGGATCCGAGCAAGCAACGAGAGACAAGCCCCCAAACGGAGCGCCCCCAAAACAGAGCGCCCCCAAAACAGAGCGCCCCCAAAACAGA
>JAGWZH010000103.1 GCA_018971945.1 Alphaproteobacteria bacterium | reverse complement strand
GCTCAGTCCCAGCCGAAAATCCCACCGCCCTCTTCCGCAGACGCGGCCCTGGCGCGGAACATCCCAAACATTTCCCGCCCCAATCCGCGCCCAGGCCCCCGCGCGCCCTGCGGCGCCCGCGTCGCGATCTCCCGGCGGGACCAGTCTTCAGCTCCGACCTGGGCCTCCATCACCCCTGCCGCAGCGTCGATCCGGACAAGATCCCCGTTCCGGAGCTTGCCGAGAGCGCCGCCGCACAAAACCTCAGGGGTCACATGGATGGCCGCCAAAACCGCCCCCGAGGCCCCCGACATGCGCCCATCGGTCAGAAGCGCCACGCGTTGCCCCCGGTCCTGCATCACCGACAAGGCCGGCGTCAGCGCATGCAGCTCTGGCATCCCGTTCGCCTGCGGGCCCTGGAAGCGCACCACAGCCACGAAATCGAGCCCATCGAGCTGGCCCGCCTTGAAATCAGCCGCCAGCGCTTCCTGGTCGTCATAGATCCGCGCCGGCGCCAGGATCGCCCGCCGGTCCTGAGGCACCGCCGAGACCTTGACCACGGCCCGGCCAAGATTGCCCTGCACCAGGCGCAAGCCCCCCTCCGCATCAAACGGACGCTCCCCCGGCCGCAAGACGCTCTCGTCCAGCGAGGCCTGAGGCGCCTCGCGCCAAGCCAGGCGTCCATCGGCGAGATAGGGCTCTTTGGTGTAGGAGGATAATCCGGGTCCGGCCATGGTCGCCGCATCCCCGCACATGACCCCAAGCGCGATGAGCTCGCGGATCAGAAACTGCGTGCCCCCAGCGGCCTGGAAATGGTTCACGTCGGCAACGCCATTGGGATAAACCCGCGCCAGAAGCGGCGTGACCGAGGACAGGCGCGACAAGTCCTCCCAGTCGATGACGATCCCGCAGGCCGCGGCCATGGCCACAAGATGGATGGCATGATTGGTCGATCCCCCCGACGCAAGCAGCGCGACCATGGCGTTGAGAAAGCTCCGCTCGTCGATCACGGCTGCAAACGGGCGATAGGATGCGCCAAGGGGGCTCGAGGCGACGAGCAGACGAACCGCCTCCGCCGTCAGCGCGTCGCGCAAGGGCGTGTTCGGGGCCACAAACGCCGCGCCGGGCGCATGCAGTCCCATGGCCTCCATCAGAAACTGGTTGGAATTTGCGGTCCCATAGAAGGTGCACGTGCCTGCCGCGTGATAGGACTGCGCCTCCGCCTCCAAAAGCTCTTCCCGGCTCGCCTCCCCAATGGCGTAGCGCTTGCGGACTTTGGCTTTCTCCGGATTGGGAATGCCCGAGGGCATGGGCCCCGCCGGAGCGAAGAGGATCGGCAAATGGCCAAACCGCGCCGCAGCGATCATCAAGCCCGGCACGATCTTGTCGCACACCCCAAGCATCAAGGCAGCGTCAAAGGCGTCATGGGTCAAGGCGACGGCGGCGGACAAAGCGATCACGTCGCGGGAAAACAGCGACAACTCCATCCCGCCGCGGCCTTGGGTGACGCCGTCGCACATGGCCGGCACGCCGCCAGCGACCTGGGCCGTCGCCTTGTTGGCCCGCGCCGCCGCCCGAATAAGATCGGGAAACCGCTCGAAAGGCTGGTGGGCGGAGAGCATGTCGTTATAGGCCGACACGATGCCGATATTGGGGATCTTGAGCCGCCTCAGGCCATCCTTGTCCTCCCCTGACGCGGCGAACACATGGGCGAGATTGGCGCAAGACAGCGACGCCCGCGCAGGGCCCTCGGGCCGCGCCGCGGCCATGTCTTCAAGATAGGCGGCCCGGCTCTCTTGCGAGCGCGTCCTGATCCGCTCCAGGACCTCTGTCGCGACAGGATGCATGGGCCTCTCCTATTGCCTGATATAGGCGCTGACGGGGGTGCGGTCTTGCGCCAGGAGCGCTGCAAGCGGGGTCGCCTTGGCGTCTTCCATCTGCGCCTTTTCGAGCGCCGTCGCCTTTTCAGCGCCCGCAGCGGCGATCAGGATGCGGCGCGGGGACACAAGCGCCTTCAAAGTCAGCGTGATGCGCGGAAACGGCGCCTCTGGCGGCAAGGGCTGCGGCGTCACGCGCACAAGATCGGCCTTGCCGTTGAGCGCCAAAGCCGCATCCACCCCTTCTGCGTTCGGAAACAACGACGCGATATGGCAATCCGCGCCGAACCCAAGCAGCACCGCGTGCGGGGCGACCTCGCCTTTGAGTTCCTCAAGGCTCATCACCCGCGCGCCGGCCGCGACCGCCGGCGAGAGCCACTGCCGCAACAGCGCGACGTTTCGGGCCGGGTGCTCTTCAGGCACCAGGCGATCATCGGTGGGGATGAAGCTGACGCGAGACCAGGGCAAATCCGCCCGCGCCAGGCGCGCCAGGATCGGCCCCGGGGTGCGCCCCCCCGCCACCGCCACCAGGGCCTGCCGATGCTCCCGCAAAGCCGCGCGGATGTCTTCAACCAACGCATCCGTCACCGCGCCGGCCCATTTCGATTGGTCCTCGAAGGTGAAATACGCTGCGCCCATCGTCCGATCCCGTCCTGTCACTCCGCCCAACTAAACCCGGCGCGCTCAATGAGCGCGATCGCTGCGGACGGCCCCCAAGACCCTGAAGGATAGGGCTTTGGCCGCTCCCCTGCCTTGGCCCAACCAGACGAGATCTCGTCCACCCAGGCCCAGGCCGCCTCGATTTCGTCCCGCCGCAAAAACAAGGTCGTGTCGCCCTTGAGCGCGTCCAGGATCAGCCGCTCATAGGCGATCCGTCGGCGTCCCTGGAACGCCCGGGTCAAAGACAGATCAAGCCGAACAGGGCGCAGGCGCGCCCCCGAAAGCCCTGGCTCTTTGGCGATGATTTCAAGCTCGACCGTTTCCTGCGGCTGCAATTGGATACGCAAGACATTCTGCGTGGCCCCAGCGCCATGGCCGAAAATATTGTGCGGCACCGGTCTGAAGCGGACCACGATCTCGGTCCGCCGGTCCGTCATCCGCTTGCCGGTGCGCAAAAAGAAGGGCACGCCGGCCCAGCGCCAATTATCGATATCGGCCCTGATCGCGACGAAGGTTTCGGTGTCGCTCTCGCCTTCGCCGTCTTCCGCATAACCCCCGACGCTCACGCCCTGCGACACCCCGGCCCGATATTGTCCGGCCACGGTGCGTTGCAGGACAAAGCCCCCTGAGATCGGCCGCAGCGATCTCAAAACCTTGATTTTCTCATTGCGGACCGATTCCGCGTCAAACGCCGCCGGCGGCTCCATGGCGACAAGACAGAGAAGCTGCAGAAGATGGTTCTGGACCATGTCGCGCAGCGCGCCGCTTGTGTTGTAATAGGACCATCGGCCTTCAACGCCCACGGTCTCCGCGATCGTGATCTGCACATGTTCGATCGAGCGGTTGTTCCACAAGGGCTCAAAGATTGTGTTGGCGAAGCGCAGCGCCAAAAGATTCTGCACCGCCTCTTTGCCCAAATAATGATCGACCCGGAAGATCCGCCGTTCCTCGAAAATGGCCGCCACCGCGTCATTGATGCGGATTGAGGAGGCGAGGTCTTTGCCGATCGGTTTTTCAAGCATGACCCCGCCCGCGCGCGCCGCAAGCCCCGCCGAAGCGAGGCCCTGGCAAGCCGCGCCATAGAGCGCAGGCGCTGTGGCGAAATAATAAAGCGCCCGCTCGGCGTGCTCTCCCAGGGCCTCCGCCAAGGCCTTGAAGTCCTCCGCCTTTGTGGCGTCGACGCGGACAAAATTGATCCGAAGAGCAAAGCGCTGGAGCGCGGCCTCCTCTAAAAACTCCTTGCCCACAAAGGTCTCGACCGCGGTTCTGACGATCTGGCGCAGCCCTTCTGAATCGGTCTTTTCCCGCGCTGCGCCGTAGAGCCGGCAATCGTCGGGCAAGAGCCCGTCCCGGTCCATGTGGTAAAGCGAAGGCCAGATCATCCGCTTGGCGAGATCCCCGGTCGCGCCGAACAGAACGAAGGCTTTGCTCAAAGGCGCGGTCATGGATGCTCCTCCGCCGCGAGGGCGTCTTGCAGACAGGCGAGCGCGCCGCGCAGGCCGAGATCAGCCATAGCGACAAGCACGCTTGCCGTCGACGCAAGGTAAGCGCCCCCAGGGCCTCTTTGTTCAAAGCGCGCCCGGAAGCCGCCTTGGCGCAGGATCGGCGCCATCGCCTCAGCGATCCCCCCCACAAGAGCGAGGCTCGAGGCCCCTTGCGCCAAGACGATGTCGGCGCAGACTGCGCCGAAGATCTTGGCGAAGCGTTCCACAGCATCGACGCACGCCTCGTCCTGCCGCTCAAGCGCCCGTCGCATGATCTCTGGGCCTTCGATCGCCTCCGCGCGCCGATCCTTCAGCGCCGCAAGAGCCCTGTAGACCCGAACAAGGCCAGGACCTGAAATCACATGCTCGTTGGTGACGCGCCCCAGATGCGGCCGCCAGAACCGCAACAAGTCCATCTCGACATCGTCGTTGGGCGCAAAGCCGACATGGCCCCCTTCCGTTGGGGTCACCGCACGATGGACCATGTCCACCCGCGCGACGCCGAGCCCGGTCCCGGGCCCCACGACCGCGACCGCGCCGCAAAAAGCCTCAAGCGATGGTCCTCCGATCGCTATGAAAGCGGTCGACGGCGCATCTATCACCGCCCGGGCCTGGGCTGCGAGGTCGTTGACCAGAAGCGCTTTGCGCAAGCCGAACCGGGCCTCGATCAGAGCCCGATCAAAGCGCCAGGGCGAGTTGGTCAGCTGAACGCTCTCAGCGCCCGTCGGCGCAGCGATGGCGATCGCGGCATAATCGGCCCTCTGATCGCCAAGCGCCACAGCCTCTGACGACAAGAAGGCCTCGATCGCCTCCGCAGGCCCCGGAAAATCGTCGGCCCCGCAGCGCCACCGGGCCCTGACCGCGCCGTCGAAAGACAGGAGCGCGAGGCGGCAATTGGTGCCGCCCACATCGCCCACAAGCGCCAGCGGACCCCCTCGCTCCCGGCTCTCCATGTCTTGTCTCAGACCTCACCAAAAGACCGTGTAGACCGCAGCCAGCATTGCGAGCACGACCGCCGCGCCGGCGTTATAGCCAAGCCCCGTCCGGAACGAAATATCGCCGAGCGCGATGGCTTTGGCCTGCGGCTTGCGCTCCAAGAGACCGGCGAGGAGCATGATCCCGCAGCACGCCAAGAACACATAGAGCACGCGGTCCATGAACGGCATCTCAGGCAGATAGATCTTGCCCGCCCACGAGAGCGCGAACGTGGCGATGGCGGCCAGAAGCGCGCCATTGGCTGTCGCCCCTTTCCAGAACACGCCCAGGATGAAAATGGCGCAGATCCCGGGGGTGAAAAACCCTGTGAATTCCTGGATGAACTGGAAGGCCTGCGGGAAATTGCCCAAAAGCGGCTGCGCCACCACAACCGCGATCACGATGGCGAACAGGCCCGCGATCCGGCCCACGGTCACAAGCCGCTTTTCGCTGGCGTTGCGGTGCATCAGCGGCCGATAAATATCCATCGTGAAGATGGTCGAGATCGAATTCATCATCGAGCCCAGCGACGACACGATCGCGGCCAGAAGCCCGGCGAAGATCAGGCCTCTGATGCCCTCAGGGGTGAGGCCCATCAGGCTCGAATAAGCCTGATCCGGACGATCGACCGATACCCCGCTCGCTGGGTCTTGCGCCAGCACATAAGCAGCGATCCCCGGGATCACGATGATGAGCGGCATCAGCATTTTGAGGAAGGCGGCGAAGAGGACGCCTTTTTGCGCTTCATCCACGCTCTTCGCCGCGAGCGCCCTTTGGATGATATATTGGTTGAAGCCCCAATAGGAGAGATTCATCATCCACATCCCGCCCACCAGAACAGCGATGCCAGGCAGGTTTTTAAACTCGGGATTGTCCGGGGACAGAATCATGTCGAATTTTTGAGGCGCCTGATCCAGAAGCACCTGGAACCCTTCCACGGGGCCGCCTCCGCCCGCGACGCGGTCAAGGGCGATCCAGGTAATGAGCGCGCCCCCGGCCACCAACAGGACCACCTGGACGATGTCGGTCAGGGCCACGGCCTTGAGCCCGCCATAGATGGAATAGACAACCGCGAAGGCTGCAAGACCGATAATCGCATAGGTGATGTCAAAGCCCGAAAGGCCATTAATGGCGGTGGCGCCGAGCCAGAGGATCGCGGTCAGGTTCACAAACGTGTAGAGCATGAGCCAGAAGATCGACATCAGGGTTTTCACCCTTGTGTCGAACCGCTGCTCGAGAAACTGCGGCATGGTGTAGATGCCGCGCTTGAGAAAGACGGGCAGGAAATATTTTCCAACGATCAAGAGGGTCGCCGCGGCCATCCATTCATAGGAGGCGATGGCGAGGCCCACGACATAGCCCGATCCCGACATGCCGATGATTTGCTCGGCCGAGATATTGGACGCGATGAGCGAGGCCCCCACCGCCCACCATGGCAGGGCCTTTGAGGCGAGGAAATAATCCTTGGCGTCCTTGTCGTGGCCCTTTTTCTCCCGCGACAACAGCCATGCAAGCCCGATGAGCGTCACCCCATAGCCTGCGACGATCGCCATATCCAAGTGTGACAGCCCCATCGACCTCTCCCTTTTCCCGCTCTGATCCCGCTTGCTTTGTTTCCGCAGGCCCCAATCCTGCGCGCCCCAATCCTGCGCGCCCCCATCCCGCAGACGCCATTCCCTGAAGCCTTATGCCTGAAGCCCTATGCCTGAAGACCCCGATCCTGCTTCGCCTCGTCCTTTTTACTCCTCCGCAGCAGGAGCGCCTGGCGCCGCTGGCGCTGTTGCCGCCGCAGCCGCGCTCGGCGCGGTAAACGCGCCGTCATTGACATAGATGCGGTAGCCCCAGGCCGGCAGCGTCAGCGTCGTCTCGGCGTCAAAGCGCGCGCCTTCCTGCGTGACATAGTCTTGCCAGTTCCCCCAATGCGGACCGGGAGGAAAGGTCACGGTTTGCGTGGTCGGAGAGAAATTGAACGCGGCAAACACAGCGCTTTGCGCATCGCGCCGCACAAAGGTGAAAACCTGCATCGGCGCGGAGTTCACAACAGGCGTCATGGGAGCGCCGGCCGCGCCGTTCCAAAGGGCCGAGGTCTCGGTCTTCAAAGCGATCAGCAAGCGGAACAAATCCTCCACCGGATCCTCCCGCCACTGGATCGGGTCGTCTTCAAAGAAGGCAAGCCGCGCGGGCTCTCCCGCCTCTTGCCCATTATAGAGCATGGGGATGCCCGCCCCGACAAAGGACAACACAATGGCCGCGTCCCGCGCTGGACCGAACCGTTCATTCATGGTCCCGGTCCAGGCGTTCTGGTCGTGATTGCTTGTATAGGTCAGCCGATAGGCGTCGTGCGGCCAGGCGCTGGCGTGACCCGAATAATAGCCGAACAGCGCGCCCACATCCCCCCGACCCATCGCGATCGCGTTCATCGCGTTGTTCCACTCCCAGCTATAGGAGGCGTCAAACGCCCGGGCGTGCACATCGCGCTGGTCGAACTCAGCAAGCATGAAGACAGGCTTGATCGTCTCGAGTTCGGCGCGCACATTTTCCCAGAAATCGAGCGGCACATAGCCTGCCACATCCGCGCGATAGCCGTCGATCCCGGCCTCGCGCACCCAATAGACCATGGCTTCGGTCATGTAGCGGCGGAGTGCGGCGTTGTCGTAATCAAGATCGATAATGTCGGTCCAATCCCAATAGGGCGTAGACATGAAGGCGCCCTGCCAGTCGCGGACGTACCAGTCCGGATGCTCTGTCGCCAAGGCGTTGTCCCAGGCTGTATGATTGGCGACCCAGTCGAGAATGACATGCATGCCGAGCCGGTGCGCCTCGTCCACGAACGCCTTCAGATCCTCAAGATCGCCGAATTCAGGGTTCACGCCGAAATAGTCCCGCACCGCATAGGGGCTCCCCAAGGTCCCCTTGCGATTGAGCTCTCCGATCGGATGGATGGGCATGAGCCACAGAATATCCACCCCAAGCGCAGCGATCCGGGGGAGTTCCGCCTGCGCCGCCCGGAACGTGCCCTCTTCGGTGAATTGGCGGGTATTGATCTGATAGATCACCGCATCCCGCGCCCATTCGGGATGGGAGAGCTCCACATAGGGCCTCGGCGCATAAGGATCAGCGGCCTGGGGCGGGGGCGAGCATGCAGCGACAAAGACTGCGAGCGCGGCCAAAAGCCCTTTGAACGGCCCGATGGGTGAAAGCCTCATGGCGCAGCACTCCTGCCAGCGTAGCGGGCGACGACGCCCGGATAGAGATCCCAGACCGCCCGGTCAGACAAAGACCTCAAGAGCTTCAGATATTCCGCGTGGCTCCAGGCCAGCGGCGTGGCGCTGTTGGAGCCTTCCCCGACGCGCACATTGACCCCAACCCCGACACCGTCCCAGACTTGTTCGGGCAGCAAGAGCCCCTCATTGGCGAAGCGCTCCATGGCGGTCACATAGGTCGTCCGAATCCGGTCTATGTCTTCCGGCGAAGGCGAGCCCGAGGCGAGCGCCAAGGCGAGCTCGAAATGGCCCCTCTCCCCCGTCAGGAGCGGCCACACGCGTCCCCGCTGCGCCGGGTCCATGCGGCCGCCCGCGCCGTATCCGGATCCGTCTGTGACGCGTTCGCCATACCCGTCCACGCCGTAGCGGCGCCAGCCTGGATAGACGGTCTCCTCGCCCGGGAAGCGGAAACCATAGCGGACCCGCGTCAGATCGGGCCGGGTTTCGTCGTCGAGTTCGGGCAGACTTCCCAAAATATCGGGATCATCCGCCTTGAGGACCCCGTAGCGCACAAGCTCCAAGAAGCCTGCGTCCATCATCACGTCTTCAGCGACCGCGTCCTGGCCGTTGCGGCTTTCCACGGGACTGTCATTATTGGGGTCGTCGTCGGTATTGATGCGCAGGAAATAGCGGCCGTCGCCCCAAACGCCGGTCGTCGTCACCATCCTGTCGCGGAGCATGCCGTGATAGCGGTCGGCGGCGTCGAGATAGTTCGCCGCCTCCTGCCCATGTCCCAGATGGACAGCGATCTCGGCCGCGCTGACGAGCCCTGCGATCATCGCCGCCGTCGTCGAGGGCGACAGGCCCGCCTGTTCCTCCCAGCGCTCCTGCTGGGTGCGGGGCGGGGTCACGACCTCCTGGTTCCAGTCAAGGGAGGCGCGGCCGCCTGCGATCAGAAACGCCGCCGCCGGACGCAGCATGGTCTCATAGCTTGTTTCCATCTCTGCGTCCGAAAGCCAGCCCCGCCGCCATAATTGCTGCGCGAGCATGATCGGCATGGCGGTTTGATCGAACTGCACAGCGACCCATTCGGGCGTGCCGTCCACTTCCGACTTCTGCAGAAACCAGCCCCCGTCGCCTGCATTGCCTGGCGTGTCGGGTCCCACCTGGACTGTCGGCAGATAGCGGTAGGCTGCGAGCGCCGTCTCCCGATCCCCAAGCGCGGCCAAAGCCATGGCGACCTGATAAAAGTCCCGCGGCCACACAGCCTTGTAGCCGGTTGCGGGACGCACCGACGGGGTGCTTTCCCCCCATGGATTGGACAAAGACGCGATCAAGGCGCCGGCATGGGTACGGTCCTCGAGCACTTTCAGCATCAGCGCGCTGACAAAGGCGAGCCGTCCTCCGTCTGTGCTTTCCGCAGCGACCCGTTCCAGATCGGGCAGCGAGGCGAGATAATCCTCCCATCCCACCGCGTCCCCCTCGCCATTATAGTGGGCCAGGAGCGCGTCATGGCCCGTGGCGAGGCTCGCCTCCGCCATCGCCGTCGCTGCGGCTTCCTCCGCCCCGAAGCCGAGGGCGAAATCAAACACCGCTTCCCCTGTCGTCGCCGGCAGGGCGCCGCTCAGCATCAGGCCGCGCGCACCCGGCGCCGCCCGCGTCCTTCTGGCGTCAAGGACGCCGTCCTCAAGATCAATGAGCCCGTCGCTGACCCCCACGATCCCGGCCTGGGCGTGGGTGAACGGGGTTGATCCCACCAGAGCCAGGGCGACGCCGTTGTCTGAAGCGGTGAGGGCTTCAGGGCGCGCTTGGCCCGCATCTGAGACGCCGGTATTGGCAAGCGCGGTCTCAAGCAGGACATGCGGGGTCACCGCCGCCCCGGTCAGACTGCGCACGCTGACCCTCAAGATCAGGCTCTGTCTGTCGGGATCGGTGAAGACGTGCTTGACGATCTCCACCTGGCCCGCAGGGTCGGACGTGACGATCCGGTAGGCGGGCGAGAGCGGCCTGCCGTCGGGGGTGGCGTGCAGATACTCGGTCCGGGTCTGAGCCCCAGGCCCTTCCACAAAGAGCCCTTCAGGCGTCGTCACAGCGATCCTGAGGCGTTTGATCTGCGCCTCATGGATCAAGCCATACATGGTCTCGGTGAGGACCCCGTCGGCGATCGAAAACCACACCCGCGACACAGGGCCTGTAGGCCCTCCGTCTGCGTAGCGCCCGTCGACATAGGCTTCATAGGAGGCGCCCACCGCGGTCTTGGCGGCGCTCGCCCAGGTCGGCTCGGGCGGATCCGCCCCGAGACACCCCGCCAGGGCCAAAGCCGCCGCCGTCATGGCGCCCCGCAGAGCGCGCCCCAGAGCGTGCCCCCGAGCGTGCCCCAGACCGCCCGATAGAACGCCCCCCGGCGTCTTTTCAAAGCGCGCGCCCGCCATCAGCCTCAGCGTCCTGCTCATGCCTCGACCCCCAACAAAAAGCGCAACGGATCTTCGAGCCGGGCCCGCCACGACGTCTCGTTATGGTCCGTTCCCGGATAAAATCGGCTCTGGAAATCATCGCCCAGGGCGTAGCCGCGGGCGAGAAAGGCGGCGTCCGCAGCGATTTGGTAGGGCCTGTACCAGCGATCGAGATTCTGATCCCCGTGGTCAAACCAGAGGCGCGCCCGCCCTGGCGGCGGAGCGAGGCCCACATAGTGCGCGATGGCGGGCAGGAGGCCCTCCTGCCAAGCGACGAGTTCCTCGACGCTTTCAAACGGGGACAGCCGCAGCGGCCAGTGGGTCGACAGACACCCCGCCCCGCCAAACACGTCAGGGCGTCGGATCACCGCTTCAAGGGAGATGAGCCCACCCATGCTCGAGCCCATGGAGAACACCCCATGCCGCCGCCGCTGCACGGGATGATTGGCCTCGATGAAGGGTTTCAGCTCTTCGGTCAGAAACGCGAGATAGGCCTCGCTCAGCGCCGGCCCGCCCATGGCGTCTTCGATCCTTGACCGCAACGGGGGCGCGATCTGGGCGAGATAGGTCTCGGGGAGATATTCCTGGCGGCGCAGGGAGGTATTGGCGATGCCAACGACGATCGCGCCTTGGGCGCCGGTGGTGGCTGAAAGCGCCGTCAGCGCCTCATCCACCCCCCACTCCCCAAAGGCGGCGAGGTCGGCGTCGAAGAGATTTTGCCCATCATGCATATAGATCACGGGCAGGCGGCGGCCTTGCCCCGCCCGCGGCGGGCTCCATACCCATACCGTCCGCGGTGCGACGAAAGACGAGGCGAATTGGGGATAGACCGCAAGCGTGCCGACCGCAGGCGGGGCTGCCTGCGCGACCCCGCCCATGATCCCCGCCAGACCGAGGACCGCGCTCCGCCGCGTGACCCCGCCCATCAGACGGTCCCAGAAGGCGCAGCGCTTCCAGCCTGAGCGGCGCCGGAGGGAGCCTGGCCCCCTGTCGCTGCGATGGGCGTTCCCTCCTCTTCGTCGATTTCCTTCACAAACAGCACGCTCATCGCAGCGAGCGCAAAGGAGACCGAGGCGATGGCGAAGGCCCAGATGGCCTCATTGCCGAAAAAGGTCCGCACCA
>JAGWZH010000219.1 GCA_018971945.1 Alphaproteobacteria bacterium | reverse complement strand
TGCGGCGCTTAAGTGGAGACCAACCCATGCACTACGATGAACTCCTCACCGTCGAAGAAGCCGCCACGCGCCTGAAGATGTCCAAGCACACCCTCAATCGCTGGCGCGTGACCGGCGAAGGTCCGCCCTTCGTGAAGTATGGCCCGCGGCTGGTTCGTTACCTCGAAGCCGCTTTAACCGATTGGGAAAAGCGCCGCACGCGACGGTCGACCAGTGATGTCGGCGCAGATGCTTCATTCTAGAGGTGTCGTGCCTTGTGCCCATCGGCGGCAGTTTGCCATGCTTAGACCGCAGGCGTGACGTCGGTTGCGCCAAAATCGTCGCCGATGAAGAGTAGCGGGGCATTGTGTTTCTTGGCCAATGCGTAGGCGAAGCAATCGCCGAAGTTCAGCCCGGCGCTCGCCCCGAAGCCTCTGCCGTACCGAAGGCGCGCTTGAAGGGCCGCGCGCGCAAGGTCTTCATCGATGGCGGCGATGGTGACGCCGAAATTTTCCAAGAAGGCATCGAGATCAGCGATGCCCTGATAAGGATCGCGCCTGCGGCCCGCGAGCACGGTTCCCGCCTCGACATAATTGGCCGCCGCCATCAGGCGCCCGCCACGGGGTTCGGCGGCAAGACGGTGGGCGAGCGCATCGGCGCTGGGTTCGTCCAGCATCATGGCGACGACGGCCGATGAGTCGATAATGAGCACGATCAGCCTTCGTCGCCGCTAGCCCAATCCCATTCGGCTTTGGTAATGGGGCGTGTTTCGTAATGGGGACGGATGCGTTGGGCAAAGGCCTTGATCCGTGCTGGTAGGTCCGCTTCAGCCTCGCGGGCGGCGCACTCGCGCTCCAATCGTTCCGCTAGCGCCTTCGTGACGGCGTCAGTCATTGTCTCGCCCGTGAGCCGGGCGAGTTCACGGGCGAGCCGGTCGGCTTCGTCGGTCTTGATACTGAGAGCCATGCGTAACAACTTTCTAGATACGCCGTCTAGATAGCATGGCTACGGCGCACTTTCATCCCCCATCCACGAAAACAAGGCGCCGGCGTCCTCTTTGGGATCAGCAGCCCCGGTAATCCCCCCATTTTTAGGGTGATTACCCAACGACGCGCGAATTCCGGGCCGCTTCACCAGCCCAATTCAACTGGAAGGCGCCGGGTGGAAAGGTGGACAGCCCCCCCTGCTCGCGCCGGTCAAGGGCGAGCAAGCCGCTTCGCGGCCCTTGACCGCCGCTGCGCCGGGCGGCGGCCCGGAAAGTGGCGGGACGAAGGGTTCGCCCCGATTTCGCCCGCGCCTCCGGCGGGGCGAACAAAGGGTTCGTGAGCTTAGTGCCCTGCCGCTCAGGCGCGGTATGCGCTTGAGCTAAGGCGCTGGATGTCTGTCATCAGCGGGCTTTGGCGACACGCCAAAAACCCTAAGAACAGGAGCATATTTCTCCCGTTCAGCCGGCTGAAAATCGACACCGAAGCTCACTGTCCCTTCTCATCATCCAGCCCAACAAGATGATGGCAAGGCATGAGGCTGACACAGCAAAAGTAATCAATGCGGCCATCGCATGTGCCAATCATCGCCCTGATGCCCCCTTGTACACGGTATGCGTCGCCAACGCACATTAAGGCATGAAGACTTTCGTGCTGGTGCCGAGCCGCACGTGTCACGATCGAATCTCAAGGATTTGGGCGATTGCAGGTTGCGCGACAGCGGGCGGCTCTGCCTGGCTTTTCACGCTTTGCCTTTAATCTGGTATCTTATTGGTATCTTGGCACGCGCGGCTGACCGAGAAAATGGTCTAAGTTGTTGAAAAGATGGTGGGCGCGACAGGGATTGAACCTGTGACCCCTACGATGTCAACGTAGTGCTCTCCCGCTGAGCTACGCGCCCT
>JAGWZH010000218.1 GCA_018971945.1 Alphaproteobacteria bacterium | reverse complement strand
CTGCCGTTGTCCTCGGAAGCTGCCGCGCCCGCGGACCAGGCCGATCTCCGGAAAGAGAGCGCTTGGCTCGGTAACTCCAGCAACGACGAGCAGCGCGTCGAGCCGCGCGATAAGAGAGGTTGACACCCTGCTATCCCAAATGACTTGGGCCTTACCGAACGCTTCGAGATGCGCGCTCGCGAACGCAGCCACTTTCGTCCAGCCGCTGTTCATCGGTGCGCCAGGGTGGACGATTTCGCCAGCATTGGCGTTTTCGAAAACTGCCCGCACTCTTTGTGCCGTCACTGTCGATTGTCGGACCCCGCCCCAAGTAAAAATGTCTTCGGCGAGCTGCACGGCGGCGGCGTTATGCGATTCGCTCCACTCCACCTTCGCCTGTACCGCTTCAACGAGCTTTGCTGCCCGCTCAGCAAACGAGAACGTCTGAGAAGCTGCCACACTGTAGCTCTGCGTCGGGCGAGGCCAAAAATAAGATCTCAGGCGGTTGGGCCATCCGGTCACCGCTTCCCCATGAGGGCGCAAGCGATAATGCGGCTGGAATGGATCTTCGTGAATGCGGCCGACAAGCTCGAACACAAGTGATGCGCGATCTGAGGAAGCGGATTGAACAATTGACGTCGGAATCAACGGCTGGCTATGACTAAGCAAGACAGTCGGCGCACTGTCGCCATCGACATCAAGGTCCGCCTCAATGGTTGCGGATGCTAGCAAAATCTCCGCTTCGCGCTGGTCTTGGCTGAGCGCCTTCCAAATTTCCCGCGCATAATCTGTAAGGCGGAGGCCCTGCACATTTCGACCTGTGTGTGTGCTCGTCACTGCAAATGGCTCTACGATGCTGGCGTTGACCTGAACAAATTCCTGGCTGGCCTGCAGAGTGTTTCGATACTGAGGCGGCGCCAAGCAGCGGGCCAGCACATCAACGCTGAAGCGCCTGCCGGCTGCCAATTGCGCCGCTAGGCTTTGTTGGCCTGGGTAGCGAGGCATCGCGTCAGTCAGTGGATCGGCCTCGGTAAGGGCAAAGTGCTCGAACCAAACAATCCAATGCGCGATAAAACGCTGATCGGAGCAGTCAAAGTTATTCGCATGCGGAAAAATAACCAATTGCGCCCCCTGCGGACCCAGGAAATTAAACGAGATTTTTAGCATACGGGCGTGGCCGCATTATTTTGCACGCCGTGGCCCATCCCCGTAGGCCCACGCCTCCCCGAGTTGCGCACGGGCTTGATCGACAGCGTCGCGAATTGGATCAAGCGCCGGGTTGGCCAAGTCGGCATCCAAAGCAGAAATGAGCTGGGCGTATGCAGTGCGCGCATCCTCGGTGCGCCCCTTATTGTGCGCTTGCGCCCAGGCCTGGAACAGAGCAACCTCGGGCGGCTGGCCTTCGCTGCCGCCAAGCTGGACGCCCAGCGCATCCAGCGCCGCCCCGATCTCAGCATCCCCCGCGCCATTCGCCTGAAGCGCCTTGATAAGGTCCCGGAGATTGGCATTGAACAATCCCGCGAATGTATCGGGCATCGCCTCCATGAATGGGCGCAAGAGCTCCGCGCATTCTTGATAGGCGGCTATTGATTCTTTTGACTGCCCGCTGGCCATAAGAACATCGCCATATGACGAAAGCGTGCGCGCCAGATCGGGCGTGAAGGCCTGCGGGTTTTCCTTGGCCAAAGCCCGATAGAGGGCCACGGCCTCTTGGGCGGCGGCGAGCGCGCCTTGGCGATCACCGGCTTCAGACAGGAAGGTCGCCAGGTTCGACACGGACCCGGCCAGATTGGGCGTGAAGGCCTGCGGGTTTTCCTTGGCCAAAGCCCGATAGAGGGCCACGGCCTCTTGGGCGGCGGCGAGCGCGCCTTGGCGATCACCGGCGTT